>JBEKFZ010000013.1:0-63997 GCA_050013075.1 Thermoguttaceae bacterium | reverse complement strand
GCACTTCTTTTCCTTCGTTATCTTGAACGATCTTTACGATCGGTTGAGCGAACTTCTCGCCGTTGCGGCGGAGCACCCGCGCTACGCTGCCGTCGCTCAGAACCACATAGCTGCCGATGGGAAAGAGCGATTGCACCATCAGCAGGGCGCGTACGACTTGCGGATCGAAATCGCCCGCCGCGGATTGACGCAGGATGCATTCCATCGCCGCATAAGGAGTTAGCGGCGGCCTGAACGGCCGGGGCGAAGTCAGCGCGTTATAGGCGTCGGAGACCGCGAGGATTTTCGCCATGAGATGTATACGTTCGCCGAAGCGGCCCTGCGGGTAACCCTTGCCATTGGGCCGCTCGTGAACCTGATAACAGATCAAGGGCACAGGCATGGATACCCCGCACATGTGATCCAACATCCTCTGTGTGTATATCGGATGCTTCATAATCTCGAAGAACTCGTCCTCGGTAAGTTGTCGGGGGGCTTCGCGGATTTCCTTGGGGACGGACGCCATTCCCCAGTCATGGATCAGTCCCGCAATTGCGATCGTCCGCACGTTTGGAGCATCCATGCCCATTTCCACGCCTATGGCCATGCCGAGAACCGCCATCCCCACGCAATGATCGCTAATGTCGCTTTGTTTAATGGCGTCGAGTTTGGAGGCAAGAGTGCAGTCTATATCCGAGGTGATGTCGTCCAGATAGCTTGCCGCCAGACGCGTCACCTCGCTCGAATTGATCTTGTTGCCTCGCAGGGCGTTGCGCATCAGATTGTCGACAAAGATACTCGTTTCCTTGTTCCTGTCGATCCGTTCCAAAAACTTCTCTCTGTGATAACTCTTGCACCCATGGTGGGTAATCTGGGAGAGAAGCGCGCTCTCCGAATTCACCACGAACAAAATGCCCGAGTCAACAATCTTGTCCAGACTTTTTACAATGCCTTCGTCCAATTGCCTGTTCTGTATCGGTTGCTCCCGTGTGTCGGAAAAAGTGAGACGCGAAAAGTCCTCTTTATGTAGTTGCACCTCATGAATATTGCGACTGTCCAATATGCGTTTAAAATTATGGGTAAAGACCATCCCCTCGGCCAACAACAACAGGCCGCCCTCGTCATAAAGGGGAAACCGTAGCGAGCGGCCCACGACCAAATCTTCAACCTTGGCCGTGACAAGATCTGCCGGAGGAGGAGCGCTGACAATTGTTGCGTCCGAAGCAGACGCTTCTTTCGGGAACGTTTCCGTAGTGGTCTCTGTACTCATTGGAAGATGCAAACTCCTTATGAAAATATAGTATGAAAGAAACACCAGGTAAAAAATATTTTCAGCCTTAACCAGCCCTGCGGGTGGTATGACTAACCTTGATTCCGTACTCATCTTGACAGACAGTGCTCTACCGCCCACTACCAGCCCCCACGCCTTTCGCTATAGTAAAGCTATACCTCATCCCTGAAAGAGCGGAAACATGCGATGGCCGATTCAAATCCAGTTGCTCCTGCCAGTGCTTTCGGTCGTGGTGATGGCCATTGTGCTGGCCAGCGCCGTTAGCGCGTATATGGGAGGCGAACACGCGCGCAAGACCCAGGACGATAACCTCCGCCGCGTGGTGGCCGCGCTTTCCGAAGCGCGATTCCCTTTAAGCGAACCAGTCCTGCGGCAAATGAGCGGGCTGTCCGGCGCCGAGTTCGTATTTTTCGCTCTCGACGACGTTCCTCAAGCCAGTACCTTGCGACTAAGCAAGGACGACCTGGAATTGCTTCAACGTCCGGCTGCCCATAAAGGGCCAAACACGCCCGGCGCCGATCACACGGTCTTGCTCTCGGGTCGCGTTTATCTTAGCCAACGCGTGCCGGTAAGAGAACGAGACCCGATTTTGCCGGCCGGATCGCTGATCGTGCTTTATCCCCAAGACCGCTGGTGGTCGGCCGTGCGCCAGGCTGCCTATCCGGCGCTCATGGCGGGCGCGGCGGCCGTGATCGCCGTGATACTGGTCACGACAATCCTCTCGCACCGCTTCGTGCGGCCGATTCATCGGCTTGGCAATCAAGCCGCGGCCATTGCCCGGGGAGATTTCAAAACCGTACCCCTTTCACGCCGCAACGACGAAATCCGCGACCTGACTCTGTCCATAAACCAGATGGCCCTGCAACTCGGCCGGTATGAAAACGAGGTCCGCCTCAACGAGCGGCTCCATACCCTGGGAAAGCTGGGAGCGGGAATGGCGCACCAACTCCGTAACGCGGCCACCGGCGGACTGATGGCCATCGAACTTCACAAGCGCCATTGTTCGGCCGGCGCGGGCAAGGAATCGCTGGACGTCGCCTTGCGCCAACTGCATCTGATGGAATCGTATTTACAGCGGTTTCTCATGCTCGGGCAGGCCCGGACCGCGCCTTTCGAAACCGTTTCGCTTGCGGCCGCGGTCGAAGACGCCCTGGACCTGATCCGCCCGGCGTGCGCTCACGCGGGCGTCGAGCTGATTTACTCGAAGCCCGACGCTCCCATCCTGGTGCACGGCGATCCCGACGCCTTGCGACAGCTTACCGTAAACTTGGCGCTCAATGCCGCGGAGGCCGCCGGAGGGCAACAAAATCGGCCGGCGAAAATCGTCGTTGACTTTCCTCCCATGGGCGAAGACCGCGCGGCTTTGCGCGTCCGCGATTCCGGCCCGGGGCCGGCCGGAGACGTGGCCCAACGATTGTTCGAGCCCTTCGTGTCCGGAAAACCGGAAGGCGCCGGCCTGGGACTTTTCCTGGCCCGACAGGTCGCCGAGGCCCATCACGGAACGATCCATTGGCGACGCGAAAATGATATGACCTGCTTTACCGTGGAATTTCCCCGCTGCAAATCATGACCTATCCCCCATTCTCTAACCCCTGGCCCCTGCCATGACGCACCTGTTGATTGTGGATGACGAACAAAGCATTTGCTGGGCCTTGAGCAAGATGGCCGAAGAGATGGGTTTGAGCGTCGCCTCGGCGGCCACGGCTGAAAACGGCCTGGAATCGGCGCGAGTCAAGCGCCCGGACGTCATCGTGCTGGACGTGCGCCTGCCCGGCATGGACGGCTTGACGGCGATGCAACATTTCCGCTCGTTGTTGGGTTCCGTGCCGATAATCGTGATCACCGCTTTCGGCGAATTAACCACGGCGGTGTCGGCCGTGCGTAACGGGGCGTTCGATTACCTGCTGAAACCTTTCGATTTGAACGTCGCCGAGCGGACCATTCGTCGGGCGTTGCACTGCGCGGCCCAACCGCCCGCGCCGCCAACCCCGCCGCCCAAAGACCGCGAGGAAATGATCGTGGGCAATTCCCCGGCCATCCAGGAAGTGTTCAAACGCATCGCCCTGGTCGCCCCGTCCGACGCCTGCGTGCACGTCCGCGGCGAAAGCGGCAGCGGCAAGGAATTGGTGGCCCGGGCGATCCATCGCTACAGCCGGCGCTCGGAATCCCCATTCATAGCCGTCAACGTCGCCTCATTGAATCCGTCCCTGGCCGAAAGCGAGTTGTTCGGGCACGTCAAGGGGGCGTTCACCGGCGCGGATCAGCCGCGAAAAGGGTTCCTGGAGCAAGCCCACGGCGGCACGATCTTTTTAGACGAAATTGCCGACATTCCCATGGCCGTGCAGGTTAAATTGCTGCGCGTCCTGGAACACGGCGAGATTTTGCCGGTCGGCGGCGAGCGGCCCGTGTACAGCGACTTCCGCCTGATTTCGGCCACGCATCAGAATCTCAGCCGGCGGGTGGCCGAAGGCTCGTTTCGCCACGATCTTTATTTCCGCCTGATTACCTTCGAGATCGAAATCCCTCCGTTGCGCCAGCGGCGCGAAGACATTCAGGCCTTGACCGAGCATTTTCTCGACGTCTTGTCGGCCAAAAACGAAGGGCGGCGTCCTTCGCTTTCAGCCGAGGCAATCGCCGAACTGGAACGCCGCGATTGGCACGGCAACGTCCGCGAACTGGGCAACGCCATAGAGCACGCGATGATCCTTGCCCAGGGCGGCGTAATCGCCGCCGAACATCTTCCTCCGCCCATGCTTCCCGCATGCATAGCCGATCCCGTCCACCGGCGGGCGATCTCCGCGCTTATCGGGCAATGGGCGGAAATTCAACTCCAAGGTTCCGAAGATACTCGGGATCTTTATGAGCAATTGTTGAAACTCGTCGAACCGCCGCTTTTTCGCGCGGCCATGGAACACTCCGGCGACCAATTCATCGCCGCCGCCCGAAAACTGGGAATCCATCGCACGACCCTGCGAAAAAAATTGGATGAGTTCACGGGCGAAGGACCATAAACGCCCGGGCCGAAGTCTTTTATTAATGCGAGCTATTGAGTCTCAAGCAAATAATGTCGCATTTTTTCATCGGAGCCGGGCCGTATCGGCCCGGAAATACCGGGGCGACACGCCCCGGCTCTGATATTTTCCACGACATTTTTTTCTGAGATTCAATAATCCTTACCCGGGCACGCCGAGCGGATCGGATACGGGCGCGTCGGCGGGGCTTGCCTCGGGCGTTTTACCGGTCAATGATTTTCGCAACCGCCGCACGGCCGGCCACCAGTTTTGATATGCGTGCATCGCCGCCCGCCCGACCAGACGCCGAGGGGCCACCACCACGCGGCCGATCGTGTACGTCGCCGGACGCCAGCGAGCGAGCGCTTCGGTCAGCGGCCCGATGCAATCGACGGCCTGCCATTGCCCATCGGCATGCAGCCGTTCCAGAATATGCCAGAACATCACCTGGCCCGGGCTGAATTGGGCAAACCGCGGATCGTAACCGATCTTGTGCGCGTAATACACGCCCTTGGCGCTGAAACCGTATAAAACGGCAATCGCCTGCCCTTCCAATTCCAGCGCGGCGATCTCCAATTGTCCCCACTGGGCCAATTGTTCGGCCTGGGCAAGAAAGAACTCGAACATTCCGGGCGTGCGTAAAACTGAACTTCCACGCAAGCCCTTCCAACTGCGATCCTCGATCTCGAATACTTTTTCCAGCCAGGGCCGCACATCGCGCGGATCCAGGTGCGAGAGCATTTCGAAACTGACGTCGCCTTCGTCGTTCAAACGCCGGGCGGCCTTGCTTGTCGCCTGTCGATGAGTCCGGGAAAGGTTCTTCTGGAAAAAATCCCAGTCGCGGGCAATTTCGATCCGGGCTACGTGATACCGCTCATGCCTTGCCCAGGCCGCATTTGCCCGATCGCAAGCCCGCATAAACGCCCGCCACCGCGGCGAGTCCACTACCGTATCGTTGAGCCAGAGCCATTGCCAGGACACAGTTGCGGCGGCGGCAAGAATGGCATCCAGAGCGGCGGCCGTATCGGCGCCTGGATCGAGCAGCAATTCACCGCAGGGCGACCAAGGATTGCAAGGTAAAGTACCCACCGGCAGGACGCCGGCCAGCCTGCGCGATATCAACGGCAGGGCCGCCACCCAGCGGCCGTCTTCCTCCACCGCAAAGGCGTGGAAACCTCCGCGCGGGGCAAAACGCTCAAGCCATAAAACCAACAACTCCGCCCGGGCCGTGGGCAGCGCAACTTCGCTCCGCCACCACAGGTCGTCCCACGCCGGGGCTGCGGACCGCAGATCATCAATGCTAGTCAAATGGACAATTCGCTGCCGGGCCATGCAAAATACTCCGCTGATTCTCCATCAACTATAGCATTATTTCCCCGATGAAAAGAGTTTTTTGAACCTGAGTTTTGGATAAATAATGATGATATTTTGCCCCGGAGGGGCTTAGTTGTGTAGCCGGCGGCGTTAGCCGCCGGGAAAACCTATACCAGGGACTCACGTCCCTGGCTACACGACCAAGCCCCTCCGGGGCAATAGACAGATTCGTTAAGCAAAACCCAGTTTATAAACATTTGAGATTCGTCATTCTCTCAGTATTCCCAGGCCAGGCCCAGGTTTACGGCGTTGAATTGTCCGCCGGAGGCCCATTCGCCGTTGTAACGGAAGAACAAGGACGTGCGTTCGGTCGGAAGGAAGGCCAGTCCGGCGCCGAAATACATGCTGTCGCGGAACACGCCGGCCGGATCGGTGTCGAAAACGGTCGTGCCGCCGGCAAAACGCGCGCGGATGCTGTTATCGCCCAGATATTCATGGGCCCAACCCACTGAATAATCGGGCACAAGCCGGACGCCGCGAATCTGCCAGGTGCGGTATAACTGCATGCCGATTTTCGAGCGCAGCGAATGCGAATCGTTGTTCAATAGCGTAAGATCCGTGCCGTTGCCTCCGCTTTCGGTAAAGTCGTTTTGGTGATAAAAGATATACTGCAAGGAGACTAGAGGCGTAACCGTATAGTCGCACCAATTTCTCTCGCAGCCCGCCGCCATGAACAGCGAAAAATCGTGGGCATTGTATTTCCCGTTTGGCGTGCCGGAGATCGTGCCCACTGTAACATCACGGGTAACGTTATCGTCGTGATAACCGTAGGTGGCCGAGCCGTCGAAAAACCAATCGTCATAGGAGCGGCTGAGATACGGGCCCACGCGGAGATTGTTTATATCGCCGGCGCCTTTGTCGTCTGTAAACCGGATGCTGGTGCGGGCGTAAGCCGCTGACCAGCCGTATATAAAATCGTCGGTTGCCGCGCGGTCCAGGGCGACTTGCACGCCCGTGGACCCGGCGTGAAAGCCCAGGTGGTCACCGTCGGTCTGCTCGTCGAAAAATATGCCGAAAGGCCGGGCAAATATCTGCCGCCGGTCGTCGGGCTGTTGGTTGCGGACGACGGACGGCATTGGGGCTTCTTCCAAGGGCCGGCTCATAAGTATATTGACTTTATCAGGGCTCTCATCGGTAAATGAATTGCCCGTCTGCGTTAAAGGCGTTACGCCGGAGGACTGCATGGCCTGGGATCCGCCAATATAACGATGCCGCGACTGGAGATACTCCGACATGCTTTCGGCCAGGTATTGCGTGGTCCGGCGTTCCGAGGCGTTTACGGCCTGATACGCGGCCGGAGTTAATACCGGAACGGCGGATGAAAATTCGGCCGAGTTCATGAATAAAAGATCGTTCACCACGTTGGCAAAGCTGTTGATGGCGATATCTCCGTCGGAATCCAAGGCCGCGGCCAGATTTTTCGAGTTGCCCTCGGGCTCGACCGACGCGAAAGTGGTCGATTTCAACACGTTCAGGTATAAAATTTTCGTAATGCTGGCCGGATCGTTCTTATAAGTGGTAAACGTAAGGAACGACGAGTGCGAGGCGACCTGCACGCCTTGGTAGGTTATGTTGCCGGAGGTTGTAATGATGTTAAATCTATCGCCGTTGCGAAAGGCGGCATTGTTGTCGCCCGTTTTGCTAACCTCGATTTTACTGCCCGCGGCAAGCGTTACGTCGCCCGAGGCATCGATGCGGTCGCAGACCATGAGTCCGTCCATGGGTTTCGACAATTCAATATCCAGCGTGGCCCCGCTTTGTTGCGTGTAAGCGCCTTTGCCCGAAACGCCGTTGCGGTCAAGCGTAATCACGCCTATGCTGTTGCCCGGCGCTACGGCGCCTTGATTAACCAGATTTCCGCCTTTAATCGTGGTGTTTCCGCCCAAGGTGCCGGCGCTTTCGACCGTTACATCGCCGTACATCTGGCCGTTGATTTTTGCCGTGCCGGAGTGAATGGTCATACTGGCGAAGTTTCGGACGTCGCCGTTGATTACGGCCGTTTGGCCCGACGCGGCATTCACGATAAAAGCGCCGGTTCCGCCGCCGGAGATGGTGGTGCTGGTCGGAGTGCTGGTTATAGTGCCATCGGTGATGTTGCCGTTCACCGTGCCGCCGTTTATGATAACCGTATCGCCTCCGCCGCCGGTTTCGATGTTGCCGTCGATCGTGCCGCTGTTGGAAATGCGGTCGGCGGAGTTGCTGGTGCGAATTGCGCATTGCGTGCCGCGGATCAAGCCGCTGTTGTTTATGACCATCGCCCCGCCGGAGCCATCGACGCCGACCAATCCGTCGATGGTTCCGGTGTTGACAAGCGTGCCTCCGGCTTGGAACTCCATCACGCTGGGGCGATAAGTTTTGTCCAGGTTTTTGCCCGGCCCCAATACAGTGCCGTTGTTCGTGACGGTGTATCCGCCCGAATATATCCATATCCCTTGATACACGGTGGCGCCGCTGGCGACGACCACGGAGTTGCCGCTGTTATACGGCTGAAAATACGTGCCTGCCCAAACGGTGTCGCAATCGCCGGTTATGTTGAAATTGCCCGTGTCGCGATTGACATAAGCGTATGAACCGATGCTGTAAACGGCGTAGAAATTGAGCACATATTGCGGTGCCGTGGGATTTGGCAGGACAAATTCCGTAAGTCCGACCCTGGAATCCGGATTACCCCAGTCACAGGTGTATCCCAACTGCGTCCACGGATAAGGGGGATTGGCGGTGTAGGTACTCTTTTGTTTTGCGAACCAGGCCATGAAACCCGGATATTTCAGTTCCATTTCCTCAGGACTGTAGGGATAGGTGATCGAGGAATTCGCCTTGGTGACGTCCGGATTTTTCATGGGCCGTTCCAATCCATTCACGCTCGCCCAGACCTCGACCACGCGATCGTTGGTGGTGTTGGCCGGCATGCCTAAAAGCTGATTGGTCCTAAGCGCCGCGTCAGTGCCCGAAATATTGTTATTGCGAAGGAAGTTGTACAAGTCCGGGGCGGCGGCAAGCCAAAGATACGAGTTTCGTTTGTCGACATAGCCTTGATGGTAGCCCGCGTAATCGCAGAATGTCGATAACAGCAACCGGGAGGGATCGTCCGGTTTCCAAATCAATCCCGGAGTATCGTGCGTCAGGGTTTTGAGATTGTTGACCATGCCGTCGGCGTTGGGCGTGTAATCTGGACCGCCGCTGCCCATCGCCCAGTTCATGGCATTGATGAAATCTTGTGAATAACCGTCGGGATATCCAGCCCGAGCGGATGCCGCTATGGAAATGATTAGAAAAAAAACGCCGATCAACCATGATAAAGCGCGCATAATCGCCACCCTTTTTAAAAAATGTAACTTGTGCCCCAACTCCGGCGGACATGCAAAAAGATTCCGTCACGGCCGCATCAGCGGCGCGCGGAGATTCCGTCACGGCCGCATCAGCGGCGCGCGGAAATGAAAAATGCGTTGCCCCACTGCATTAGGTCACAATCCATGTTTTACACACGAGGATTCCGTAAGCCGAACAGGCCATACAATTGGAATTATCGTTAAAATCAGAATAACCACTTTAATTTAACATCCCTTATTGAACGGTTTATGGTCGGGGATTGGGCGAAATAGAGAAGCCCGGCTAATGAGACTAGGTTAAATAATGTCGCTAGCCGGCGGTCAACGACCGCCGGAAAACTCGTGAAATCCCGCCGGCGGCTGTTAGCCGCCGGCTATTAAAAGCGATATGTATTACCTGAGAATCAACAAGATTAACGGCCGCCGGTTCATGCGGCCCGTTTTAACAACTCGGCCGGCTTGAACTGTATTACCACGGTGCGCAATTTGCCGCTGCGCTCGACGAGCAATTCCAGCGGATCGGGCGGAGTTTTCAGCATTTCGATAAAAGCGTTTTCATCGGCGAAATCGCGTCCGGCAATCTGATAGATGCGATCGCCCGCCTGCAATCCCGCGCGGGCGGCGGGTGTGCCTGGCACCACGTGGGTAAGAATGATCGTGCCCGGCTCGGCATCGTCCACGCGCCATGTTATGCCCAGGCGCAAGGGCCGGCCGGCCAATTCCAGGGAAATTTCCGCGGGTTTATTCTCGCCTTTGCGTTGCAACAATAATGTCGCCGGACTCTCGGCGGTCATCACCGCGCCGATCAGATCGTCGTCGATATGCACGTCCCGGCCCGCGCAACTTAGGATCCGGTCGCCCGGTTTCAACCCTGCCTTGTCGGCCGGGGAATTAACCTTCACGCGCAGCAAACTCACCCCGCCTTCCACGGCCGGTTTGGCGTCCAAGGTCGCGCCCAGCCGCTCGGCCGGCAAAACAATTTGCGAAGCGACAAACCTTTCAGTCTCCGGAGTCTCCCGTCCGGCCGCCTTGCGATAAGGAATTTTTTCGTCGCTCTCGGCCAACTCGTAGACCGTGGCAAAAAGCAATCGCACTACCCGACTCATGCCCTCGCCGCTGATTAAATCGGCCGTGTCGCTGGGCCGGTGGTAATTATCGTGCAATCCGGTGTGAAACAACAGCACTGGAACGCCTTGCTCATAGAACGGATAATAATCGGCATCGGGCTTGAATTCCCAAGAGAAGTCGATTTGCAGCCCCAACTCGTCGTTTTGCCGGGCAACCAGACGCCGCCACCCGCAACCGCTGCGGGCGCCGTAAACATACAACTGATCGTTGCGCAATCGACCGATCATGTCCAGATCGAAACAGGCGACGATTTTTTCCAAGGGCACGGTTGGATGCGAAACCCAATACTTCGAACCAAACAGCCCTTTTTCTTCCGCGTCCCAGGCCGCCACCAGGATCGATCGCTTAGGCGGGTCCGGCAAGTAACCGAATGCCTTGGCCAGTTCGATCAAGGCTGAAGTGCCGCTGGCATTGTCGTCGGCCCCGGGATGAACTCTGCCGTACGGTCCATAACTATTGCTGCGGTTGCCGTAACCCACGTGATCGTAATGTGCGCCGACGACGATTACTTCGTCCTTTAATTGCGGATCGGCGCCTGGGATCATTCCCAAAAGATTGCGATAATTGGGGGGAAAAGGCTGTTCGAATTTGTCGCCGCCGCCGGCCGGGCGAAGATTGAACTTGGCAAACTGCTCGGTAATATACGCCCCCGCGGCCCGGCTGCCGCGCGTGCCCGCCTCCCGGCCTTCCATTTTCACGTCGGCCAAGTATTGCACATAAACGGTCAGGTCCGCGCTTGTGATCGACTCCAATGCCGAGCGATACGCCGCGTTTTTCTCCGCAGCCTGAACATAAATTGCCAGGCAGCAGATCCATACCAAGACCGGGAAAACAAGCCAACGGGGATTCGAGCGTATGCGTATCATAAAAGTGGTAGGCAGTAGAGGGAGGATAGTAGGTTGTAAATGGCAGGCGGTTATTAGTTATCGGTTTTCAGTTCACGGTTTTTAGTTTTAACTTATGCCTGTCCGCAGTTCCCTGAACATATACTCCAAAAACATGTGCTATTTGTAACAAATTTTCTGGTGTTATGGCGCGGGCGAGTCGGCTGCCATAAGCGCATACGCCTGCGCCGCAATACCCGCAAAATCGACATAATCGTCTGTATTTTGACCGTGCGGAAAAACTAATGTAGATTTACTTGAATATTCAAGCGGTGCATTTTTCCACCTTGATTCCCGTCGGTCCATGAGCCGATCCCGCCTTTAATCTCAACGAAAAAGCATGTTCGCCAGCGTAATGGAAAGTCCGAAAACCGCACCGGCAAAAATCACTGCCGGTCGGCGGCCAAGCATCTTGATCATCGATGACGATGAAGTTCTATCCGACGTGCTCTCGCGCCGTTTGCAGCAACAGGGTTTCGATGCGCTAACGGCCGACTCCGGCCAGTGCGGATTGGCCCGGGCGCGGGCCGATCAGCCCTCGTTGATCCTCCTGGATCTGCGCCTGCCCGACGCCGATGGGATCACGATTTGCGAACAGTTGGCCGACGATTTGGAAACCTGCGCCATCCCCGTCATCATCCTAACCGGCATGGAGCGGCCCGACATCCTTCGCCGCTGCCGCGCGGCCGGCTGCCATTACTATCTTCGCAAGCCTTATGATCCCAACGCCCTGTTGGTTCTCGTCCGCCAGGCCATTACGGACACGCACGGATCGGACGATTATGGCACCTAACCAAAGGATGAAGGATGAGGGATGAAGGATGAATACAACACCCGGTTATTTTTAATTTATTCAGTATTCATCGTTCTGTTCTCATCCTTCATCTAGCATCCTTCCGCTTAATCCTTGATATTCCTCGCTTCTTCCAACGAAATCGGAGGAATTTTTCTTAGATCCTCGCCTATTTTGAGCGTTTTTTCATCTGGCTTGAATAACTTGACCAGTTGATCCGTGACATCGACAAATTCGGCGTCTGGCGATTGATAGACCATATCCCATTTCGAGACGATCACGTCCACGCCGACCTCTTTGGCGACTGCCGGAATTTTATCTTTAACGCGTTCAAGATATTCGCCGACCGATGCCGTGCTAAAGCCCTGGGTGTGTAATAATTGCTGCTGGGCCTGTCCTTTCGCCCCCAACTCTTTTACCGTCTTCTCGTCTCCTGCGGCCTTGGCTTTTTTTTGTTCCTCCTTCATTTTTTTTAATGCCTGCTTGAAATCATCCGTACCCACATACGCAATGGCAATGGCCCGCGAATCGAACGTTCCCACCCGAAGTTTTGCCTTTTCCGTTTTTGTATTCGGATCTTCAGCCCGAAGGGATGTGTAGATCAGACAACTTCCGAACACCAAAACAAGGGCCACAATATTTTTTACTGCTCTCATAGACGGTCCTTTCCTTGAAATGTAAGACGACTGCGGTTACTTGCCCTGTTCAATGGCGAGAAATGAGTATTTTTATAACGGCCTATTACGGGAGATCGTATATTTCCCATACTGCGCATCATACCCATAACAAAAATTCAAGCCAAATTCCGCATTTCTCGAAGTCAATACAATACTCAAGATTGTCATAATCCTTACCGATAGATTCTGTGAATGCGGTTATTGTCAAGCGGTGCGCCCTGCGCACTATAAAGAAACGGACAAAATAAGGCAGGTGGGCATGAACTTAACGGACCAAACCAACACGAAAATACCGGAACCCGGAGACACGATATCGGCCGGGCAAAAAACGCCGTATATAGCCGGTATTCATACAGACAGTTTGAGCGAACCGGGCCCACTCGAACTGGCAGTGATAGCGCGCATACCGGACCTCGACGCTCCTGCTCCGCCGCCCAAACACAAACGCCACTTACGATCAAGAACTGTAAAACAGGCATCTCATCCAGGCCGACTATTAAGCGCCGGTTTGTCGCTGAATCTTTTGGTGGGTTTGGGATTAGTGCTCCTGGTGGGCGCTATTGCTCCTTATATTTACACCAAGATCGCCGACAACACGCAATCGAAGTCCGATAATGCGATGGATCAAGCATGGCAACCTCCGCCGCCGGCGCCGACGGCCGATCTTGCCCCGGCTTGGAAACCATCGGCCGCACAAGGGCCGTCCGCATCTCTGTCATGGCCCAATATCGCTGAGTCGAAGGTCCCGGGATCTCCACAATTATTGACATCCATCAACACCGCCTCCACGGAAAAAGACAAAACAACAAGCAATCCCAAACTGAACGCAAGCGACCTCGGGAATTTGCTTCAGCGGGACGATAACATTGTGCAAACGAAAATAACTCCGCCGCCGGCCGCTTCGCGCACAAATGAAACTCTCGCGGCCGACATTAAAGCCGCCGCGGACAAAGGGGGCGGAATTGTCGCCTTGGCGCAACGGGGCAAAGGCGATCTAGAACCCGCGGCCGATTCGAGGGTCTCCCCATGGCCGAGAACTGCCGACGATCTGGTCGATTTTTCGCCCTGGCCAAATCCCGCGCACCCGATTTTCGCCAAGGCTAATCTCCAAGGTATTACGGAAGTGCCCTCAGGCACGGAACCCTCGCCGACAAGGACCAATTTTTTGCCTGCGGTAGCCAATCGTCCAATGGTTATTGGCGCGTCGCCGCCCGGCCCAACGGGCAATCCGACCGACTATCGCACGGCCGAACAATACAACTATCCACCCGGCGCCGCCGCGGATGCCCGGCAAAACCAACCCGTTACAGCCGATCGGCGAAATGCAATTTCATCGGGCGGAGCCGCTGCGATGCCTTCAAAGCCGTCGCTTGGCGCCCCAGGCACGGCACAAGGAAGTTCGGAAAACGAAGCAGGCACTGCGCAGTTTGAAGGCATGATAAATACAACCTCCGACAGGAATACTTATGACCGCTCTAGATCAAGCATTCATTAAGGCATATAAGCACCAGGGACCGGCAGACCGCTCGGCGCCAACGGACGCTGCTCCATCGGCGCCCGGAGGCGATATTAACGCCGATCAGATTGAAGATCAAATAGCCTCAACCGTATCTAAACTCAACGACGTAATGGCGGCTTTGGAAAAACCGTCGGGCAAAATCGCCGATACTCCGGCCGCCGCCGATACGCCGGCCGTATCAGATACGAATCAGTCAGGAGAAAACGAGGGCAAGGTTCTGGCGTTTGCCCCTTCCTCGTCCGCGCGAGAGTCCAAATTCAAGTCGGTTCGCAAGAGGAAGAAAAAAACGCCCCCTGCGCCCACGCTGGACGAACTAGACGTGCCCGAGGCGATTTATCGGCTTGATCCGCCGGCGCCGACAATTCCCGACGCTCCCAGGGGGGCTTCGTTTATGTCCGTTTCGCCGCATGAAAAGCCCTTGCCGGAGAACAGTTCGAACGTGCCGCCTTGGAACGCAACCGACTCCGCTGCCGAGGCCGAATTGAGGCAAAGCGAGATCGCCGATTCGCGTCCTTCTTCCGATACGCAAAAAACCCGGCGATTCGATGCCCCCCAGGGCAACACGCCGCCCGGTCAGGAAACGGATTCGTCGGCAAGGGGATTTTACCCGGAATCGGCGATCCGCGTTTTTCAGCCCATGTTGCAGGTCGATCATTTCGCCTGGCCTAAAGTATGCCATCGCCTGGAGTCGATCGCAGGGGTGGAACTCGACCGCCTGGCCGACACCCTCATAGCCGCGGCAAAACAAGGCCTGAAAGTCGTGGGCCTTGGCAGCGGCCAGCGCGGCGAAGGAGCCACCACGCTCTTGCTCTGTGCGGCAAGAAGGCTGGCAACGCGAAACGTGAAAACCGTGCTCGTCGATGCCGACCTCGGCGAACCGCAACTCGCCAAACGCCTGGGCCTGCTGCCGCAACTGGGCTGGGAAGACGTCGCTGGGGGACGCCAACCGGTGGAAGAAGTCCTGGTCGAATCGGCGGTTGACAACCTCGCGGTCCTGCCGCTTTGCGGTCCGCTGACCATTTCAGATATTTCCTACGCCTCGCAGCGAATAATGGCCGAAAGCCTGGATACGCTGCGAAAAAATTACGACCTGGTGTTGATGGATCTCGGGCCGCTGGAAATTCCGCGGTCCTTGGGCGATCTCACAAGCGGAGGTTTGAACTGCCGCATCGACGCGGTGGCAGTCGTGCACAAAATAGGCAAAATCCTGGCCACTTGTCTGCCGGCAGTGCGCCAATCGCTGGCTTCGGCGGGCGTGGCCGTGGCCGGAGTGATCGAAAACTTCGTACCCCAGGCCCAATCCCCCTGACCCTTAATTCCTTATCCACACACCCGACCTTTAACCCCCAATCCCTGAACCCTGCCCCCTGAACCCTGTCGATGTACGAAACCTACTGGCAACTCGACGAGAAGCCGTTTGAGAACTGCGCGGACCCGAGGTTCTATTACCCCGGCGAATCGCCTCAAGCCGCGCTGTTGAAGTTGCGCTATGCCGTGGAAAACCGCCGCGGCGGGGCACTTTTGGCCGGGGCCTCGGGCACGGGCAAGACGCTCATCCTAGCCATGCTCCGCCGTATGCTCGACGAAACCCACGCACCACTCGTACACCTGGTCTTCCCGCAGATGAGCACGGCCGATCTGCTCGCCTATTTGGCCGACGAATTAGAGGGCTCGCCCTGCTGTGCGGAAAACAACAGCGTGCAAACGAGTATCCGGCGGATCGAGCGCTTTTTGAGCGAAAACGCCGGCAAAGGCCGTCATGCCGTGATCGCCATCGACGAAGCCCATCTCATCACCCATGCCGAAACCTGGGAAGCCATCCGTCTGTTGATGAATTTCGAGGTCGAGCGCCGGCCGGCCCTCTCGCTTTTGCTTTCCGGCCAGACTGCGCTGTTGCCCATGCTCGACCGCATGCCGCAACTCGACGAGCGTCTGGGCGTGAAGTGCCTGATGCGTCCGTTTAGCGTCGAGGAGACTGCCGCCTACGCCACCCACCGCCTGAAAACGGCGGGCGCGCGGCGCGAGATCATCGACCACGACGCCTTCCCCACTCTCCATGAGCTCACCTGCGGGGTGGCCCGGCGCATCAACCGCCTCTGCGATCTGGCCCTTCTGATCGGCTACGCCGAGGAACGCAAAATCCTAACCGCCGCGCACTTCGAAGCGGTGTGCCAAGAATTGGTGACCGTCGCGCCGGAATGATCTAAAAGGATGAGGGATGAAGGATGAAAAATGAAAGAAACCGCTTGCGGTTTCGCGCCGCCCACTGTCCACTGCCACCGTCCATTTTCCGCTCACCTTCGGGTCGCGGCTATTGATACTCGGGCAAATAATGTCGCATGAAAAGTCAGAGCCGGGGCGTGTCGCCCCGGTAATTCCGGGCCGACACGGCCCGGCTCTGAGGCAAAAATGCGACATTCATTACCCGAGACTCAATAAAAGATTTGTCACTTCTCTAATCCCTAATTTCTATTCCCTCGCCCCTCGTCCCTGCTTTCACCCATTGTTTCAACCGGCTGCCTGCCAGCCAGAGGTTGTGGCGCAGGCGGGCCGAGGTGCGATTGGGTACGATGCGGACTTCCAGAATGGGCCGGGGCGCGGCGCGGAAATGGGCTTTATACGGCTCATCGCCGCGGAGGAAGTCCACGGCCCGATACCCCTGTTCGATGGCCCGGCGAATGGCGGCCAGGTTCAGGAGTTTTCCCGGCTGAAATTCCAAAACCTCCGGATCCACGCCGGTCTGATACTCGTACAACACGCCGCCGCCGGTGAGATGATATTCCAAGGCCACCGGCCGGCCGTCCAGTTCCAGCCAATAAAATTGCAGGCGGCCTTGCCGCATCAAGTCCGGCAGCACGCCGCGGATGAAGGCCGTAAACCGCGGCGAGGCGAAACAACCCGGCTGGCCCAGCGATTGCCGCCGCCGCTGATGCATGTCGACCAAAAGATCAATTGCCCATGGCAGGTCGTCGATTTGCTCGATGTTATGCAGAATCGCCCGGCCGTTGTTAAAAAAATCATCCTCCAGGCGACGGATTTGCCGGCGATAACGACTGGAAAGCATTCCCAGATATTCCTCCCATGCGGCGGGCAAATCAAGGCGCCAGCAATTCAATCCCCGCCGCCTATGCACCGTGCATCCGTGTCCGGACAGGTGCGCGGAGAGCCGATTGACGGCGTAATCCTCGAAATCCACGCCGTCGAGTAAAATCAGATCCCAATTCAGGCCTTCGTCTGGGTAATCGGCCGGACCTTCCATGAGAAAATCCGCGACCATTTCGATGACCGCTTCTTCCATGCCGCTCTGGCAGAGCAGGCTGAGGTAATCGGAACAGACCTCGCCCGTGCCCAGCATCCGCAGCACCCGGCCGGATGCGAGCGAGTAATCCAAATACCAGGGCGCCACTCCGACGAGCTTGTCGGCCTCGTCGAAAACGGCCGCTACGGCCAATTGCGGTGTCTGACTCCGTTCATCGGCCGGTCCATAACAACGCCACCAATGCGACAGCCAGGTCCAGCATCGAAACGGCGACTCCGCCGCCAGCCGATCCCAATCTTCGGCATAAGGCGTCAATTCTTCGATACTTTTTAATAGATGGATGTGCATATAGGCGTTAGGCTGACTGCTGATGGCTGATAGCTGAAAACTTAGAATGTCATTTAACTCTCGGTCATAACCCGCAACATGCAAGCCGATTTTCCCGCAAGCCTAAAACACGAATGACGACCGCCGGGAACATGTTGCTTTTTGGCAACAACCAGTGCATGGCCGGCAGCACGGATTAAGGCCAAGATGCCGATTGCCGGGCATCGGCAAGGCCGAACTCATTGCGTTTCAAGATGTTAGGTAGCTTTCCGGGCGGTTCCGTCGGCTTGGCATTACCTTTGCTCCCGTTTAAGAACGTTTAATCTCGACAAATAACCAATCGAACCAGCCAGCCATGAACAATTCACAACATTCACCAATTAGCCCCAAAGAATTCATCCGCATCCTGGTCATCCGTTGGAGGCTCTGGTTCGTGCCCGCGCTGGTCATCAGCCTGGGTGCCGCGATTTATGCACTCACATATCGCGATACGTGGGAGGCATCGCAAGCCTTGATCGTTCGCAACGAGGCGGCGAACAACGACCGCGGTCCGGGCAAGTTCGCTCAGCCCGAGGAAATGAAAACCATCCAGGAAACGCTTTTGGAAATAGCCATCAGCCGCGGTGTGTTGGAGGCGGCCTTAAAGCAAGTCGGCCCGCCGGCCGATTGCAATAATAAAGAAAGTTGGCCCACCAACCGCGACATCGAAGTCTGCCGCAAGGCCGTAAAACTCCTGCCCCCCAAGGGCGCCGAATTCGGCAAGACCGAAGTCTTTTATCTTACCGTTCGCGATCACGATCGCGCCCGGGCAATCGCGCTGAATGAAGCGATTTACGATCGCCTACAAACCCGCTTCCAGGAGCTTCGCGACGCCAAGGCCCACAGCATGGTCGATGAATTGAGCAAGACCGTTTCCTTGGCAAAGGCCGATCTTGCCGAATCCACCGGTCGGCTGGCGGCCGTGGAAACCCGCATCGGCGGGGATTTGGCCGAGCTAAGGGCAATGCAAGATATCGGCGCCGGCGACAGCGCACTCAGACGCAGTGCGGAAGAAATCCGCAATCAATTACGCGAAATCCGCACAACGGCAAAAGCCAACCAGGAATTACTCTCTGTCCTGCACGCGGCCCAAAACGATCCGGGCCGATTGTTGGCCGCGCCCAGCCGCCTGTTGGAATCGCAGCCCTCGCTAAAGCGCTTAAAAGACGGCCTGCTCGACGCCCAACTGGCAACGGCTAAATTACTGGGCGCCCGCTCGGCCGATCACCCCCTGGTGCAAGCCGCCCGCCAGGCCGAGGAAGAGATCGGACGCCATTTGCACGATGAACTGGCCCTGGCCATCCGCAGTATGGAGGTCGAAACGCGTTTAAACGCCGACCGGCAAAAACTCCTTGAAGATCAACTTGCCGCGGCCACCGAGCGATTGAACCGCCTGGCCGAAATCCGCGCATCCTATGAAAATCAAACCGCCGAGAACCGCAACCGCGCCGTGCTGACCGAACGGGCCGAGCAGAATCTTGCCGAAGCCAGCTCAGAGCTGGCCGGGGCAAAAGTCGCCAGCCTAATCAGCCGCATCGACGCGCCCGACGCGGGCGCAAAACCCATCGGTCCAGGCCGAGCGATCATCGCCATCGGCGGAATCCTGGGCGGATTGATCGCCGGTTTGGGCATGGTCTTCTTATCCTTGCCGACAACGTCGCCTTCAAGCATTCCAGAAGAAAATACCGCCGACGCCAATCGCACCTCCCAATTTCCCCTTCACGACCCTTCGGCAAACTCCAACGGCCGCAACGGCCGGGGACATCTCACCTTCAAAAAGGCATTGGAAAAGATACATCTCAATAGCCTTGTATAAGGTCTGATCTGCCGGGGCATATTCAAGCCTTGGGCAAAAACGCCACATGCTTCCCTGACGGAAACGAAGACGCAGCACAAGGTTCAACCGCTTCTTTTATCAACGGCCGCAATCCCGCCGTCACGCCGGCCAGGAAGAACAAGATCATGTTGGCCATGGGCGCCGCCGATACATCGTGAAACATGCCGTTTAGGAAATAAGTTCCCAAAACGACTAGCATGAGCAGCCCCTGTTGCCTAGCCCCAAGCGGCGTAGTTTGTGTTTTCCACAGGCGCCAGGCGTCTTGGGCCCAAAGAAAAACAATGGCCAAAAACAGGCCCAATCCGACGAGGCCCGTCTCCGTCAACAGCGAAAGAACGACGTTGTGGGGAATATAACCGCGACCCTTTTCCAGCACCAGATTGGTCGAGCGGTCGGAAAGATAGTTGGGATGTTCGGTTTTGTATTGCGAGTATCCGCAACCGAAAATCGGATGATCGAGAAACATGTCCCAGGCGATCTTGGCCAAGACCGGGCGCAATTCGACCGATTCGGCGGTCTTGCCGGCATCGAGGTCCCGGTCTCGCTTAAAGGCCAGCAGCCGGTCCCATTGCGTAACGCCGACGAGCACGGCCAGCAGCAGTCCCGCGCCCAGGACCGGCAAGCGCCAGTTCCAGGTAGTGGCCAGACCCACGACAATCGCCAGGGCTAACATGCCGCTCATCCATACGCTGCGGGTCAGGGTGGCGTACATCGCCGCGAAAAATAAGAGATAAAGCGGGATCATCAGCAATTGGCCCGGCCGATTCAATCGCGGCCAAATCATCAGCGCAGCCCCCAGGCATATCGACAAGGCGATTCCATTGCTTACGGGATTTAAAAACGGTCCCCGTGCCCGGCCCACGAACTCCGCCGCGGCCGAAGAGGCGCTCCTTGCAATGTACGGCGGGAATACCAACTCCCAGGCTTGAAAATACTCTGCCAGCGACGTTATCGCCAAATATGCGCCAAAGATCGTCAAGCAAACAAAAATCGCTGAAATGCTTCTTTCATTGAATTTGGCCTGGCGCACGATCCAATACATGCAAAACGGCATGAGATAGTAAATTATCAGCCACGCTACCGGTTGATAGTTCAAATAAGCGTAGTCGCCCGAAAACGTGCTTACGACCATCATGCCCGTAAACAAACACAACAATATCTCCGCTTTGCCCAATGGTTTAGGATCGGCCCAACCCCATCGCCGCCAAAGGAGATACTGCCCCACAAGAACGACGAGCAATACGCGTTCGGCCGTCCCCGGCACAGGGCCTAGAGTAATTTTGAAGAATTCCACGCTGAAGCAGGCGCCGGCCAACATCACGGCCAGGCATCCGGCCAAAAGCCCTCCGCGGCGCAAAAGAATAACTCCCCAAATCAAGCCGGCAATGCCAAGAATAATAGCGACGATTTCCATAGTATTCAAGTTTAGCCCCGGCATTCGCGCCCGGCGAATTTTGCACCACGCGCAGTGCAAGTGCCGCGGCTAAACCGGATATAAATAAATAGTTTGTAGGGATGTTATGATGTCATTTATCAACATCTACCGCCTAGCGCGGCCTAAAGCCGCAACCAAAACCCCCGGTATATTCACCGGGGGCTATTGAGTGTCAGGTAATAATTGTCGCGTTTTCTCCTCAGAGCCGGGGCGTGTCGGCCCGGAATTACCGGGGCGACACGCCCCGGCGCTGACTTTTCATACGACATACTTTTTCTGACACTCAATAAATGAGCAGTGCACTACCGTCTTCAGTATTTTTCGGCTACAATTTCGGCATGAATGCAATTTGTCTGGTTTTCGATCGACTGCACGCGGGCTACCTCGGCGCTTACGGCAATACTTGGATAGAAACGCCCGCGGTGGATCGCCTTGCCAGCCAATCGTTCCTTTTCGATCAGGCGCTGATCGATACGCCCGACTTGAATCGCCTTTACCGTTCCTACTGGCAGGGCCGGCACGCCCTTTCGCCGGACTTTTCGCCGGGCGATTGTCCCTCGCTGCCCGGGTGTTTGCGCGAACTGGGCGTTGCCACCGCGCTGGTGACCGACGATCCGCTGGTGGCCCGGCATCAGTTGGCGGTCGATTTCGATGAAATTATCGATATCGATCCGCCTTGGGAATGTCGCGTCGCAGAGCGGATCGAGCAAACTCATTTCGCCCAATGTTTCCTACAGATAATCGATTATCTGCAACGGGCGCGCGAACCGTTCATGTTGTGGTGTCATCTATCCGGGCTGGGTACGACGTGGGACGCGCCCCTCTCGTTTCGCCGCGCTTACAAGGACGAGGGTGATCCCGATCCGCCCGACGGGGCCGAAGTCCCGGAGCAGATTCTGGCCGAAGATCACGATCCGGACGAACTATTGGGCATTGTACATTCATACGCCGGCCAGGTGTCGTTGTTAGATTCCTGCCTGGAGGCCTTTTTGGAGTTTCTCAAAGACTTGAAAGCCGACGAGTCGCTATTGCTGGCATTGACTTCCTCGCGCGGCTTTCCGCTGGGCGAGCACCGCCGCGTGGGACCGTGCGGCGAGGCCCTGTACGGCGAACTGGCGCAAATGGCGCTTATGCTTCGCTTTCCCGATGGCACGGGCGCGGCGGCGCGAAGTCAAACGCTTGTCGAGCCGGCCGATCTTTGGGCGACGTTTTCCGAGTTGTGGCAAAACCATCCGGCGCCCGCTTCGCCAACCGCGGCAAGTCTGATCCCAGTGGTGCGGCAAGACGCTCCCGCGCCGCGCGATCGATTGTGCATTGCCGGCAGCGGCGCTGAGCGGGCCATCCGCACCCCGGCATGGTATTTGCGCGCGGCAAGCGAAAGCGAGTTGTACGCCAAGCCCGACGACCGTTGGGAAGTAAACAACGTATCGAACCGCTGCCTGGAAATCGTGGAATGTCTGCAAGACGCACTGCTTCAGTACGAACAGGCCGTCAAAAGCGGAAGCGTCGCCGACCTTCCGCCCTTAAGCGACGTGTTGATCCACGGCTTGGGATAATGCAATCTCTCAATCTCGAAACCTCACGGCACTCAGAGCCGGGCCGTGTCGGGTGCGGAATGACCAGGGCGACACGCCCCGGCTCTGACTTTTCATTCGACATTGTTTTTCTTGACACTCAACAAACATTTTTGACTCACCGCACAAATCCTGCCCATCCATCTCATATTATCTCATTTATCTGAAATTATCCCTTTTTCACACTTGTATAAGTGCGTGAGAGCCTCAAAAAACCTGGAATTCAGCCAATCTGGGGTGGTGAGATAAAGGCGCTTCTCTATATAATCCCCGCCTCATTGTTTCATTGAAGTTGTGCGTTCGCCATACGCGCCGCCGATTCCCTTTGCGCGGCATCGGCGTATCGAATTGGGCGGCACTGCCCTAGCGTTTACGTCAAACAACACAAGAAGATTGCGATGCTCGGACACGGACGTCCGAAAACATTACGAACATTTATCGTTGCGGCAGTCCGACCAGCGGCGGAGTGTTGGAGGAAAAACTGCGCGCGGGCGGCCCTTCTGGCATTTCTCGCCTTCATGCCGTTTATCGCTTTGGCCGAGGAACTTCGCCTTCGCGTGGCTTGGGGCGGCGGACGCGAACGGCAGTGGCAGGGGATCGTCACACTGAGCGAAGGCCGTTTCGCCGAACCAAAGCCGTTGGGCATCGAGGCCGACGAACCCGCCTCGATGTATCTGGACCAAGGCGGGCAATTCGACCGGCAGCGGCTGATTATCCGCCAGCGCAGTTCCCGGGCGTACGACGGTTTCGACGTGTCGATCGACGCCCCGCTTTCGGCCCGATGCACGATCCAACTGACCGCCGCCGATGCGCTCGATCGGCCATTGACGGTAGAAATGCCGCTTTCCGACGTAGTGGAGGAGTTCGTCAACAAGGACCTGGACGGACAAGGAAACCGGCTGTTGGCGACCCGCGCGCCGGGCGATCAAGTGCGCGTGGATTTCACCCGCGATTCGCTGGTCTTTACGCCGGGCGAGACGTTTCGCTTCACTGCCCGGCCGCATTTGCTGCCCTTGCCCGAGGGAACGAAGGTCCGGCTCAAAGTGCAATTGCTCCAGTCCGCCGGGGGCAAGGAACTATGGTCCGCGCAGCACGACGTGCAAGTCGGGCACGAGGCCTCGATCCCCATCGAACTCGCCTTGCCCGAGGAAGAAGGCTCTTATGATGTTCTCTTGAGCGTAACCAACAATGCCGGCTGGCCGCAGGCTGTCCGCCGTCCCCTGACCTGGAACAAAACCGTGGCCGAGCGCAAGGTGCAGGTTTTGGTGTTGGATCCGCAACGCCCCGCGCCCGCCGCGCGCTCGGAGCGCGAATTCACGCAGTTGGTGGAAATCGATCCGGCCAATCCGCGCTGGTGGGAGCTGCCGAAGCTCGCCCAATTGCAACTGCCCAAGACGTGGCGCTTGTGGAAAGGCTCGCTGGGCAACGGCAATTCCAAGCCCTATCGCCACGGCCCGGACAATCTCACGCAATTGAATCCCAACGCCGATTCGCCCGATGTAAGTTGGGAAGCCTACTGGCTGCCCGTCAGCCAGCCGGGCCGGCCGCATATTCTGGAAGTCGAATATCCCAGCGACGTGTCGCAAACCCTGGGAATCAGCGTCTTGGAGCCCAACGCCGCCGGAGCGCTGGCCGCGATCGGCCTGGACTCCGGCGTGGACGTGCAGGCCGAAATAATCGCCGGCGCGGATACGCCGCGCATGCTGACGCATCGCTTGATCTTCTGGCCGCGCACAGGCGCCCCTCTGGTGCTTATGACCAACGGCCGCGATCGCTGGCCGGCCGTGTACGGCAAGATCCGCCTTCTGGCGGGCGGCGAGCAATTGTCGCGCGCCGCGCCGCTGCCGCCCAGGCAAAGCCAACGTCTCGCGGCGGCATATCTGGACCGCCCGCTGTTTCCCGAGAATTTTTCCGCCGCGGAAGCATACGACGAATGGTGCGGCCGATCGTTGGACAACTGGAACACCTTTTACGAGGGTGGAACCAGGCTCATCGCATATCTGCAGCACGTCGGTTACAACGGTTTGATGCTGGGCGTGCTGGCCGACGGAAGCACGATCTATCCCAGCGCGCTGGTGGATCCCACGCCGCGTTACGATACCGGCACATATTTCACCTCCGCCCAAGACCCAGTGCGCAAGGACGTGCTGGAAATGCTGTTTCGCATGTTCGACCGCGAGGGCCTGCAACTCATACCCTCGCTGGAATTCGCCGCGCCTTTGCCGGAGCTGGAAGCCGTCCGCCGCGGGGATGGGCCGGAGGCCGAAGCCATCCAGTGGATCGGCGCGGACGGGGCGCCCTGGTACGCGGTTCATCCGGCCAGGAGCGGATTGTCGCCTTATTACAACGTGTTGAATCCCCGCGTGCAAAACGCCATGTTGGCCGTGCTGGAAGAGGTCGTCCGGCGCTATGCCCAGCATCCGTCTTTTTCCGGAGTGGCCATTCGCCTGTCGGCCGACGGTTATGCCCAACTGCCCGGCCCGGATTGGGGACTCGACGACCGGACCATTGCCGCGTTCGCGCGTGACGCTAAACTCTCCGTGCCGGGCGAGGGTTCGGATCGCTTTGCCCGGCGCGCGGCGTTTCTGGCCCAAGAGCCTAATCGCCGGTTGTGGATGGAGTGGCGCGCAAACCAGTTGAGCAAATTCTATTTAAAAGCGCGGGAACTATTGCTCTTAGCGCGCTCCGACAGCCGCTTGTATCTGGCCGGCGCCGAGATTATCGCCGGCGAAGAAACCCAGTCCGACCTGAAACCCGCTTTATCGCGCCACACCACGATAGCCGACTTGTTTTTGCGGGCGGGCATCGACGTGAAAAATTTTCAAGCCGATCGGCAACTCGTGTTTTTGCACCCCGAGCGCTTGGCGCCCGGCGGCAATCTCGCCGCCAAGGCCGCGGAATTGGAAATCGGCCAAATGCCCGACGACGAGCGCTATTTTCAGGGATTGCCCACCTCCGGCAGCCTGTTTTATCACGTGCCGCGGGAAATACACATTCCCTCGTTCGATCAGAAAAGCCCGATCAAGTCCAGTTACGCCGGATTGGTTTCGCAGCCGTCTCCCTCGGGCGTGCAAAATCGCCGCCGCTTTATTCACGACCTGGCCGCGCTCGATACGCAAGCCCTGTTCGACGGCGGATGGCTCCTGCCCCTGGGTCAGGAAGACGCGATCCGCGACCTGGTGGCGGCATACCGCTCGTTGCCGGCCGTGCGATTCCGGGAGGCGGCCGACCGGCAATCGTCCTCGCAGCCGGTCACCTTCCGCGTGGGAAATTACGCCAGCCGCACTTATTTATACGCAGTCAACGATGCCCCATTCCGCGTTACCGCCCGGATCCACGTCGAAGCGCAAGGCGGCTGCCGCCTGGAGGAACTGACGGGGCTGCGGAAAGTTCCCCCGCTTAAACCCGATCCCGGCGGCGGAATGAGTTGGGAAATCCAGTTGGAACCGTACGACCTCGTTGCCGTGCAGCTCAGCGAGCCTAACGTCCAAGTTGCGCGCCCGCAAGTCACTTTGCCGAAAACTATCGAGCCGGCCCTGGTGCGCCAGATCGGTCTGCTTGGCATTCGGGCGGCCGCCTTGCGCAACCCGCCGCCCTTGGACGTGCTGGAAAATCCCGACTTTGAAAAACCATCCGACGCCCGCAAAGGCATCCCCGGCTGGTTCCTGACCTCCCGCGACGGCGTAACAATCCAACTCGATTCGGCCTGGGCCCACGGCGGCAAACAGTCGGTCCATATAATCAGTAGCGGTCCGGTAGCCTGCCTTGTAAGCCGGCCCATACCCGCGCCGACCACGGGCCGGGTGTCGATATCCGTTTGGCTCCGCGTGGCCGATCCTCGCAAACAACCGCCCCTGCGATTGGCCTTGGAAGGCAAACTGAGCGGACACGATTACTATCCGTTCGCGCCGGTCGGACTCATGCCCGACGGAAAGCCCACCGGAGTCGATCTAAGCAACCAATGGGCACAATACATTTTCCAGGTCGACGATCTGCCCCTGGAAGGTCTGTCGTCGCTGCGGGTGAGATTCGACCTGATGGGAGCGGGCGAAGTCTGGGTCGACGACGTGCAATTGTTCAATCTGGCCTTCAGCCGGCCGGAAATCATCGAACTTTCGAAACTCATCACCCTGGCCGACGCGAAACTGCGAAACGGCCAGGTCTGCGATTGCATCCGCTTGCTGGAAGGCTATTGGCCGCGTTTCCTCGAGGAAAACGTGCCCGTGCCCGTCGAAACCCCATCCGCGCCGAAACCCGCCGCCGAATTGGCCGATCAGCCCGCCGCCAAAACTCCGCCCGCCAAAACCCCGCCCGCCGAAGAGCCTCCCGCCCAAAATTCCGACCGCACCGGCTGGTTCAACCGCGTGAAAAACCTGCTGCCGGAAAAACTGCGTTTCTAACGCCCCCTCATCCCTTTGAGAAATGGTTGGATTCTCAGTTTGAGGTTCGAACACCTTTTGCGCGCATCAATTACACTATTCAGTACACTAATCATTTAGCCCCCGGTGAATACACCGGGGGTTTGGTTGAATGAATACACCGGAGGTTTGGTTGCGGAAAATAGCAATTATGGGACGGAATCTTGTCATAAAATGCACAATACATTACATTGCCGGTAGCGGCGCCGCGTTTTGGAAACAAAATTACTTTCAGTACCCGGGGGGATAGCCATGTTTCGGCAATTTATAGTTTTGATTGCGTCCTGCACGCTTCTGCTTGGTTGTTCCAAAGAATTACCCCAATTGTCACTTGAGGTCGATAAAGACGGCGGATTCCGCCTGCAGGAAATTTCGCTGGCAGAGGCGATCGAGCGCCAACCGCAATTAGATAACTGCGGAGGTCGTGAAGACATTGTAGAAAAGCCCGAGTACCTTGACGACTCTGCCGCTGTCAAGTATCCGCAGTTTAAAGGGTCCAAACCGCTGTACGGATTGGCAAAGTTTGGCCGCGACTTTTTTAAATCCGACAGGGAGATCAAATATTTCTACGCCTTGGATGCTTCCGGCGCCGACGGCTACGATACGCTTTATTTTGATACCAACCACGATCTGGATCTTACCAATGATCCGCCGCTGGGGCTGAACAAAAATCCCTGGCCCAAGGGACTGAAGCCCTGGTTGGCTCCTGATGACCGGCTGGTGTTCGAGGAACTCGCCGTTCCCATCGATTTCGGGCCGGGTTACGGCGTTCGGCCTGTTAAATTTCTCCCAGTATCATGGAAGCATAGTGTTGGAGGCATGCATTTTGTTCCATTATCGTTCTATGCGGGACGAATCAAAATCGCTGAGCACCAGTTCGACGCCCTAGTTGGACAGGAAATGCTTGGTGTAACGGGCAGGCTTGACGGGCATGTTTTTAGGCTCTATCTGATGGAGCCCGGGGAAAAAAGGATGTACGAACATTGGTATCCATGGGATGAACTGGACGACTTTCGCCTCGTCGATGGCAAGTATTATACATTCAGCGCCACGCCCATCGGCGATAAATTGTTTGTCAAACCGTACACGGGCGAACTGGGCACGCTGAAGATCGGGCCGGGGTCCCGGGATATAAAAAACTTTACCGCCGAGGGTTCGCTTACTTCGCAGACATCCGCCGTGCAAATAGGGAAAACCGAGACTGGAAAACAAGGAGAACTTCAACCGGTTGCCGAGTGGCAACTGCCGGTGGGCGACTATACCCCCTATTTTTTATCAGTTCATTATGACACGCTTACCATAGAAATCCGTTTTAACTCTCACTCGGATGGTAAACTGTTTAATCGGCGTGGGCGGCCGCGGATGTTCCCCATCCAGATCCGCAAGGATAAACCGTTCGTCTTGGATCTGGCAAACAGACCGGAATTCTACTTCCCACGCCCGGAAAAAGACGTGCTCTATAAACCCGGCGAAGAAGTTTACTTCCGCGCGGTACTCATCGAGCCGGTCTTAGGTATCTTGTTCCGCGATCTAAATGAAAATAATAAATCTCTGGATCCCGTGGTTACGATCACCGATTCCAGAGGAAAAGTCGTATCCGAAGGCCCTATGCCCTTTTGCTGAGTGGCTGACGGCGTGCGCGAGTACTCGTGGCGAGTACCGAAAGATATCAGACTGACCGGCAAGAGTGAGACCTTCACCATTACAGTTAAATACGATACGCTGGAACTCTACGGCAAAGTAGAAGCTTCGCGCACGGTTACGATTTCAAAAGATTAAAGAACGTAGGGTGCATGAAATGCACCTATTTTGTCGTGGGGAAAAAAGAAGGTGCGTTTCACGCACCCTACAGACTATTTCAAGGGAATAACGATTGGGAGTTGAACATGGAATGCATGAAAGAAAATAATCTTAAAAATTGCACCTGCACGTACAGTTGTTCCAAGCGCGGGCTTTGCTGCGAGTGCGTGCGTTATCACCGCGAAGCCGGGGAAATACCGGGTTGCTTCTTTCCCAAGGACGGCGAAAAAACTTACGACCGCAGCATCGCCAATTTCATAAAGTTTTGCAAACGGTAAGGATGCGACGTTTTCGTTCTTGACCCTTTATACCGGGGTAGAATAGTACTCATGAAGCCGCCGCAGCGGAAGTTGCCGCGGTATGGGCCTCGGCTTGCGCCGCCTGATGCACCACGACTTGAAGGCTGGATCCGCGAACGGATGCCAACGATGCAATGCCCCAACCGTAGCCTTTCATGGGATTGTGCCAGAGTATCTGGCCGGTCAGCGGATCGAGACAGTATATATATCCGTTGGTCGAGGCAATCAAACGGTCGCCATCCAACAGGAAAATGACATGTCCTTTGTGCATCGAGTTGTTAGACCAGATGATTTCGCCCGTATCGCGATCCAGGGCCATTGCCTTACCATTAAAACCGACGAATATTAGTTGTTCGACAGTCATGGGCGTTTTCCTTTAATGATGGAGTATCACCCGGGGAATTGAGAATTTCCAGCCGGCGCCTCGGGCCGAACTTATCAACCGGCGTTTTATAAAATATTTACAATTTTTTTAGTTCATCGACTTTTAGACCGTTAATATATATTTCCAAGCAGGATATTTTTCCATTTTCACCTTCACATAATATACCATCTGCCGGTGGATTCTTGGAATAATAATGTTTGTCATTAATCATAAATACTTCTATTTTGTTTTTTCCGGGATCTATAACATATAACTTGTTGTTTTCGAATTTAATTATGAATCTCTCATTTCTATTATTAGAATATTCGCCGGTGATTTTATCTATATTTTCCGGGGATATATGTTGATCTGACGCCATAACTTTATCCCCTAAAAAGGCGGGAAGAATATATTCCGCCATCATTTCCAACGGCCGATGTTCCACCTGGAAATAGTTCCCCGCGGTAAATACAACCACCATTTCTATTTCCGGCACGACGAAAATGAATTGCTCCCCGAAGCCTCGGGCAAAATAGGATTTGATAACGCGATGATTAATCACAAAATTGCCCATCCACCACTGATAGCCATAGTGTTGATAGCCATATTGTTCCTCGTTTAACGGTGTTTGTCGCGCAGTGGATTCTGCGATCCATTTTTCCGATAAAATACGTTTGCCGTTCCAGTGCCCTTTGTTTAAAAAAAGGAGGCCGAATTTTAGCATGTCTCGCGGCCGCATTTTTAATCCGCCTTCGCTGCGAGTGGTGCCGTCAGCGTGTACGTCCCAACTGTATTTTGTGATATTCAATGGTTTAAAAAGATATTCCTCCGCAAAATCTTTCACAGTGTTGCCGGATGCCCTGCTTAACACGCATCCTAAAAGAATTGAAAGCCCGTCATTATAAAAGAAATGCGTGCCAGGCTGCTCAGACTGTTTTTTGTTGAGCAAGTATTCAAGCCAACTCTTGCTCTCGTACATCATAACGAGATCGGGCCTTAAATTAGTTGAATTAGCTGTTAAAGGGCGCCACTGCAAACCTGCCGTCATAGACAAGAGATGCTTTATTGTTATGCCGTATCTATTGGATACCCACGGCGCATTCTTATGTTCTTGGAAATATTCATACACGTTGGAATTCACATCTTTTATTAAACCTTTGTCCAAGGCAATCCCTATCAGAGCCGAAGTAAAGCTCTTTGTTTCCGAGTGAAGCCTGTGCGTTCTTGCTTTATCGTAACCATAAAAATATTCTTCACAGACGAGTTTTCCGTCTTTCAGAATTAAAATGCCGTGAATATTGGGAATCGATGCGGAGAGAATCCGATTCATCAAATTGTATATTTTTGACGCATCAGCCGCCGCCTCCGACAAACTTCCTATTGCAAATCCATCATTATCATCGCTAGGCATCTCGTATTTATATTCCTTTTGCGTTTTACCGCTGTTGTCGATTCGCGGTTTCTTAAACGATAAACTCGCATCGGAATTGACACGCTTGTATAGAATCGGCTTCTGCGCATTACCGTTATCTATAATCCTATTTCCTTTGATTATTGAACCGTTATTCTCCAATGTCCCGTCAAACTGCTCCATTCCCCACCATAATTCCGCGTGAATTATGTTGTTGTTAATAATCAAATTCCAGATGGGAACGCCATACCAATCCTCATCAGGTTCATCCATCGTGGCCGTGACGTGACTGTTATTATCATATCGAAAATTAAGATACCGATTGTGTGTGCCGCCGGAGTCTTCATATTCTGTGTGCCAAATGCCGATGAACTGCTTTTCAAGCGTTTTCGTGTCGTTGCGAGAACAGGAAGTATTTAGATAAATAATCGCGGAAAAGCTAATAAATAATACTGCCCAATAATTCTTATGAAACATTTTTATCATGTACCACTCCTCCGACTTTATTACAGCTTACGGCAAGCATTAGATTTGTTCGATCACGTATTATCTTATTCGTAATATCAACTGTCTTCTTAATTGAAATCAGAAAAAATTCACCTCGTGGGCACTATGACCAACCATGGATCATATAGGGGGATCATAAGGGGTGGAACAGAAATTCCTATTCGAAAATCAGCACAGGCTCCAACTTTTTCGTTCTTGACCCTCCATACCCGGGCAGAGTAAATTGCCATATTGAGGTAAAATGCGCTTGGATTGTAAACAATATTGTTAAATTGGGTAATTTGCACATATTTGTATAATTAAGGTTGGATTGGAGTTTATATTTAGCCCCCCCTGTAAACATGGGGGAAAAGCGAAGAACTGTTGGGGCGGCAGTTTAACTGCCGCCCCAACGGAGATTTGCCCGAAATAACCCCCGGTGTGTTCACCGGGGGCTAAATAAAGAACCCCGGGTCTGTTCACCGGGGGCTAAATAAAATATGGAAGAACTTTTTACACAAATCGGCGACGTGCTGGGCGGGTTTTTCGGCGGCATCGGCCGGGGGATCGAAAGGGCGATCACCAGTCTTTTCGGCTCGTCCAACGCCCGGTATCTGAAAAAACTTCAGCCCACGGTTGCCGCCATCAACACCCTGGAACCGAAGTATCAGGAGATGACCGACGCCGAATTGCGGGAACAGACCGTCAAGTTCCGCAAGCGGTTGGCGGCCGGCGAGACTCTGGACGACTTGTTGATCGAGGCCTTTGCCGTGTGCCGCGAGGCCGGGCGCAAGGTGTTGGGAATGCGGCACTTCGACGTGCAATTGATGGGCGGCATCGTGTTGCATCGCGGTTGCATAGCCGAGATGGTCACCGGCGAGGGCAAAACGCTGGTCGCCACGCTGCCGGCCTATCTGAACGCCTTGGAAGGTAAAGGCGTGCACGTGGTCACCGTAAACGACTACCTCGCCCGCCGCGACATGGAATGGATGGGACCGCTCTATATGTCCCTGGGGCTTACCGTGGGCGCGATCCAAAGCAACATGGAAACCGAAGGGCGGCAAAAAGCCTACGACTGCGACATCACCTACGGCACGAACAACGAGTTCGGCTTCGATTATCTGCGCGACAACATGCGTCCGGCGGCCAGGGGCGACGATCTATTCCCCAAACATTTGCAGCAATCGCAAGGCCCGCTGCATTACGCGATCATCGACGAAGTGGACAACATCCTGGTCGATGAAGCCCGCACGCCGCTTATCATATCCGGCCCGGCGTTCGACGACGTCCGCCGCTACGCCATGGCCGACCGTATTGCCCGGCAGTTGAAAAAAGACCTCCACTTCGAGGTCAAGGAAAAGGAGCACACGGCTAACTTGACCGACGAAGGCGTACGGGCCGCCGAACAACTGGCGGGCGTGGAAAGCTTTTACACCGCCGGCCACATGGAATGGCCGCACTTGATCGACAACTCGCTTAAGGCCCATCACCTTTACAAGCGCGACGTGAACTACGTGGTCAACGGCGACGAGGTGGTCATCGTCGACGAGTTCACCGGCCGCTTGATGCCCGGACGAAATTGGAGCGACGGCCTGCACCAGGCGGTCGAGGCCAAGGAGGGCGTACGCATCAAGGAGGAAAACCAGACCCTGGCCACCATCACGCTGCAAAACTTTTTCAAACTCTACGGCAAGATTTGCGGCATGACGGGCACGGCCATGACCGAGGCCGCCGAATTCTGGAAAATCTATAAACTCGACGTGATCGCCGTACCCACGAATATGCCGCTAAAGCGCATCAACAATGCCGACATGATCTTCCGCACCGAGCGGGAAAAATACACCGCCATCGTCGACGAAATCGAGCGGATGAACAAATGGGACGTGGTGGTGTCGTTGAAAGGCGAGGCCTGGCCCGGCCGAATCGTGCGCGAAACCGAAAATTCCATCGATTTCGAGCCGAAGGGATTCAAAAACGACGTGCAAACAATACCGCGCGAGAAAATCAAGGCCATCGAGCGCCGCGGGCGCCCGATGCTGGTGGGCACGGTCTCCATCGAACGCAGCGAACTGATCTCGCAGATGCTGGAAAAACGCGGCATCGCACACCAGGTCTTAAACGCCAAGCACCACCAGCGCGAGGCCGAGATCGTGGCCCAGGCCGGGCGAAAAAGCGCCGTCACAATCGCCACCAACATGGCCGGGCGCGGCACCGATATCATCCTCGGCGGCAATCCAGAGGCCATGACCTGGGCCTTGCTGCAAGAGAAATATCCCACCCGCCTGGAAGTGCCGCAAAACGAGTGGGACGCCCTGGTCAACGAGATCGAACAGCGCGAGCAGACCAAGGCCGAGGGGCGTGAAGTGGCGGCCATGGGCGGACTGCACATCATCGGAAGCGAACGGCACGAAGCACGGCGCATCGATCTGCAGCTCCGCGGCCGAGCGGGCCGGCAAGGCGACCCGGGCTCCAACCGCTTCTTTCTTTCGCTGGAAGACGACCTGATGCGGATCTTCGCCGGCGAATGGGTGAAAAACATCCTCACTCGCCTGGGCATGAAGGAAGGCGAAGCCATCGAAAGCCACATGGTCTCGCGCCGCATCGAAGGCGCGCAAAAAAAGGTCGAGGAGCGAAACTTCGAAATCCGCAAGAACCTGCTCGAATACGACGAAGTCATGGACGAGCAGCGCAAACGCGTTTACGGATACCGGCAAAACATCCTCAACGGCGCCAACTGCAAACAACTTATCGTGGATATGATCCGCCAGCAGGTCGATCACTATCTCGACGAATTTCTCGCCAAGGATTACGGCGCCGCGACGTTCGCCCAATGGGCCGGCAAACAACTGGCCATGGAGTTCGACCCCCGCGATTTCCACGGCATGGACTTCGATCAGGCCCAGCAATTCGCCAAAGACGAGGCCCAGCGCATGGTCGAGGGCCAGGTGCTCGACTTGATCGAGGAAAACCTCCCACAAGACGAAGATCCCGGCGAGTGGAGCTGGGAGGCATTGACCAAGGCGGTCAACGTCCGCTGGAAGCTGAGCCTGCGCGACCGCGATCTGCGTCAACTGGGGCGCGATAAGGTGGGAGAAGATCTGATCCAGCGCGCCCGGGCCGCCGTGCAAAAAGTCGACCTTGGCGACGGCGCGTCGTTTCTCGATCCCGATTTCGGCGTCCGTTCGGCCTGCGCCTGGGTGCGGCATAAATTCGGCATCGATTTGGAGCCGGCTGCCATGCGCAACCTGGAACTCGCCGCTTTCAAGGATCTTGTACGCCGGCGCGCGGAAGAGGCTTACGATCAGCGGGAGTTCGAATATCCGGTCATGGCGGCGCTGGCCCATTTCACTACACGCGACGCCGGCGGGCACAAGCATTACGACCGCGAGCAACTTGTGTCCTGGGCCCGCGACCGTTTCCAGGTCGACCTGGACCTGGAGGATTTGAAAAACAAGCAGCGCGACGAGATCCGCGCCATGTTTGTCGAGCATAGCCGCCGTTATATGGCCGGCTACACCCCGGCCTTGGAAGAAGCCTTGGCCTGGGAGGCAAACGTATTTCCGCTCAGGATGCCGGACGAAAAGGCGCCCAGCACCGCCGAGGAAAACGGCGAACTGAAAAAACTATACAATTGGCTGGTTGTGCAATACCGCTATGAACTTCCGCCCGAAAAGATGCTCCGCCTCACCCCGGAGCAACTTAAACGCCACCTGGCCATGGCCGTGGAGGAAAAATACCGTCCGGAAATGCGGCGCATGGAACGCTCCTTGGTGCTGCAATTGCTCGACACCGCCTGGAAAGATCACCTGCTGGCCATGGACCACTTGCGCAGCAGCGTCGGCCTGCGCGGTTACGCCCAAATCGATCCCAAGGTGGAATACAAGCGCGAAGGCATGAAGATTTTCGAGCAGATGTGGACCTCGGTGGGCGAACGGGTGACCGACCTGGTCTTCAAGATGGAACAACTCGACGAGCGTTTTGTAGGCTCGACCTGGGCGCAGTCCGAGGCCGTTCATGAAGACGCCTCCTCGGCAGGGGAGATCGCCTCGCAGCAGCAGGCCGCCATCGAGGGCACCGAAACCGACCACAAGCCGCAGCCCATCCGCAACCGCCAGCAGCGCGTGGGGCGCAACGACCCCTGCCCGTGCGGAAGCGGAAAAAAATTCAAAAACTGCTGCATGAGGAAAGGGTGATCGGAAGGATGAAGGATGAGGGATGAAGGATGAAGGATGAAAAATAGTGGGAAAGTGAATATTCGGCAGGAATTATCACGTTTAGCCGCGACCCGAAGGGGAGCGAGCGGAAAACAATGATGAGAGCGAAAACCGTAAATATTTATCATGATCGATATTTTATCTTTCTTAAATACGCCTGAGAAAACACCCCATCCGCTAACGATTCCAGAATATATCACTCTTGCTAAAGATATAATTCTTGCAATCTCCGCACTGGCGGCTGCTTTTATTGCGTGGCGTGGTTTGGCTACATGGCGAAAAGAACTAAAAGGCAAATCTGAATATGAAATTGCAAAGCAAGTGCTCAAGGCTGTATATAAAGTTCGTGAAGCTTTCAAAATAGCTCGAAATTCAGGTGTCTCATAAGGTAATCCAAGAAGTGGAATAAAAGATTATGAGGATCCAATCATACACTCACAGTAATTTAAAGTTTCGAGGAAACTTTCAAAGCACTTGAAGAACGATATTTAGATGCTCAAATTGAATGGGGGACTGAATTCCAGAATGCAATTAATCCTTTGCGCGAATGTAGATTTGAGTTTCTCAAAAATATGTTTTTATTTTATGAGCATAAATAATCTCCTGGTTCAGAAAATTTATCAAAGGAAGAATTAAACGAAATAAGATCTATAATCTTCAATAACCTATTATTAGATAAATTTGCCGAAAAGATTAATAATGCTATTGAAGTTTTCGAAAAAGTATTAAGGCCACATATAGGGAAATAAAATACCAAATAAGGAGATTAATATATGATTGAAGAAAACATTAAAACTGAACTCCTGGAACGAATGGACAAACTCACGCCAACCATGCAAAAATGCGTGGTGGAATATGCACAATCATTGGCTGAGCCATCACCTCAAGGTACATCCGGAGCGGAGTTTTTAAAATTAGCAGGAACTATGACGCCCGAGGAAGCTAAGGAGTTCTTGCAAGCAATTGAGGAGGATTGCGAGAGGATTGATCCCCATGAATGGTAGGTATATTGTTGACACGAATATTATCGTGGGATTATTCGCGAATGAAGATGCCATTTGCACGCGAATTCATGCGGATGCAAAGATAATTCTATCATCTATTGTTCTGGGTGAACTTTATTTTGGTGCTTTCAAATCTGTAAAAACAAGCGAAAATCTACGAAAAATTAACCGTTTAATGGCTGACAAGATCATTCTTAATTGCGACGCCGGAACGGCATATGTGTATGGCAGGTTAAGAAATGAACAAAGGATGAAAGGAAAACCGCTACCGGAAAATGACATCTGGATTGCCGCCCTTGCCATGCAACATAATTTTATTCTAGCTTCCCGAGATAAACATTTTGCTGATATCGAAGGTCTTAATTGGGAATGCTGGTAAAAAAATCTCGTAAGCAGCTTTTACGTGGTCGGGAACCATAAGTAGATGTATTTTATTATCGGAAAAGGATTTCCCGCGTGCCTTACCTGCTGAATGTTTTATACCTGTTGCTGATCCTTTTCACACTGCCCTGGTTTTTGTGGCAGGCGGCGAGGAAGGGGAAATATCGCCGGGGGTACGCCGCCAAGTTTTTGGGGCTTGTGCCGCGGCGCGGGTCGGATAAAACTTGCCTGTGGTTTCATGCCGTCAGCGTGGGCGAAGTTAATCTGTTGCTGCCGCTTATTCGGCTTATTCAAAAACAGCGACCCGATTGGGAGTGCGTGATCTCGACCACCACTGCCACCGGCATGGAGTTGGCCCAAAAAAAATTTCCCGAACTTACTTTGTTTTATTGTCCATTAGATTTCACCTGGGCCGTATCGGCGGCCATGCGGCGAATCCGGCCGGACGTACTGGTTCTGGCTGAATTGGAACTTTGGCCGAATCTGATCCGCGCAGCCCGGCGGCACGGAGCAAAAGTCGCCGTCATCAACGGCCGATTGAGCGAGCACAGTTTCCGCGGCTATCGCCGGATTCGTCCGCTGATCGCACGGCTCTTGCGGCAGATCGATCTGGTGGCCGTGCAGGACGAAACTTATGCCGAGCGTTTTCGCCTACTGGGCGCCCGGGGTGAGACCGTGCAGGTAACCGGCTCGATGAAATACGACGGCGCCCGGACCGACCGCGACAATCCTGCCACGCGGCGACTTGCTTCACTGGCTGGTTTTACCCGGGACGACATTGTCTGGCTGGCCGGCAGCACGCAGGAACCGGAAGAGTCGATCGTGCTGGAAATATTCCGCCGCTTAATGGCGGAATTTCCCCGGCTGCGTTTGGTATTGGTCCCCAGGCATCCGGAGCGTTTTGACGCCGTTGCCCGGCTGATAGATCAATCGGGACTTTCCTGGCAACGCCGCACGGAATTAACAGAAAAAGCCGCCCCTGTTGGTGCGGCAGTTGAACTGCCGCACCAACAAAATTCGCCGCGCGTCCAACAGCCTCATATTTTGCTCGTCGACGCGGTAGGCGAACTCGGCGCGTGGTGGGGAACCGCGCAAATCGCCTTTGTGGGCGGAAGTTTCGGCCGTCGCGGCGGGCAGAACATGATCGAGCCGGCCGCCTACGGCGCGGCGGTATCCTTCGGCCCGAACACCTGGAATTTCAGCGACATTGTTGCCTCCATGCTTACCCAAAACGCGGCCGCGCAACTCGCCGACGCCGCCGATCTGGAACGCTTCGTCCGCCGCTGCCTAAAAGAGCCGCAGTACGCCGCCGAACTCGGCCGCCGGGCAAAATCTTTGGTCCAATCGCAACTCGGCGCGACAGAGAGAACCTTTTTCCTTCTTACTGCATTATTGAACGAACGGTTAGAAGGGTGTAAAAGGTAAAAAGGGTTAGAAGGGTGTAAAAGGTAAAAAAGGGTTAGAAGGGTATGAAGAGTGTTAATGAGACTATGATTCCGGTTATTGTTCGTGCTTCTTACGATCTTCCGTAGCGCGGATATTAGCAAGTTGGGCGGCTCGCACGGTTTCCATTCGTTTTTCTCGCGCATTAATTGACTGACGCCGCGGCCGAGAAATTTTTTCACCCGGATAATTTGATCTTTGCAAGTGGGCGATAAAATTCGAAATCATCCCGCTCGTGCGGCGGCAGAGATCATGAAAATGATTGTAATCAATCGTGGAAATGTATTGCTGATCGCAGGCGATTTGCAATTGCGCGCGGACTTCGCCGCAGGATCCTTTGGCGATATACAGGAACTGAATGAATTCCGTTGTGGAGCCGCGTTCGAACCCTTCCGCGATATTCGACATAATCGAAACCGCCGCCCGGCGTATCTGATCCGCCAGGCCGGAATCCCGTGCAAACGCACCTTCGCGCGTTTTCGCATACACGGCATTAGTCAACTCCGCGGCGCGCTGATAAATATGCAATTCTTCAAACGCCTCGGCAGCTTTCCCTTTCATACATCACTTCCATTCTTACTCTTCTTACTTTTCTCACTCTACTGCCACACTTTGAATTCAACCGCGCCCCCTTTAAGGATAAGAAATCCGCCATCGTGCGGCCCTTTATTTTTCGTCCAATAGTTCAGCGGCATCTCCGGGCTGACGCACCAGGGCTGAGTGAATCCCAATGGAGCATCGCCAAGCGTCCGCAACTCGCGATCCGAATCGGTCGACAAGACGTAGTGCGCAACCGGAATCGGCGGAAGATCGCTCTTCCCGTTGTCTGCCGAAGGACAGGACATTATCTTCGGTCGCACATAAGCGAACGAGGAGATTTCGCCGGGCTTTAGCGACGGATGTCTTTTAAAATCATCCGCCGCGGCCTTCTGTTCTACGCCCCCAAGATTGTCGATCGCCCAGCCGCCAACCGAGTTCGGCGGAGACTTGCTTAATTTCCCCGGAATAGATATTTGATGCAGGTTATTCCCGCAGACCGTTCGATTAGCCGATTCGCGGGCATGTTGCAAGGCGGGCATGAGCAGGCCCATCATGATCGAGATAATAAACATCACCACGAGCAATTCAATAAGAGTCGCTCCCGGCCTTGGCGATGGGCAAGAAACTTCATTTCGCCGCATTGCATTACCCCCGATCCGCCAACCAAATGATCCGGCCGTTATCCCGGGAAATCAGGTTTCCCGCCGCCCTCTATTATAGCAAAAATTACTACCGCCAATAGGAGGGTTTTACACAAAATTCGTTACAAAATCAAATCAGTTGGAAACAGATTATGCCCGGTTGCGAATGCCCCCACGGATGGTTTATAATTGCCGCAGTAAAATCAAAATACCCGAAACCATTATATCCGTTTTTCAGGAGAATTCCCCGTGCCAAAGGGCAAATTTGCATTTACCAGCGAAGCGGTATGCCAGGGACATCCGGACAAGTTGGCGGACCAGATTTCCGACGGCATCCTCGACGCCTTGATAGCCAAGGATCCTTTAAGCCGCGTGGCCTGCGAGACGATGGTCACCACCGGAATCGCCATCGTGGCCGGCGAAATCACCACCCAGGCCGTGATCGACTATCCCGAGGTCATTCGCCAGGCCATCCGCGAGGTGGGCTACACCGACGATCAGATGGGCATTTGCGCCGATACTTGCGCAATCATGCTCTCGCTGGACCGGCAAAGTCCCGATATAGCAATGGGCGTGAATGAAGATCAATCCAAAGGAAAAGACATCGGCGCCGGCGACCAGGGATTGATGTTCGGTTACGCCTGCAATCATACGCCCGAACTGATGCCCCTGCCCATCCAGTTGGCCCATCAAATTCTCGATCGCCTCACGCTCGCCCGGAAAAACAAGGAAGTTCCCTGGCTGCGCCCGGACGGCAAGGGTCAGGTGACCGTGGAATACGAGGATTATAAACCCAATCGCATCGACACCGTGGTGGTATCCACACAGCACGCGCCGGAGGCGAGCCAGGGTCAGATCCGCGAGTTTATAATCGAGCGGATCGTCAAGCCGCTGTTGCCCCCGCAGTTGGTTAAAGGCAAGATCACTTACCACATCAATCCGACGGGCAGGTTTGAAGTGGGCGGGCCGCACGGCGACTGCGGGCTGACCGGGCGAAAAATCATCGTCGACACCTACGGCGGCTGGGCACGGCACGGCGGAGGGGCGTTCAGCGGAAAGGATCCCACCAAAGTAGACCGCTCGGCCGCATACATGGCCCGGCATATCGCCAAAAACATCGTGGCCGCCGGCCTGGCCGAGTCCTGCGAATTGCAATTGGCTTATGCCATCGGCGTTTCCGAACCGGTCAGCGTGTATGTCGACACCAAGGGCACCGGCAAGATAGACGAGCAAAAACTGTGCAAAATCATACGCGACCTGTTCCCGCTGACGCCCGGTAAGATAATAAAATATCTCGATTTGCGCCGGCCGATTTATCGCAAACTCGCCGGAAGTTGCCATTTCGGACGCAGTGAGCCTGAATTCACCTGGGAAAGCACCCACCGGGCCGCCGAATTGGCCAAAGCCGCCGGATAAAGGATGAAGGCGGAAGGATGAAGGATGAATTCTGAATGATGAATGATGATTGCTGAATAAATCGATGAAACCGCTTGCGGTTTAGCGCCGCCTGCCATCCACTATTTACTAATCCCCAATTCCATTATCGCGGCGATAAGTTGCAAAAGGGGAACTTGGTAATGATTATGGTGATAAATTACCAGTGGAGAAAGCTATGATGCACTAAAAATGCGGAGCAAGTATCCTGTCCCAATTCTTGTCGCCGCACTTGATTTCTCAACAACACACTTTTAAAACACTACACTAATCCCCAATCACCCGGCCCTAGAAAATGTCCACCGAACCATCGTTAAAATGGCATCGGGAAAGAAACTTTTACCGCTGGAATCTTCCATCAGCGCGGTGGGGACTTGGACCAATCGCTGTTTTCGCCTTCTTGCTCTTATGTGCGGCTTTGGTGTTCGCCTGGCGCCGGGTTTCCGGCGCGCTGGTCAGACCCTTATCTCCGGCCTTGCTTATTTCATCGGGATTACTCGCGGCCATTTCAGCCCTGGGCATTCGAACGCTTTGGCGGCGTTCCTCTGATCGAAAAGCGTCCGCTCAAGGCAATCTGGTTTTGGATATCTTGCTTGGCGCGTCGCTGCTGATATTCGGCGTTGCGCTTAGCCTGCCGGGCACAAACGCCGTGGGTCTGGGCGTGCTGTGGCTGTTAATTGCCGCTTTTGAGATCGGGGCATGGCGCCCGCGGGCCGGGCAATGGTTCCGCCGCTCGTGGCGCAAGGAATCTGTTTCCAAACAATTTCGGCTTGATCACGCACAATCGGTTGCGGCCCATTTCGAGCACGATTCAATGTTGCCCGGTGCGATTTCCGACTCATTAACCGCGCCTGTGCTGCCCGCAACAGGCGTTACTCAACAACTTACCCGATCGACCACCGCCGATGGCTGCGACGTGCTTTCCGGCTGGCTGCGATTGGATCTTGCGCCAAGTCAAAGGACGGGCAATTTGCACGTGGCATTTTGTCCGCCCTTTGCCGGCACGCCGGAACTGACCGCCGTGCAACTCGACGGCCCGGAAGCGCGGATCAAAATCGCCCAATTACTGCCTTACGGGGCCCGACTGGATGTGAAACTTATTGCGCTCAATAAGGAATCCGCCTGCGTACTTGTGCAATTTACAGCCATCGGCAGTCTATAGGCTTTAGATTCTTTTTTTCATGGAATTCATCAGTTAATGGATTTCCATACCCCCCGCGCCAACCAATATGGGTTATTGCATTTGATGACAAATATGTTATGGAAATATGCGATATATTCTTATTTTGAGGCGTTTATAGGTTTGGGGTGGTGCTATGTTAAATACTCTGATCTTCACTTATCCGCCCTCCTAGCAACTATTGGTTGACTTTATCACTGATTCCGATTTCGTAATCTCATAAAACATTGCATCGTAACACCGAGTCCGCCAACAGGGCATTTGGTGCTTTTGCTTATTTACGGTAGCACTTTCAAACCGTTTCGATGAAGGAGAGAGTCATGGTAACCAATCACATAGCTAGAACGCGGGTTAATGGGCAGTTGCAATATGGACCGCCCTTGACAATTACATTTTTTTTAGTCCTTGCGCTAGGGGTATTTACATGGACGGCGCAGGCGGACGTTTGGACCGGTGCAGGCGAGACGCCGGCCAATCAGACACGCAACTGGAACAAACCGCTCAACTGGTGGAATAATGCCGTACCTCCGGCCAACGATCAGAACTACTTTCTTGCCTTTGGCGAAGGCACGATTGAATTAAAGGGGCTGCAATTCGCCGGTGCAATGGTCTTCGACAACTTCACTTATACCACCATCGCTCCAGGCGTGCCTCCGTTGCCGGGCGCATCCAATTTAACGATGGTCAATTCGCCAAATGGCGTGCCATATATTTCGATGGGCGAAGGCGTGCGCGACACCTATGGCGTGGATTATTTCACCGCCGGTCCGAAGTTCACCGCCGACGTAATCCTCGCCGCCCCGCTTTCCGTGAATCTCGGGCTGACAGGCAACGGCTCTAATTCCTCAATGCTGTTTTCCGGGCAGATTACCAACCCGCAGAATAACCCTATTACGTATACCGGGGCCGGCACAGGCGCCAGCCTTTGGATTTCTTCGAATAATGTGTTCAATGCGATTGCCCTTAGTCCAATTAATATTGCCCCCGGCGGAGGCGGCGGAGGCAAAGGTTATACAATGCACCTTGTGGATCAAGGGCGCATGGATAATACCGCTATAAATTTGATTACAAGCACTTGTTATCTTGGGCTTCAGGACAATCGAAACGGAGGACCTATTCCTCCGCTAGCGTCAAACATATATCTCAACTCGGTGAACTCCTACGGCGGCAATGTGTATGCCGATCGCAGTTACCAATCAAACCCCCTCGACACCACGGTCAATGTCGAACAATACCTCGCGGGCGGAGTAACAGTCTATCAAGGGGTGGCCAATTTCGGTTCGACCGGCCCCTTCGGACGCACCAACAACGGCTTTGGTCTCCACCTGGCCACTTTGAATTGGGATATCGCTCCCAATTCCGTGACGATCAACGTCAACAACGGCAACCTCACCGAAGGCCGCGGCGGCAGCCGGTACGTAAGCGGCGCTAATCGGCTGCAAGAACCAAACAACTACACATACGTTAGCAACTTATGGGAAAATCAAAGTAAACTCGTGCCGTTTATAAAAGGGGGCAGTGGCGTACTGGTGATTGATCAAGCCAACGGCGTCGGACAGTGGTGGACCTCGCCGCAGGTCAATGCCGGCGTGCTCCGCCTGGGCACGCCAACCACTCCTCCACAAAACGCGCCTTCCGTCATACTAAACACAGCGAATGCCGGCGTGGGCATCGGCTGGGACACGACCGTCAATCTAAGAGCAGTGCCGCCTCAGCCGTTACCGATTATACCCACCGCAAACGTCACCGGCCAATCCGGGGCAATCGACGTCGATCTGTGGAACTTCCTTTTCACGGCCGCAAACCCGACGATCGATACCAATGTAACTAACAACCTCGGCGCCTGGACGTACATGCGGATCGGCTCGAGTATGGGCGGCGACGCCAGTTTCGATCCCCAACCTCTGGCGGCAATACACGCCAGCATCGCGTTTAGGAACAACCAGCAACAATTGTCGCAAATTATCCCGTACGTTGTCGGACCAAACACCTGTAACATATACTATTTTGGCGGCGGCGGCGGAACGCTGCAAGTCGATGCTCAATTGGGCAATTATCAACAGCGAAACACGATGCTCGAAATGGGAACTACCGGTACATTGCTCCCCGGCCGCGTGGCGCTGAACCCCGGCGGCGACCTGTCCGACGGGTCTAATACCTACACCGGCTGGACTGACATTTGCGCCGGCACGTTGCAATTGATGAAACAGAATGCGGTTCGGGGCTCGGCGTCGGTTCATGTTTGGACTTATGACACGAACATCACCAACGGTTTGTATGCGATTCCCAGTCAGTACCATAACTGGTGGGAAGGGCTGGGAGGCTACACCTGGACGGGTCCAGGCCAGTTGCTCTTGGATCCCGGCAGGAATGGAAATGCCAATGATTGGAGTCTAGGCTGGTACACGGCCAATGGCGGACAACCCTTGTTTAACATTACTCCTCCTAATAATTTTCAGAATCTCTTTCTCGACGGCGGCGTGATCGGCTGGACCGGTAACGTCAATGTGACCGGCGTGCCGGGAACTTATGGACTAACCATCATCTCCGACCTGACTGGCGTTCAGCAGAATGTCAACGTGCTAGGACTGGGCGGCGAATACAGCGCCGGAACAATGTTTTGGCAAAACCAATCTCAACCGCAAATCGGCATCGGCGACAATCAGGCAACTCCCGTGCTCCTGTATAAGGCCGGTAAAAATAGCACGCTCGATTTAACACAGAACCAGGGTGTCGCCAACACCTACACCGGCGGCACGATCATCGCCGGCGGAGAGATCATCGTCAACAACGCAAATCAACTCAACGCCCAAGGGGGAATTATCAAGGGCTGGCCGATCGCCATCCTTAACGGCGGACGACTGCACATTACCTCCGGCGGTTTGGATACCAATTTCTGGACGCCCATCAAAATAAACACCTCCGGCACGCCCGATACGGTGAAAAACTGCGGCAGCGTGATCGAGGTTGACGACGGCGTCACCGCCACGCTTAAAGCGAATTTCGATTTCACTTGGTCTCCTACCGGTTACTTGGAAAAAGACGGCTCGGGCACGCTGTCCTACAGCGCCCCGGCGCCTGCGCTGGTACCTCAAGGTCAAGGCCAGGCCAATGCCTGGGGGCTGAAACTGACCGCCGGCTTGGTCAAGACCAACCAAATGCCCGTAGTCAGCAACTCCGACAGCGGACCGGTTATCTTTAATAACGGTAATCTGGAAGTCTCCCAGGTGCCGGCTGGGATGGTTCTCGATAATGATCCGGCCTATGGATTCCGCAATATCGTCTCATTCCAAGGCACCACAAGTACGGTTACCGTGGACGACAATGCCATGTTCCGCACTCACGGCATCGTGGCCAACGAGATCCTGGGCACGGTGATCTTCAAGGCCAACGACGCGGACACCAATCCCAGCAACAACGTGGTCGATCTGTCGAGAAACATGTTCCCTGTGGCCACGCCTATTTCTTTAGGCGATTACAGCCGCGGGAACGGGACATTGATTTTCCAGGGTGTAACTGTTTACATGTCCGGCGGTGGTAGCATTCCGTCCGCCGCATCCGGGGCCGCAGCCGCGCCCTACGCCCCAACCGGTCCGCTTAACGTCCTGCCGCACGAGGCAGGCTTTACCCTGCAACTGAACGACGGCGTAGTCTTTAACGCCAGCTATCAGAATTATGTTTTAGGCGCGGTAAACTTTAATAACGTTAATCCCACCAATCCAGTGAAAATAGACGGCGAAGAGGCCATCCCGCCCACACCCTTGCTGCCTACGCCGCCATACTATCAATTCGCTTTAACGCCGGACACCTGGGCGATTTACGGCACAGGGTTGACCACTTGGTCCGGCACGACCGATAAGGTAGGACCGGGCTGGGTGCTTATCGCTCGCTCCCAAGGCGCGCCCGTTACCGTCAACGCCAATGCGCTTTTGAAAATCAGCGGCGGCACCTTTGAAGCCGGCGGCACGGCCGATCCGTTCACCGATACCACCACGAACCTCTCGCTGAACATCGTCAACAACAGCACCGCCACCGGGCTGCTGATCTCCGATGGCGTAAAGACAGTGGGCACAATCACCGGCGTAGGCGATACCACCGTAAGCGGCCCGGCCGGCACGGAATTGATAGCCACTTCCATCGTGCAGAACACGCTAACCATCGGCTCCGGCAGCTCGGCCTCTTGCACCAGTCTCACTCCCGTGCCCGAGCCTGCTACCTGGATTCTGCTGGCCCTGGCCGTAGCCGGTATGTTGAGTTGGCAAGTATCAAGATCATCGTGCACAAAACGATAATCAGCGGCCCTTCGCACATAGTCCAAGGGCCCGGCATGACCAGGAAAATGTCGAGCGAAAACATCAGGAACCCGAACATAATGCCCAAGGCGGCCATGCAGCGAATAAGCGGCAGCCAGCGCCGTACGTCCAGCGATACGTAGAGCACCAGCGCCCCGTGGAAGGCGTACAGTGCCGATAGCGATCGCGTCAGATACCCCACGATGGCCGTGTCCGGCAGTTCGCCCAGCCCGGCCGCCCGGTTGATCGCCGCCATCCAAGAGTGCGGGAAAAACACCGGCGCCAAAGCCAGGAGCAATACTCCGGCGGAGATGCGCAATACAACCGCCAAAATCTTTTCAGCCCGCATGTTCGCTTTCTCCGGCTCCGAGCATTTAGAGCCTGTCCTAATTCTCCATCCGGCAATTTTATCCCCCTTTTTTAGCAGTACAAGCCGCCGCAGGTATTGCTAAAAATGTGCCTGACCCGGTTTTATACGGGGCAAAGCGGCTGTCCAAGTATTACTCCCCTCTCCGGGTACCGACCGAAGGTTGGTCGCGGGAGAGGGGCCGGGGGTGAGGGCCCCTTGCCTTCCAAACTCCAAAGTTATTCTTGGAGAGTCGCTAAGGACGCGGAAATCCCCGGCACTCCTTGCACAAGCGGTCTGCTATGGTTAAAGTGCTGTTTTCAACGTTCTAACGTGCCGTCGCCGCCGAATACCCGCCCTTAATGGCGCTCTATCGCCGCGCGGCGACTCGGCCCTTTGGCGGCCAACAACCCGGTATTACTCAAACAACGGTTTGTCATGTTCAATTTCCTGCCCCGGAACACCAAGTTTTTCGCTTACTTCGACCGTGACGCGGAAATCCTTGTCCGCTGCGCGGAACAGTTTTGTCAAACTCTCGAATGTTTCGAAAATCCCAAAGAACATTCCATAAAGCTCAAGGAACTGGAGCATGAAGCGGACGATATCACCCACGAGGCAATGTCGTTGTTGCACCGTTCGTTCATCACGCCCCTGGAACGCGGCGATTTGCGGCGGCTGATCTTGGCCATGGACGAGGTGGTGGATTACATGGACGACGCCGTTCGGCGCATGGCGCTTTACGAGGTGGAAAGCATCTTGCCCGAGGTCCGGGCCATGGGCAAGGTAATGCTGGATCTGGCCCGTGCGGTCCGCGACGCCGTCCACGAACTCCGTAACGTGCGCAAAAAAAATCGGATTCTCCAGCACTGCATCGAAATCCAGCGCCTCGAGGGCGTCGGCGACCACTTGCACCACATCGCTTTGTCCTCGCTATTTAAAAACAGCACGGATCCTCTGTTTGTGATAAAGTGGAAAGAAATCATCGACCTGATCGAAATGGCCATGGACAGCGCCGAGGAAGTGGCCCACGTGATTGAAGGCATAGTGCTGGAAAACGCCTGACGAAGGATCGACCGATAATGACCTGGATGTTGTTCGCCGTAATTGTGATGGCCCTGCTGTTCGACTTCGTCAACGGCTGGAACGACTCGGCAAATGCCATCGCCACGGTCGTTTCCACGCGCGTCCTCTCGCCGCTGGTGGCCATCATCTATGCCGCGATTCTTAATTTTTTCGGAGCGCTTATTTCCGAACGCGTGGCCGAAACCATCGGCGGCGGATTGGTCGATGCCTCGGCCGTCACGCCAAATGTGATACTCACGGCAATGATTGCGGCGGCGGGCTGGGTCGCCTGGTGCACCATCCTCGGCCTGCCCATTAGCGGCTCGCATGCGCTTATCGGCGGACTGATCGGCTCTACCTTGGTCCACTCTTCCATGTCCTGGGACTGCCTGCAATGGGCCGGCATCAATAAAGTGATCCTCGCCATGTTTGTCTCGCCGGTGTTGGGATTCATCGGCGGTTTCGTACTCCTTGTGCTGATCTATTGGACTACATACCGCATGACTCGAAAAACCGTTATGGCCATTTTCAAGCCCCTGCAAATCCTTTCCAGCGGCTTCGTGGCACTGACCCACGGCATGAACGACGCTCAAAAAGTAATGGGCGTAATTACCCTGGCACTGTTCACATCCGGAAAAATAAACTCGATTAACGTCCCCGTGTGGGTCAAACTGCTCTGTGCGGTGGCGATGGCCCTGGGCACGGCGGCCGGGGGATGGAAGGTAATCCGCACCCTGGGCACAAAGCTCGCCCATATCCGCCCGGTCGAGGGCTTTGCCGCCGAAACCGCCGCCGGACTTGTCCTGTCCATCGCCGCCGCTATCGGCGTGCCGGTAAGCACCACCCATACCATCACCGGCTCGATCCTGGGCGTGGGTTCAGCCTACCGAGCCAGGGCGGTCAAATGGGGTATCGGCAAAAAAATCATCTACGCCTGGGTCTTCACCCTCCCGGTTACCGCCATTATCTCCGGCATCCTTGGGTTTATCTTTCGTTGAAGATCAACCTCCCTATCCAACACAAATTTTCTCGATTGCCCAGATTCAACCTGGCAAGTCGGATTATTCTCGCGATTTCTGACGATTCGCCGACAATACCCCTACTTACATAGGGATATAGTTGACGCCCGGCAAGCAACTGCTATGCTTGTCTTGGAATTCAACAAACCGCTTGCGGTTTCGCGATACGCCGACAAACCGCTTGCGATTTCCCGATACGCCAACAAACCGCTTGCGGTTTCGCGATACGCCGACAAACCGCTTGCGGTTTCGCGATATGCCGACAAACCGCTTGCGGTTTCGCGATACGCTGACTAAATGCCGTTTTCCTGAAATAATTGCCAACTCAAACGTGTGTCTAAACGTAGGTTTGAATTAGTATTAGGAGTTCACGATGAAGCTCGAACTGACGTGCACGGACTCGCGCAAAAGAAAATTCGTTGTGGACCAGTTCCCGGTAATAGTCGGCCTGGACCCGGGCGCCGATATCTGCTTGAACGACTCGGCCGTGGGCCATTACCAATGTATGATCGACAACGGCGACGAGGGCCTGATGGTCTGGGACCTGGGCACGAAAACCGGCACATACATCAACGGCCTGCGCGTGCTGAAAAAAACACCACTTTCGCCCGGCGATGAACTTACCATCGGCCGAAACAGCTTTGTAGTGCACTACGACAGCCCGGACGCCCAGCCCCATCGCCGCGTCAATCCAGCCTCAAAACCCGAGGCCCGCCCCCCTCACTCCCCACCCGCCCGTCGCCCCGAACCGGCGATCTCGTGAATAGGGTTCAGTGGTCAGAGTTCAGTACTCAGCCTTCATCCCTCATCCTTCATCCTTTTTCCCTCCGTGCCCTCCGCGTCTCCGTGGTGAGTTTTCCGACTATCCGAATTGATAATGCTTCCTTACCGCCTTTTTTATCTTCCATGTGCAGTCCAGCCCCTCGGGAAAGACCACATAATCCCCCGGCCCGAATGAAACCGTCTGCCCCGCCGATTCCACCGTCACCTGCCCTGCGAGAATAAGACAAGTCTCCTTTTCATCATAATGCCAAGGAAACTCCGATACCTCCTTCTCCCAAATCGGCAAGGCCTTCATCTTCTTGGTTTCCTCCGCCGTAGCTTTTCTGACTTCAATGGGCATGATGATGTCTCCTTATGTACAAAAAGTAGTGTGCTCTGCGAGCATTTTTTCCTATGGACTAGATTAATCACATTTATTTATAAATCATCTGATGTTAGTTCGAGACTTTGAAATATATTTCTGGGGTCATCTGGTTGCAAAGCCCAACGATAAGCCGGGTGAATTTCCCAATCAAAACCAAAATCTGCAAAATCTGAGGATAAATATCTATTTTCTTCAAAGAATTTCCTTGTAATCCCCGTAGGTGTTTCTTTCCTTGCGGTTAGAAAATTTACTTTATACATAAATGCAGCCAGATCTTTTGGTGATGCAATTTTTTTATTTGCAAATTTGAATTGTCCTTGTTCACTTATGTCTAATATTTTTTTTAATAAGCCATCTGTTTTGTATACATACCCCAAGTTGGCCGTTCTTTCTCTTTTGTTCGGTTTCATATTGATAACCAACCGCTCTATATCAGGCAATTCTGATCTAAACTCATTTATGGTGTCTTGTACTCTTCCTTGTGAATATTGCTCGAATATGTCTTTGAAATCTTCTGTTCTAATTATATTATTTTTATTTTCACAAGATTTTTTTGCTGCAAGAGTGCATAACTTGACTAAATCTCGCGGGCGTTTCCTAATTAGTGACATAAGAACACGATACATTGGGCAATTAAGCCAATGACCTTCACCCCTAAATCTTTCTTCCATAACTGTATCCAAATATCTAGCCATATCCCTTTGAGGCATCTTAAGAAGTCTTTCTTCATCAATTTCGCGCCCAAAAAAAGTCTCAATTCTCTTAACTAGAAGGACAAATATTTCGTGATTTGTCCAGCTATGCCAAACAACTGAGCCTTCTATCTTATCAGTCGATTCATCGGATGTTCTTACAAGATAATAAACATCCGAACGTAACCCAACACGAAAACATATTCCTTTGTTTTCATTTGCAATATCACGTATTGCATTTAATAATGCAGAAATTCGCTTAACATCATCTCTGCTGCCTTCCCAGCCTCGATCTAAATCGTCAATATAGATATTTATCCTTCGTGATGATAAAAAATGATCCACTATAAGCTTTTTAGTTGGATCTATATTTATTGTCTGGTACGATTTTTTGAATGTTTCAATTAAAAAGTCTAATAATTTTCCTCCATACTTCGTGATCTCTTTATGAATTCCCTTTGTATCACCTCCTAATGATGACAGTACTTTTTTGCCAATTATTTCTAGCAATCCCTTTTTCCAATTTCTGATCGTTTTTAGAAAATCTGACTCATTCATTCCCAGATCAATAATATCATCCGGTTTAATTAAAACAGGAAGATTTAGTTCTTCTTTATCTTCCGCCATTGCTACTTGAAAAAGCGCAGATTTTCCAATTCCCTTATGTGCAACTAATATTCGAAGGGGCAAATTTGCTACGACTTGGTCATAAACCGCACTCTTGAAATAATATTCTCTTAAACGTTCTAGATTTTCATCTTCCGCAGCTTCATGTCCAAATAATTTTTGGATTTCTTCTTCATTAAATGATAATCTTTCCATGATACAAAGCTTTCTAATAGTTTTTTAACTATTTTTACTTAGGATTGATTGGGCGGCGGGAACGGGGATTATTATAGCATTTTGATGGGCAACAAAAGATGTACCGGGCGTTGTGGATCAGGAAGTCTAAAAAATCAATTTCCCCCCCGGCCAAAAAAATGCCTTGAAACCCAAACCGCAAAAGCGCACACTAACCTGACATCAGTTATCAGCCTCCGGATTTCAGACATTTTTCATTCATTATTCCGCGATCAACATTCATCATTCCCCAACCTCTATCCCCTATCCCCTATCCCCTTACTTGATGCCCTTCCCCACAATTGTACTGCTTACGCAACGCCCCTCTTTTGAGCCCCACGAAGTTACGATTTCCTTACTCTCCATAAACCATGAAACTCCAAGCACTTCCACCCTGCAACAGCGACGTAAAAATGCAACACCTGAAAAAGGCGTCCCCAAAAACCTCCCCTCGCCGGGCACCGACGGGCACCATCGGGCACCGATACGCAGCGTTGGTCGCCATGGTCGGTTGGTCGGGAGAGGGGCCGGGGGTGAGGGCTGGTCGTGGAAAAATCGACTTTTAGTACCCAAAAAACATATATCCATGTTCCCTATACACCAACCACTATCCACTGCCCGCTACCCACTGTCCACCGCCCACTGCCCACAGTCCACTATGCATTTTTCCCCTTTTCCCGCCACCAGGCCGCGGCTTGGTCTTCGGTCCATTTATCGGCGCAAGCGCAGGCGGCTAGGGCTTTTTCCAGGGTATCGACGTCTTGAAAACGGTTGGCGGGCATTTTGGCAAGGCAGCGATTCACTACTAGTTCCACGTCCTGCGGCACGGCGGAATTCAGCTCCGAGGGCGGTGTGACCGGATCGCGGACGTGGGCGGCAATGATGTCGTAGATGTTGTCGCCCACAAACGGCGGCCGGCCGGTCAAGAGAAAATAGGCCACCGCGCCCAGGGAGTAGATGTCGCTGCGGGCGTCGAGATTGTGGTAGGACCGTTTCTGTTCCGGGCACATGTAAAGCGGCGATCCGCTGAACGTGCCCGCCTGGGTCAATTGCAGGTCGTCGGCCTCGCCGGACTGTTCGCGTACCAGACCGAAGTCGAGGAGTTTGACCACGTCGTACACCCCGCCGCGTTCGGCGGCAAAGATATTGGCGGGTTTGATGTCGCGATGGATCAGGCCCTTGGCGTGTGCTTCGCGCAGTGCTTTGCAGGTTTGGCGGAGAAAATGGACCGCCCGGGCAGCAGGCAGCGGGCCGTGAAATTTGACAAGATCCTCCAGGCTCATGCCGGGCAGGAGTTCCATGGCGTAGTAGAAGGTTCCGTCGTCGGATCGGCCATAATCGTATATCTCGATGCTGTTCCAGTGGGTAAGTTTGGCGGTGGCTTGCACCTCGCGTTCGAAGCGCTCAAGGACCGTGGGTTCGGCGACCTTGCTGGGTCTAATCAATTTAACTGCGCATGGGCGTTTAAGGAGTTGGTGTTCGGCCCGATAGACTTCGCCCATTCCGCCCGCGCCGAGTTTGGTTTTCAGTACGTACTGGCCCAGTTGTCTGGCCTTGAACGCCTCGCGGCGGATGGAGTTGGTGATGTACGTGCCGAACACCGCGACCAGTACCGCCACGAAAGGCAGAACGACCGGCGTGTTCATTTTGTCGGCTGCCAGCGCGGCGTCGACGGCGGGATTGGCCGACCGCAGCCAGAGTATCAACCCGCACGGCACAAAAGCGGCGGGAAGCAATACGGCCAAAGCCCGTTGCCATGTATTGGGCATGAGGATGCCGTATGTGAGTATGAGGAAGGCCCAAATGGAAAAATAGGCGTATTCGGCGGCAACGACCGACAAAGGGGCTTCGATGCCAGCGAAGACGACCATGCGGGTCCACATCATCAGCACATACTGCACGATGACCGCGCCGAACAAGCCAGCCTCGACCCAGCGGAGTTGGGTCAAGGAAAAATCGCGGGGGCTTTGCAGGGCGACAAAGCCGCCGATGAATATAAAGAGGATAAGAGCGCGGACCACGATCAGCGGGGCATAAGCGGAAAAGAGATTTCCGATAAAGGCTACGGCCAATAGGATTGAGAGCACCAGCGCGGCCGCTTTGAGTCGGTGTCGCAGTAGTCCGGCGGTTTCTTGGGAGAACCCGGGCCGCGTGCCCTCGACGAATCCCATTTTCGGCCTCGATACATCCATGGCCTTTGGGCCTGCGCGACGCGGATTTAATCCGAGGCGATGCTCGACGGTGTGTTTAAACTGATCGAATAGGTTCATGGCGGTTCAGCCACACTTTCCAAAGAAATGCACCACGGAGGCACAGAGGACTCGGAGAAGAACAAAATTATTATGAAAACTGCAAAAAAACAGACCGATTAATAATACATATTGAGTGTCAGGTAATAAATGTCGGGATATACACTTTCATTTGTGGTAAAAACTCCCGGAGCAAGCTCCGGGGCTAAACGAAGAATATATTATTACCATGACATTCAATAAACCATTATTCTTGGCTTATCATTTTAATTTATCTCCGTGGCCTCCGTGGCTCCGTGTTGAATAATAATTACACGTCCAGATTTCGGGCTTCCATGGCGTGTTTTTCGATGTATTCGCGGCGGGGTTCGACCTTGTCGCCCATGAGAATGCGAAACAGATCGTCGGCCGCGCCGACGTCTTCCATGGTGACTTGCAAGAGCGTGCGATGGGCCGGGTCCAAGGTGGTTTGGCGGAGTTCCTCGGCGTTCATTTCGCCCAGGCCTTTGAAGCGGGTGACTTGCATGCCCTTTTCGCCGGCCGCGCGGATGGCCGTTAGCAGGCCGCGCAGGTCTTCCAGGCCGGTTGCAAGTTCTCCGCGGCGCAGACGGTAGCGCGGTTCCTGCACGCCCGTGCGTTCTTGGTGGATGAGACTGTCGATTTCAAAACCCATCGAGCGGAGCACGGCCAGTTGGGTGTTGATGGAGCGGACCTCGTGCAGTTCGACCAATCGCAGTCGGCTGGCTTGGGCGGGCTCGGCGCCGTTTTCGCCCGGCTCGTCGGTCAGGCTCAATTCCTCGCCGCTTTCTTGTTCCTGGGCGGCGAGGAATTCGTCAAGTTTTTCCCGCGTGGTAAACCAGTGTTCCTGGCGGCCGAGGTAGACGTGATACATGGGCAGCCGGCCGGTAACCGGGTCCTGGCGAGCGGAAAACGCGCGGAGGTTCACGCCGCGTCGCTCCAGGGCCAAGAGCGATTCTTCCAACGCGGCCAGCGTGCGGCAGAGCTGCTCCATTTTGGTCCCGGCGATGGTCCGGCCGTCGCCCGGCTCGAACACGGCGTCTTTCAGGCCGGCGTCGAGCAGTTGGGCCTTCATCTCTTCCTCGGTCTGTACGTAGTAGATCTCTTTTTTGTGCCGCACGCGGAACAGCGGAGGCTGGGCCACATAGATGTATCCGCCTTTTACCAAATCGTACATCTGGCGGTAGAAGAAGGTCAAAAGCAGCGTGCGGATGTGCGAGCCGTCCACGTCGGCATCGGTCATGATCACGATTTTGCCGTAGCGGCGTTTGGTCAGATCCATTTCCTCGCCGATGCCCGAGCCGATGGCCGAGATCATGCTGCGGACTTCCTCGTTGGCCAGGACTTTGTCTTCGCGGGATTTGTAGGCGTTGATGATTTTACCGCGCAAGGGCAGGATGGCCTGGAACTCGCGCATGCGTCCGCCTTCGGCGCTTCCGCCGGCCGAATCGCCCTCGACCAGGTACAGTTCGCAGCGTTCGACGTCCTTGCTGGTGCAGTCGCGGAGTTTGCCGGGCAGGCCGCCGCCGGAAAGGGCGCCTTTTCGTTCGCGGACCAGTTGCCGGGCCTTGCGTGCGCATTCTCGGGCCTCGGCGGCCAAAAGGCCCTTATTTACGATGATCTTGGCCGTTTTTGGATTTTCTTCCATGTATTTGGCCAGAAAATCGCCCACGGCCGAGTTGACTATGCCTTCTATCTCGCTGTTGCCGAGCTTGGTTTTGGTCTGGCCTTCGAACTGCGGCTCGGGCACGCGGAGCGAGATCACCGCCGTGAGGCCCTCGCGGCAGTCGTCGCCGCTGGGAATCAGGTCCTTGTACTGCCCTTCCTTTTTACCGTAGGAGTTTATCGTGCGGGTAATGGCCGCGCGGAAGCCCGATACGTGCGTGCCGCCCTCGGTAGTGCAGATGTTGTTCACGTAGGAATGGACGTTTTCGGTGTATTCGGCCGAATACTGGATGGCCACCTCCAGGCCCACGCCGTCATATTCGCCGGCGATATAAATGATATCTTCGTGGGCGGGTTCGCTGGCGCGGTTCAGGTGCTCGACGAATTCCAAGATTCCGCGCTGGTAACAGAACGTTTCGCCTTCGCCGGTGCGGTGGTCGCGGTAGATGATTTTCACGCCGCGGTTGAGGAAGGCCAACTCTTGCAGCCGCCGATATAGTAAGTTGTACTGGAAATTGGTGTTGGGAAATATGAGCGGGTCGGCTTTAAAGGTGGTTTTGGTGCCGCGACGGTCGGTCCGTCCGATGCGTCGCACATCTCCGGTGGGCACGCCGCGCTCGTATTCCTGCTGATACAAGTGGCCCTGGCGGCGGACTTCCACCTCGCACCATTCGGAAAGGAAATTGACAACGGTAACTCCCACGCCGTGCAGGCCGCCGGAAGTTTGATAGGCCCCCTTTTTGAACTTGCCGCCGAACTTCAACACCGTCATCACGCCTTGGAGCGTGGAAAAACCCAGGTCCGGATGCTGTTCCACGGGAATGCCGCGGCCGTTGTCCTCGACCGTGACCGAGCCGTCGTTGTTTATGATCACCGAAATCTCGGTGGCGTAGCCGGCCATGGTCTCGTCGATGGAATTGTCGACCACTTCGTAAACCAAATGGTGCAGGCCGCGCGGAGTAGTGTCGGCAATGTACATGCTGGGCCGTTCGCGGACGTGCTCCAGGTCGCTCAGGTGTTCGAGATCCTTTGCGCTGTAATCGCCGTCGTCCGGCGTGCGGACCAGGCGAAAATCGTTGAGTTCGGAAGATTCCGGTTTTTCATCATTTATCATTTGAATTGCTATTCTTTCGCCATGTGCCATTCCGGCTTCGTCATTATTTACTGGATGTTTCCCGCGCGGAAACGAAGGCATTTTATTCCTTCGTCGGGCAGGAGTTTTTGCAAGGCGGCAAGTATTTCGCATTTCTGGTAGCCCAGTTCCTGGACCAAGGTGGAATTGGCCACGATGACCTCGAGCACGCCGCGGCGGATAGACCCTACGCGGGTGTATTGCGCAGACAGCGGACCGGCGGCTTGGCGCCAAGCGGTTTCCAGAGCCTCGGCGCTTTGGACCCGGGCGAAACCGCGCCGGGCCATCAGATCCGAAAGGATGTTGCCGATAGTTTGGGGATCTTTGGGCATGGGTAGAGTTGAATGATACTTACATGGACAACGCAACACTCGTTTATTGAGTGACAGGTAATAAATTCGCGTTTTCGCCTCAGAGCCGGGGCGTGTCGCCCCGGTAATTCCGGGCCGACACGGCCCGGCTCTGACTTTTCATGCGACATTTTTTTCTGATACTCAATAACCCGGTCGCTTGCGGCCGGTGTGGAAAACATAATCCCCAAGCGCAAGTGCCCGGGATAAACATGATTTACTATTTTTGGTCTCGCGCCAGCGGCATGATGACATAGGAATAACCGTCTTGAGTCGTGCAAACCACGGCGGTTTCGCCGTCGCGGATTTCCATAGTGATGTTCGTTTCCGGATCCAACACGCGGAGGAAATCGTTGACAAACCTTGGATCCAACATCACGTCGCGATTCGGGCCGTCATAGGCGATGGGCAGTTCGACGTGCGACTCGCCGTATTCGGCGCCGTGGCCGGCCAGTGTGAGTTTGCCCTCGCCGAAGGTGAATTCAACGCCCCGGCGCTCTTCGCTGGTGACGATCATCGCCTGCCGGACAGAAGCGTGGAACGGGCCGACCGAAAATTCGATCTTCGCCGTGGAATCGTGTCGTGGAAACACGTCGCGCCACTTGGGGAAGCGTCCTTCGACCAGGCGGGAATAAATGGTCGCCCGGCTGCTTTTGACCAGAACGTCGTTTTCCCGCGCGGCCAGAAGGATGTTTTCCTCGTTATCGGCGATTGCCCGTTCGATGAGTTGCATTGCCCGGGTGGGGATGATGGTCATTTTTTCGCCCGTAAGATGTCCGCCCACCGATTTCGCGGGGCCTTCCTGCCGGGCCAGCCGACGGCCATCGGTAGCCACTGCGGTGATGCCGCTGGAGGAAAGTTCGATCAGCACGCCGCTTAAGGCGTAACGGCTGCTTTCGTTGTCGGTGGCAAAGACCGTGCGACGGACAATTTCGCGGAAAAACACGGCCGGCAACTCGTGATACTTGGTTTCCTCGAAGGCGACAACGTTGGGGAATTCATCGGGATTTTCCGAGGGCAATTGGAATTCGCTGCGGTCGCCCCGGACCAACGTTTTGCGGCCGTCGCTTTGCAGGCTGAGTTTTTCATCGCTGCTTTCTCGCAATATCGAGCCGAACCGGGAAATCGGCAACACCGCGTCGCCGGGCTTCTCGATGATAAAACCCGGCACGTCCATGCGGATGCCGATTTCCATGTCCGTGCCGATGAGCGTGGCTGCCTCGGGCGTTACCTCCAGTTTAAGATTTTGCAGGATCGGCTTGGGACTCCGCGTTGGGACAACGCTGGCGGCCGTCTGGAAAACATGCAACAGTTTCTCGCGTTCGCAAATGGCTTTCATCGATAACTACACCTTTCTTGGAGAGTGGCTGGTATGTTCTTATATTTTTATTTTCTCTATATCAGTAGTATTAATATGGAAATTAAATGTGATGGTAAACGTTTGAGTTGTTTATGTAAATCGTTATTAGTCAGATTGTTATACCGTTTTATATCAGTTTAGCGGCGGTGGAAAAACTATTATGTAAATGTTGGCGACCTGATGTTGAATGGTTGGCTATAACGTGTGTTTTTCGTGGTTGTAATATCGGTGTTGGTAGTTAAGTTTTTGCCGGCTTTTTATTGACAATTTATCGCACGGTTTCCCACCTTGCCGCATCTTTTTCGTTTCTGTAGTGTTTTGGAGCCGGGTTGTGTCGGCCGAGTTGAACCGCACACTGACAGGACCGATACAGTACGGTCCTGTTTTATGGTTATTTTTGTATTTCTTGAGCCAGTTTCCTGAGTTCGTGGCGCATGGCCGGATCCGCGTGAACCGTATTATCCATTTTATACCAACTGTGCATTATGGTGGTATGATCGCGCCCGCCGAAATATCGGCCGATCTCGTCGAAACTGCACTTTATTATGTTTCGTCCCAAGTATACAGCCACGTCGCGGGCGGTTACTACCGCTCGAAGCCGCGAAGGGCTGCGCAACTCCGAGAGTTTTAACCCAAAATGCCTGGCGGTCGCCAGGGCGATTGCGTGGATGCTTACCTTACATTCGCTGCCGCGCCGGGCGAGCAGCGATTGGACGGCTTTTACGTCTATGCGGTGCCCGTCGCGACGGGCAGGCACTTCCAATTGCGTTATTGCTCCCATCAATTCCGGCACGGTTCCGGAAAATCCCTCAGCCAGAGTTCGGGCGACCGGACCCGGCAGGTCGATCTTCCGCAACTCGGCCAGGCGATTGACAATCGCCAACCGGGTGTCCGGCTCGGGCAGGGCAAGCGGCAGCGTCAACCCGGCCGTTAACCGGCTTTGCAAGGCCGGCAACATTCCACTCATTGCATAAGGCGCAACCATGGAAGTAACCAAGACCCAAGAGCCTCGATCGATCAAATCGTCCAAAGTATGCACAAATTCGTCTTGGGCGCTGAGTTTTTCCGACGTGCGATGTATCAGGCGGCCGATGTCCTCGAAAACCAAAAGTCCAGCCTGGCGGTATTTTGCGCGGAACTCCTCGAGGGCCTGCGTCTCGATGGCTTCGGCCAATTCCCGGGCGAAATCCACGGCCGAAGTGCATTCCACCCGCCGCCGGTAGCGAACCTTCCATTCGGCGGCCACGCCCAGGGCCAAATGCGATTTTCCTGTTCCGCTTGGCCCGTATAAAACTATTGGATTATAACTGTTTGGCCTTTCCTCAAGCACGGAGCGCACGACCACCTTGACCAGGCGATTTTCCGGCCCGGCCAGAAAGTGGCTGTGTGCATCGTCTGCCCCGGGTGTTTTTTCTTTGGCCCCAGGGGAGCCGAGCCTTAGCCCCGGCAGAGGGATGTCGATAATGGCTTCCACCATGACGGGTTCGTCCTCGATAAATCGCCGAAAAACACTCGATAATCCGCTCCAAAACCAAAGCAATTATTTTACATATCAAGATAGTTTTTTACGAGGTGGCCGAGCAGGAAAATATGTTGCGTAGGGCAGTTGTTTGATGCCCGCGCGAACCGCGATGTTGCTGGTCTTATTCCAAAGACATAGATATTGACCATGTGTAAATAGGGAATTCAGGAGGAATGCGAAGCCTTGGATTGCCGAACATGGTTTAAACCCCTATGTATTGCTGGTCATGGTTGTGTTCGTCGTTACTCTTGTGGATTATACTGCCGGTGGAATGGTGCAGGGATTTTTCCGCATAATCCTGGGATTTATTGGAACTCTCGGATGTTCCGACTCGCGCAGGATCTGACGAAAATCAGAAGCACAGCAATAAGTGCAGTAAGTTTTGTTTCAGCATAACCTATAGGACTTAACTTAGGGGCCTTGCGATGAGACCCGAGAGTCAAAAACTCCTACTTCTTATCCAGGCGGGCAATCCCATCATTTCGATGGAAACGCCGGACGAGCCTAGGGCCGTGCACATAATTTCGGAAGCGGCCCAGGCCCTGGGACGGCCGCTTGCGGTGTGGTCGGTGACCGAGGGACTGGTTTCCGTGTCCCGCGGCGAGTCGAAGACGCTTGTCGAGGCGGGCAAGATCGCCGCGGCGCTGCAATATGTAAATGAATCGGCCGCCGGCGTGATATATTTGTTCAAGGATCTTGGCCCGCACTGCAAGGACCCGCAAGTTGTGCGTTCGATTCGCGATCTGTATTTTTCGCCCGACTCGCGCTTGTGGACGCTGATCCTGGTCGATAGCGTGGCCCCTCCGCCCGATGTGCGGCGTCTGACGGTGCCTTTTGACGTGGGTTGGCCGAGCGAGGAAGAACTAACGGAGGTTGTGCGCACGACCTTTCAAGAGATACAGCGCAATAGCATCCGGCAAGTCGAATCGAAGCTGACCAAACGCGAACTGGAAATGCTGGTGCAGACGTTGCGCGGGCTTACGACCGAGGAGGCGGTCCGGGTGGTTGCCGGGGCCATCCAAGACGACTACGTGCTGGACCGTTCCGATCTGGCACGGATCGTGGATGCCAAGCGGAGCCGCCTGGGGATGATGGGGTGTTTGGAATCGATTGCCGCCGACGTTTCGCCGGATGAGATCGGAGGAATGAAGAACCTGAAGCGGTGGCTCAACCTGCGATGCTGCGGTTTTGCGGCAAGCGCACGCGAGTTCGGACTCGATCCGCCGCGGGGAATCTTGCTTTTGGGAGTACAGGGATGCGGAAAGAGTCTGTGCGCAAAGGTCGTTGCCTCGGCCTGGCGGATGCCGCTGTTAAGGATGGACCCGGGCGTGCTTTACCAGAAGTTCATCGGCGAAAGCGAGGCCCGGCTCCGCGAGGCCCTGCGCCAGGCCGAATCGATGGCCCCGGTGGTATTGTGGATCGACGAGATTGAAAAGGCATTTGCCTCGGCCACCAGCGATTCGGCCGACGGGGGACTGTCGCAGCGGATGTTCGGAACGTTGCTCTCCTGGATGCAAGACCACCATCATCCGATCTTCCTGATCGCCACGGCCAACAATCTAGCGCAGTTGCCGCCCGAGTTGATGCGCAAGGGCCGGTTTGATGAGATCTTTTTCGTCGATTTGCCCGGGCCGGAGGAACGAGAAATGATTTTCTCGATCCACCTCAAAAAGCGGCAGCGCGACAAAAGCAATTATGATATGGCGCGTTTAGTGGCCGGTTCGGAAGGTTTTACCGGGGCCGAGATCGAGCAGGCCGTAATCTCCGGCCTGTATGCGGCGTTCGCGGACAAAAAAGAGTGCACCACCGAACACATCCTCGCGGCCATGCAATCCACCCAGCCGATTTCGGTGGTGATGCGGGAACACGTCCAGCAACTCCGGGCGTGGGCCAAAGGTCGATGCGTGATGGCCGATTGAATCAAGTTTATCTCTATGTCCTCCGCATCTCCGTGGCGAGCTGTCCGGGCTGGTTTATTCGTTCCTGGTCCGATATCCTATACTGAATGTTCATGCCTGCCGAAATCCTGGGACCATCGGGCCGCATTGCCGCGCGGTTGAAGAATTATGAATCGCGCCCAGAGCAGCTTGCCATGGCAGAGGCCGTGGATCGGGCTATTCGCCAGAAGCATCATCTTGTGGTCGAGGCGGGTACGGGCGTGGGAAAGAGCTTTGCCTATCTGGTGCCGGCTATTTTGGCGGCGGCGGGGACACAGCAAAAATATCCAATTGACGTTAACAATGAATCTTCAACACAAGAACAGGATATCAACAGCCCTCACCCTAACCCTCTCCCAAAGGGAAAGGGAATAGATTCCAAGGAACCACATTCGCCGCGGGTGGTTGTGGCTACGCACACCATCAGTTTGCAAGAGCAGTTGATGGAAAAGGACCTGCCGTTTCTCAACAGCGTAATTCCCTTGGAGTTCTCGGCGGTGCTGGTCAAGGGGCGGAGCAATTACATCAGCCTGCGGCGGTTGAAAAACGCCATGGAGCGGATGGCGAGTCTGTTTGACGATGACGAAGAGTTCGAACAACTCCGGGCGCTGAACAAATGGTCGAAAGAAACCAGCGACGGGTCGCTGGCCGATCTGGATTTCCGCCCCATGGCCTCGGTCTGGGACGAAGTGGCCAGCGATCACGGCAACTGTATGGGCCGGCAGTGCCCGACTTATGCCAAGTGTTTTTACTATCAAGCCCGGCGGCGAATGCAAAACGCGCAGATTCTGGTGGTCAATCATGCCTTGTTTTTTTCCGATCTTGCCCTGCGGATGCAGGACGCCAGTATTCTGCCCGACTACGACGTGGTGATTTTCGACGAGGCCCATAACATCGAGGCCGTGGCCGGTGACCACCTGGGCCTGAGCGTCACCAACGGACAGGTCGATTATATCCTGCGAAAACTGTACAACGATCGGACCAACAAAGGACTGCTGGTTTACCAACATTTTGGCGAAGCACAGCAGGCCGTGATGGAATGTCGGCATCGGGCCGATCAATTCTTCCAATCCATCGACGATTGGCTGGCCGAACATGCAAAGGGCAACGGCCGGGTTCGAGAGCCGAAGATCGTCCAAAATCCGCTCAGCGAAGGATTGGAAAAACTTGCCGGGTTGTTGCACCGTAAAAGCAAAGAATTGAAAAAACCCGAGGAAAAGCAGGATTTTTCGTCGGCCGCGACGCGGCTTGGAGGTCTGGCTGCCGAAATCGACGATTGGCTCACGCACGGCATGCCCGATTCGGTTTACTGGGTGGAAAGCACAAAAGGCAAGTACCGAAAGCGCATTGCACTCGAGGCCGCGCCGATCGACGTCGGGCCGCTGTTGCGCGAGCATCTTTTCCAAAAAGCGCCTACTGTGATCATGACCAGCGCCACACTGTCGGCTGCGGGAAAATTCGATTTTTTTCAATCACGGGTTGGTTTGACACAGTGTAAAACGTCTTGCCTGGGCAGCCCGTTCGATTACAAAAAACAGGCGCAATTGATTTTACCCAAAAACATGCCCGATCCGGCCGGCGATAGCACCGAGTATGAGCGGCAGGCGACCGAGATGATCCGCCGGTACGTTGCCCGCAGCGAAGGCCGGGCGTTCGTGCTTTTTACCAGTTATGAAATGATGAAGCGCACCGCAGCCGCACTGACGCCCTGGCTAATCGAGCAAAATCTCGCGCTGTACTCGCAGGCCGAGGGACTGCCGCGGAGCCAGATGCTTGCGCGGTTCAAGAAGAATCCCCGCGGCGTGCTCTTTGGCGTGGATAGTTTTTGGCAGGGTGTGGACGTGCCGGGCGACGCGCTTGTGAACGTGATAATCACTCGGCTGCCGTTCAGCGTGCCCGACCGGCCGTTGTTGGAAGCCCGCTTGGAGGCCATCCGTCTGTCCGGCGGGAATCCCTTCCGCGATTATCAACTGCCCGAGGCGATCCTAAAACTAAAGCAAGGTTTTGGCCGCCTGATACGCAGCAAGCGCGACACGGGCATGGTGGTGATTCTCGACCCGCGCATCCGCAGCAAATCCTACGGCAAGCTGTTTTTGTCGTCGCTGCCGAATTGCCGGCAGGTAGTGGAGTGAAAGGTTCGGGGAAAAGTAATCCTGAAGTTATGTATAACTGAACTTTCGCAGATTTTATGATGGAAATTGATAGTGAAAACAGGACGGGGTTCCTTGTAAACTTTGTGTGGTTAAACGCAAAGGACAAGGAGGTCCCCATCCATGTTTACGAGCATACCCTCTA
>JBEKFZ010000012.1:0-66516 GCA_050013075.1 Thermoguttaceae bacterium | reverse complement strand
CGCTGGGTGAGACTGGCGTTTATTGATACTCAGGAAAAGAATGTCGTATGAAAAGTCAGACCTGGGCCGTGTCGCCCCGGTAATTCCGGGCCGACACGGCCCAGCTCTGAAGCAAAAACGCGATATTTTTTACCTGAGTCTCAATAGCCTGTGCCCCCGTATAACATGCGGGCAATATGCCCGTGCCACTTTTTTTTCGGAGCAAATTCCATGAGTTCCAACTATTCCGACCCGACGGCCTTAAACGCCACTTTTCCCGGACCAGAACAAAAACCCCGCGGCTGGTGGTCGCGAAACTGGAAATGGTTCGTGCCCACGGTATTGCTATGCTTTATACTAATGTGCGGCGGCTGTTTGGGTGGAATCGCATATTTTTTTATTTATGGGTTTAAGCATATAGAGCCTTATGAAAAAACTATGAAGAAAATTCAAGCGAACAAGGAGGCTCAAGAGGCCTTTGGCCAACCCATCCGCGATGATTCTTGGTTCCCTGTACTAACCCCTGATGGAAATAATATGGATATACGTTGGGATCTGGCCGGACCGAAGGGCAAAGGCAAGGCACATGTCAAAGCCCGCATGAGCGACAACAAATTTGAAACCGTATTTATAGAAGTGATCCTACCCAGCGGCAAAGAAATCGAGCTTCCTGATGAAGGCGGCGGAAACGTAGCCCCGCCCTTTAAGCCCCAAGGCGCAGCCGAGGGTGAAAAAAAGCCGGAAGCCTCCCCATCGCCCGATCTCACCCCGAATATCCCCATGCCCGACGAAAAGGAGCCGAAAAAGTAGGGTGCATGAAATGCGTCTTTTCACTCACAAAAGCTCATCCGTCGAAGCCTCCCAACGGGCGATATGGCGGATATGAAGAACTATCACCGTCTATTCCCGGATTATGAACAGCGCCCGGTAGCTCCGTTGCCGACCATTAATGGTACGGAGGGGGACTTGACAGTTGGGTTGAACTTGCTATATTCAGGTCGGTTGGCTTAATCCCATTCTTAGGGCCTTTTTGAGGCAGCGTAGCACCAAATCATCAATTAGTGCTGAAATTGGTTCAGTCTTTTGTTAACCGCAATCTCGGCTGATTCTTATTTAATTATCCTCCATTCAAATCGAACGTATTCGATTCACCATCGGTAGGAATACTTTAAAGGAGATTGAACGATGTTGATTCGTTGTGCCATATGCGTGAGCATCTTCTATTTGATATTCTCCATCAATGGATTCGTTTCAGCGTCTCCATCTTACTGCGTCACCGACCTTGGAGATTGTGCCGCCTACAGCATTAATAATAGCGGTGCGGTTGTCGGAGAAGAATCCATAGGCGGCATCTCGGTCGGCTTTCTTTATACAAAAGGCAATGGTAAGCAATACTTCGGGACCGGTACAATTGCTTTTGGCATCAACGACAATGGAAATGTCGTCGGGGTTGTAGGAGGGGACATGGATAATGATCCGCATGCCTTTTTCTACAGCGGAAGTGGTTCCATGCAGAACATTAGCCTTCTGCCAGACGGCGGATATTCGAGTAATGCCCAAGCTATCAACAACAACGGCCAAATTACAGGTTGGACCAATCGTCATGCTTTTCTTTGTGATGGCAATTCTCCCATGATGAATCTTGGTACCCTAGGCGGCGTAACGAGCTGGGCATGCGACTTAAACAATCAGGGACAAGTTGTTGGATATGCCCAGATCAGCAGTGGTGCCTATCACGCCTTCCTGTGGCAAAATGGCAGCGGGATGCAGGACCTAGGTACGCTCGGCGGAACAGATAGTCGTGCTTATGCCATCAATAACAGCGGGCTGGTCGTTGGGCATGCATATACCAGCAACGGTGGCGACCACGCTTTCCTGTGGCAAAATGGTAGTGGAATGAAAGACCTTGGCACATTCGGCGGAAAAGTGAGTTGGGCTAACGGTATCAATAACGGCGGGCTGGTCGTGGGGACGGCTTACACCAGTGATAATACCGTTTTTCGTGCCTTCCTTTATGATGGATCTACGATGATCGATTTGAATAGTCTTATCGATTCATCCTCTGGATGGACATTGAAGTCTGCACGGGCTATCAACGACTTAGGACAAATCGTTGGCTACGGTACTAGTCCTAGTGGGCAACAACACGGATTCCTGCTGACGCCAGTACCCGAACCATTCACCATAGTTCTGCTTAGTATCGGAGCCATCTGTTTGTTTGGTTTCATTCGGCAAAGAAGCGGCCTGTAGCGACGGCATGAACAGTAAATATCACAAGTATGTCTGGCTGAGTCGGACTTCTTTAAAGAAATTGGCGGATTTCGGCATGTAATTTTTTGCGCTCTGGCGCTATAGAACAACGCTCGGGATTGGTGGCAAGTTTATCCAGGGCATTCATAAATCCATTGTACCAACGGGCGGCGGCCTCCGGGGCATGTTCGGCAAATCAGCGATAGGCCTCGTCGAGATCCTTGGCGGCTCGGTCCGTAATGGCTATTTTGAAGAGCATTCGTCGCGGGGAATGGTGTGTTTCGTTCGCAACTCCGCATCCACGGCATTAAGCGGTCGTACCAGACCGGCTTCCAAATCCGCAAGGCCCTCTTGAATGCCGGCAATAGCCTCATCCCTGTCTTGAAGCGCCCTCATGGCCTCCAGCAACACATCATCTTCTGAGGCATATACGCCCGAAGCAAGTTCTTCTTTGACTAAACGCTCGAGTTCCGGTGGTAAAACATAAGACATATACAGACTCCTAAACCGCTATCTTCAATAAACAAAAAGTATTTATGTTAATTATACAATACACACCACCCGGACGAAAGAGATCATCCAAACAATATGTAAATGCGTTACTCATTATTTACTTCACTTCCAGCATCCGCTTTAGAGCCTCAAGCGCCCAGCGGCTGGTCTCGGGGGCGACTTCGATCACGTTCACCGGCGCGCCGGCGGCGTAATTTTCCAATGCCCAACATAAATGAGGCAGGTCGATGCGCGACATTGTCGCGCACGCGCAGGCCATGGTCGAAAGCACGTGGATTTCCTGCTCGGGGTGTTCGTGCTTGAGCCGATTGACCAGGTGCAATTCGGTGCCGATGGCCCATTTCGTGCCCGGCGGTGATTGTTCGACCGCTTGGATGATCCGCCCGGTCGAGCCTACAACGTCGGCCTTGTCGACCACTTCCATCGAGCACTCGGGATGGACAAGAATTTTAATGCCCGGATATTTTTGGCGATAATAATCCACGTGCTTGGGCAGAAAACGCTGATGCACGCTGCAATCGCCTTGCCAGAGAATCACCCGGCTTTGCCGGATGGCTTCGGGGGTGTTTCCGCCCAGTCCATCCTTGTGCGGATCCCAGAGCGGCATTTGTTCCAAGGGGACGCCCATCGCCTTGGCCGTATTGCGGCCCAGGTGTTGATCTGGAAAGAACAGCACCCGGCCGCGCCGGGCAAAGGCCCAATCCAAGGCTGCCCGGGCGTTGGCCGACGTGCACACGATACCGCCGTGCCGCCCGCAAAAGGCCTTCAAATCGGCCGCCGAATTGACATAAGTGATCGGCATCACGTCTCCGGCGTCGATCACTTCGCCGAGCCGCCGCCAACAATCCTCGACCTGATGGATGTCGGCCATGTCGGCCAGCGAGCACCCGGCGGCAAGGTCGGGCAGGATCACCTTTACACGCTCACCGTTTCGGGCGGCCAAACGCTCCGGCCGATTGGCGAGGATGTCGGCCGTCTCGGCCATGAAGTGCACGCCGCAAAATGTGATCGCCCGGCATTGCTCGTGCGAAGCCGCCAAGGAGGCAAGTTGATAACTGTCGCCGCGCAGGTCGCTTAAGGCAATTATCTCGTCCTGCTGATAGTGATGTCCGAGGATCAAAAGTCGCGGGCCCAGGCGGCGGCGGACTTGGCGTATCCGATCGGTAAGCACGTCGTTTTCCAGCGATTTGTACGCGGAGAAATCGTAGGCGGGTCGTGCGGTTTTATCGAGCATGGAAGTCATAAATTTTTCTCTCTACACAGTATATTCACGGCCCGGATGGAAAAACAGGGGCGAATTATCGCCCATTTTCCGGCTCTTCCTTGCCCGCATTCACGATCCGAACATCAATAATCTCATCCTTGGCCGGCGTTTCGCCGCTTGCATCGGAAAAATAATCCTGATTTGAAGGATGGGGGAACATCTTCCCAAACAATGATGCAATAAAAATTCGCACCAGATGTTTTCCCGCCGGCGAGATCAATAATAGAGCCATCAGGTCGGTCAGGATTCCGGGCACGATAAAGAGCGCTCCGGCCGCCAGACGCGCGGTTGCGCCCAATAGGAAAGCCTCGGCCGAAATCTCGTTGGCATTCGTCGATTTCCCGGTTTTTCTCACGTATCTGCGCAAACCGTTGTTCAACAACCAACCGCCAAAAAGGCCGCTAATAAAGACATATCCCAGCATGAACAACCAGGAGGTGTAATGAACCATCACTCCCAGCAGTATCAGGTCTGCGACAAAAACTAACAGACAAAACAATTTTATTCGCGAGAACATGATGATTTTTTAACACGAAAACACGAAAGTACACAAGATAGGAAAAAATTAGACCGCTATTAGGAAAGACAATAGAAATTTTTAATACTTACTAGACTTTTAGATACATTAATTACAATACCACTCGTTTGAGGACAAGTGCAGGGGCATTGAAATTCATCAATTAAATATTTTGCTCTTCCGGTAATAGGCGCCAACGCCGCATTTTCCCTGGGGCTGAGGCGAAGGCTTTTACCGCGTCCAAGGCCGAGAGTCCTAAAAGCAAAACGCAAGCAGGCCACAAGCCCACGTCGAACTCATGGGCTGTCTGGTGTTCGACGTAGGCCGTGATTTTCGACTAACGTCGCCGCCGCCAAGCCCAGGCGAGAAACCCGAGGGCACCCATGCCAAGTAGGACGAGGGTGGAGGGCTCGGGAACAATCGAAGCGGACTCGATAATACCCCTGACAAGGAATGGCTGCAGGGGCAGTGTGCCTGCCGGGGTGCCTGTCATAGTGAACCCGAAGGGTTGTTGAAACGCGGTAAGATCCGGGGGCACCAAGGGGAGGTCAGTGCTGGAATACGCCTCTCCCGTGGAGTCGTCGAGTTGCCAGGAAACGTGAGTTTCCCGAAGGGTGACGGGGAGGTTGTGGAGGTTGTGGTAACTGCGTAGCAAGTAATAGTCGTAATACTTTCCAGCGAGGACATCGTAAAAGTTGTCTGTGATTTCTACCAGGAACTCAGTGTTGCTGGGGTCTGACTGCATCGTAAGGCCGCCCGCACTAGCCGTGATTCCGAAGGGGGCCGTCCGATACCAATAGTCACCGGCATCAGAAACGGAATTGGAGTCGGTTGTCGTCGATTCATACATATACGTAGCGTTGATCGGGGATCCGACGACGACTCTGCCGCCCAAAAGGTTGTCATGATCGTTGACGTACGTAACGTGGCCTTGAAGCTGAATCGTGATCGGTATCGCTTCCGCCACGCCAATCAACAGGGCCAAGACCAGTAAGCCACCAAAGGCTCGACAAAAGAATTTCTTAGACATGACTGCTGTTTCCTATACAAAACGTGTCATCTCATCATAGTCAGGACAAACGAAACAGGTGAACCACCGACCCGCTGTGCGCAGCACAACAGGCGGTGGATTACGTACAAGGGAAAACACCCAGCCTAAGAACGGGCCCGCGGCAAGGTGATGCCTTGCACGGCGAGCAACGGGGACTAGGTATGCTGATGCTGCCTCATAATGGCCCAGGGGCTTGGCCCCATTAAAACACCCGTCATACTATCATGTCGTAGCAACCTTTGCAAGGATCTGGATGGTCCTCGGACCGGTGAATCTCGGCATATTTTTCCCTTAGAACTGTGGCGGCATCGGCGTGGGAGGGCGGTTTCGGGCTTTTCCGCCCGGAAAAACATGCTCCCCGACCAACCTTCGGTTGGTGCCCGGTCGCGGCTATTGAGTCTCAGGTAATAATTGTCGTGTTTTCACCTCAGAGCCGGGCCGTGTCGGGTGCGGAATTACCGGGGCGACACGCCCCGGCTCTGACTTTTCATACGACATTCTTTTTCTGACTCTCAATAAACGGATAAAAAAATACGTAAAAATAGTCTTACAATTCCCTGGTGAGAAATGCGGGCTAGAACCGGAAGAGCCAAATCTTTTCGTGCATTCGTCCTTTGGATCTTTCGAGTTAAAAAAATACCGCTTGGAATAAATAAAGCCCGTGGGTTGCAACCCGCGGGCTTGAATGTTTTAAATATACAGTTGGTATGGCGATTGATTATTTCACTTTGCTATCTTTGATCTTGGCGGCCATTTCCTGGTAGCGTTCGGCCTTGCCGATCGCACCTAATTGCCGATGCATGACGGAGATATTGTTGTAAGGAACGACCAGAGCCGATTGTTCAAGCGTTCCCTGCTTGACGGCCTGTTCAATCAAGGAGATGCCGTGTTGCGTGAGTTCCACGGCCTTGTCGCGCTGTTTGGCCTCCCAGAACGAAACGCCCATGCTCACGAAAGTTTCGCCCTCGCGGCCCAAGTCGCCTTCGGACTCGGGCGGAAGCGGTTTCATCAAAAGCGGCGCCGCCTTGTCGAACCATGCAATCGCCTCCTCATGATTCTTATCGCGGATGGCGTGAATCGCTCCCACGCGGAAGTATAGCCTGCCCAGGACGTAAGCGGTGGTTAGCGTCTGTTTCCGCTCATGTCCTTTTTCCAGGTATTCCGCCGCGGATTGCGCGTATTTTAAGGCTGCCGCATGATCCAAGCGGAGTTGATATATTTGCACGGCGTCGTACAGCGCCAGGCCCAAGTCCCATTGAAATTGGGCTTTACGAACGGGATCCGTAGCGGAGTCTATCAATGCGTCGCCATGGGTCAGCGCCTCTTGGATCCAGGGCTTGGGATCGATCTTGCCGCGCAAACCCACGCAGGCCGTCAGCGCCCGGGTGTAAACGCGAAATTGATTTTCCTCCGATCCACCTTCATTCTGAACAAGATCGTCGGCGAAGGAGGCGGCCCGTTCCAGCCACTTGCTTACGGCGATTTCCTTGTCTTTCCAATCGCCCCAAGCGATGTCGTGAACCGCGCCCAGATGCGCATCGACCAACACCTCTTTGGCCGCCAGCCGAACTGCCGGATGCGGATCGCCGGACACGGCATCGGCCGCCTGGACCGCCCGGGTGTGATAGTTTATCGCCTTTCGATAATCCGGTTTTGGACCTGAAGCGGCGAAATCGCCCAGCAAACAAAGAGCGCGGGCTTGAATGTGCGGGCGGTCGTTGCTTAATTCCACCGCTTTTTGCGCTTCCTTGATTCCTTCCGGCAGCCGGCCCACCTGGCCGAGGATCTGTGCCCTTGTGATGCGATAACGCGGATTGTCCGGCTCCAGCCGAACGGATTTCGCGCTGGTCTCTTCGGCCTTCTGCAATTGATCGCCGGCCGATAGCACCCGGCTTAAAAGCCAATTCGCCCGGGCGTTGTCGGCTTGCAGATTCAAGGCCTGTTCCAAGTCGTGCAAACACAAATCGTAATTGCTGTCCATCTCCGTCTCGGCCCGCAGGATAAAAGGCTCGGCATTTAGCGGCTCGAGAATTATGTGGGTGACTTTCATCGAGGGTTTGCTTTTTTCCGAGCCGGGTTCGAAGGCCAGCAGCACGCCCCGCTCCGGATATACCTGGCCCAGGATTTCCGCCATCTCGTTGGAGACCAGCACCGGCTTTACCGAGGCCATGTCCAGTTGTTGGGCGATTTTATCGGCCGGAAAAGGCTTTTCGAAGCGGATAACAATGGAAGATACTTTATCTTGATGATCTTTCAGGTAACTTACCTCCACCCGGTCAAAGGGCTCGATCGAATAGAGCTGCGTCATCAGATCGTTTTGTTTGTAAATTTCCTTTGGAGCGCCCCATAGTTTTTCCACCTCCTCGAGTGACGTCACGCCCGGGGTAACGCCCTTGAAACTGGCCGTTTCCAAGGCGGCCGGACCGGCTTCGTCGGGATTGGGCACCGGTTGGAGTTTTTCTTCCGCCGCCGGAGCGGATTCGTCGTGATTTGTGGTTTCGTCGATTTTTTCTTCCGCCTCAAACGCCGCTAATTGATCCGCCGCATGGACCGCTATCTTGCCGGTTTTCGTTTCCGCGGCGGCGGTACGCGGTTTCGGCTTGTTATTCTTGATAATAATAATAATGTCGCTCGAAGCATCTTCCGCGGATTTTGTTGATCTTGTCTTTGCGTCTTTTGGATCAGCCTTGCTTTTGGCCGACGTGGAAATGCCTTTTGAGGCTTTGTCCGCCGCGCCGGTTGCGGCGTTATCGGCTTCTTCCGCTGTCGAAGGCGCGGATTGATCTTTGATTTTCAATACGCTGGACGCGCCGGCGGCCGTTTGGGAATTGTTATTATCCTCGGCTCGAAGCGCGCCATAAACAAACACCGTCAGAATCGCGGTCGATAGCGCGACCGGTCCGGGCCACTTTATAGATTTGAACTGCATTGCGCGTTCCTCCTTGAACTCCGCCGAACAAATCGGATCTCTTGATTATGGAAGTGAATACTCCATAGCCGTTGCAGGCTGCCCCATTAATACATTTGGTAAATGTTTTCCCTGAACCGGACTACAAATTCGCAAGACAAGAAAAACGAACTTATACTCCCGCCGCCGGAAAAACCGGGGAAGTGTACCCATTCCGGCCAAATCGAGTCCATAGGAAAATGCCTGTTTTGCCCTTGCATTGCCCAAAATCGCATTAAAAAGAGAGACTGAACATGTATTTCATGATTTAACACCGGCACAAACAATAATATGGATAAAATACATGACCTGGAGAAAGTTGCGGAGTGGCTGACACACATCATTCAAGAACGAATGGAAATGGAAGAAGCCGCTTTTATCGGATTGAAACATGATTTGACCGCAAAATCCCGATAAAACGCCGTACTCGTTCGATCTGTTCCGATGTAAACGGAACGGGCGCGCCGGGCGGAGGGGGAAAGGGAACCAAGCGGTCCGCGATTATTTTGATAAGCTCATCGTTTCCCGCGCCGGTCAGTGCGCTTGTGTAAAGACCGTTCGGACGATTGTCTTTGGTAAACTCAAGATCGACTTTGTTGTGAACTATCAGGGCGTTTGGAAGGCTATCAGCCAATGCTTGATCGGATGCCTTCCAGTCCGACGTAAGATCGAAAACCAAAACCGCCAGGTCGGCGCCGCTTATCAGGCGCCGGGCCAGATCGACGCCGGCCTTTTCGATTCCCTCGGCTTCAGCTCGCAGGCCGGCCGTGTCGCACAGTTCCACCGGCCAGCCGTCCATGGCCGTGGTTACAGTGACCGCATCTCGAGTAGTGCCCGGCGCGTGATAAACTATCGACCGTTGAAAACCGACCATCGCATTGATCAGACTGCTTTTGCCGGCGTTCGGCGGGCCGGCCACCACCACGCGCCAGGGTTTTGTTAGATGCAATCCCAAGGGGATGTAAGCCGAAAGCGATTCCACCCGCGACCGGGCCGAGCCGAAATTCTTCTCTTCAATGTCTTGCTCTATCGCATCAAATGCACGGCTTAGCGCGCCGTGATACTGGTCCAGCAATACGCCGGCCGTGCGCTCGGTGGGAGCCTCGGCCAAGGCCGCCAGCGCAGAGGCGGAAATCGAATCTGTTTGCGACTCCGAAACCCACTGCCGCCAGTCGATAACCCGGCAGCCTCGTTGCCGCAGAGTTTCTTCGATCATGGCCGCGGCCGCGTATCCGCCGTGACAATGCAATTCGACCGCCCGCGGGCCGCGTCGCCGCACGACGATTTCCTCGCCGTTTTCCCAGTTAAAACGCCCGAGCACCAGCCGATCTTCGGGAAATTCGGCCAGCGGCCGGCCGGATTTGGTTCGCACCACTGCTTGCACCGCCTCGGCGGCGCCGGGTCCCTCCACCAAAACACTGGCCACCGCCCCGCGCCCCGGCGGCGTAAGTCGGACAACGCGCAACAGTAAAGAATCAGTAGTCACTTTGTTATATATTGCCCAAGTAACGTCAGGTGAGTTTTAAGAAAAGAGTTTTTCAACGAGTTCGTCTTTGGCCATTCCAACTTGTAAAGCAATATCACTCAGTATGTTGTTAAGTGTTCCGATTTTCAGCGACTTATGACCGGGGATGGTAATATGTTGATCCTCGCCTGCGTGACGACGTGTTAACCGTATATGACTTCCCGTCTGGCGTACGACCTCGTAGCCAAAACGCCGTAGTGCGCGAGCCAACTCGGTACCGGAAAGATCACGGGGAACTTTCACGTAGCTATAACCTCGTCACGGCAGAAGTGCAGCCGGATCATCTTCGGCCTTTGGTCGGGGTTCTCATAATGACAACAGACCGCATCGCGAATCATTGCGCGTAGTTCTTCCAATGTATCCGCTTCGGTAAAAATCGATGCGCCTACGGCTCTGGCGGTATAACCGCCTTCTGGATCTTCCTCAATCTGAAATACAATTTCCGTCATAAAATATTCTCCTTCTCTAAAGTTATTCTATTTTAATCCATATTGTCAAACCAGCAAGCCTAAACCCCCTGGCATTTGAATGAAGTTGTTGATATTCTCAATGCATGGGCTACCTTATAGGAACCGACGAAGCCGGTTACGGGCCGAATCTCGGGCCGTTGGTGATCTCGGCCTCGGTTTGGCAAGCGCCCGACGGCGTTGGCGCCGAGGATCTTTTCGCTCGGCTTGGACATCTGATCGCCTGTTCGCATAAACAAGCCCAAGAACTTCCAGCCCCGTGCATGGTGGTTGCCGATTCAAAAATCCTTTACAACTCCGGCGGCGATCTGCGGCACTTGGAGCGCGGGCTGTGGGCCGCCTGGGCGCTTTTGGGAAAGCAACCTTGCACCTGGCGCGAAGCCTGGCAATCGCTGGCATCGCATGCGGCGGATGAATTTTCCATACGCCCCTGGTACAACGAGTACGATGCCCCGGTGCCGGTAGACGTCATGGCCGGCGAGTGGTCCGTGCACGGCTCCGGATTGCGCGACGCGCTATTGACCGAAGGAGTACAACTGATTGCACTTAAGAGCCGGGCTGTTTTTCCGCAAGAGTTCAATCGACTGTTGGAATTATACGGATCGAAAGGCGCCTTGTTGTCGCATCTTACGTTGGATTTGATCACACGAATAATATCGCCGCTTGACGGCCAACCGATCTCGGTCGTCTGCGACAAACACGGGGGGCGGAATCGCTACGCGCCGCTGCTGGGCGAGCATTTTCCCGATTTCATGATCGAAATCCACGGCGAAAGCCGGCAACGGAGCGTTTATCGCTTCGGGCCGGATGGGCGGCGGATGGAGTTTTGTTTCCGAGTGAACGCCGAGCGCTGCCTGCCGGCCGCACTGGCTTCGATGGCCTCGAAATACCTCCGCGAATTGGCCATGCGGCCGTTCAACGATTTTTGGTGCTCCCGCGTACCAGGCCTTGCGCCCACGGCCGGTTATCCGCAGGATGCCCGGCGCTTCAAAATCGCGATTACCGCGGTTCAATGTGAATTGGGGATTGAGGATAATACAATATGGCGTGTGAAATAGAATGTGCATCTTTATTTATTGCAAATTGTTAATTGCAAAATGCAAATTACAAATTGAACAATCATAATCCCTTGCACGATTTATAGCATTACGCCGTACTTCGTACTGTAAACTGAAAACTGTAAACTGAAAACCATTGACCACTGACCACTAACTCATGGACCTCTACATTATTCGCCATGCCTGGGCCGGGCAGTACGGCGATCCGGAGTGGCCCGACGATACTCAACGTCCCTTGACCGAAAAAGGCCGGAAGCGTTTTGCCGCCTTGGTCGGTATTTTAAGCCGGCGCGGCATGACGCCTTCGCTTATTGCTACAAGCCCCATAGTTCGATGCCGGGAAACCGCGCAAATCCTGGCCCAAAACCTGATCGACCGGCCGGAAGTAATCCAGCGCCAGGAACTTCTTCCCCATGGCGACTTGGAAAGCCTGCTTGCTTGGAGCGCCCAACAAGCCGAGAAACATCGGCAAATCGCCTGGGTCGGTCATGCCCCGGACGTCGGCCAACTGACCGCCGCGCTTATCGGCCAGCCGAACGCTTCGATTCGCTTTGCCAAGGGCGCAGTAGCAGCCCTGCGATTCAGCGGCCCGGTCGAGATCGGCGGCGGCGAACTCCGCTGGCTGGTAACGGCCAAAATAATAGGGGCAAGAGAAGACGAATGTCAAAGCACGAATGTCCAATAATAAACCGCTTGCTGTTTCGCATTGGAAAATTATGTGAAACGAATATCTAATATCCATAAATTGTCATTCTTACTTCGGATTTCGTCATTCTTTTGTCATTCGTGCTTCGGATTTCTTCATTTTCCCCCGGGTTGTCAGCGATATTATTCAAACGTAAACTAATAGTAGACATATTCAGCAACATATTTATTTTACACATTCCCCGGAATTTCCATGCCGCCCGAAGAAGAACAATTATACCAGGAGCACATACTCGACCATTACGAGGACCCTTTTCATCGCGGAAATTGTCCTAAATGCACCCATGCGCACGAGGACGACAATCCGCTGTGCGGGGACGTGATCCGCATGGAATTGCAGATCGACGGCAAGGGCACGATGAAGGAAGTTTATTTTAACGGCGACGGATGCTGCATCAGCCAGGCGGCGGCTTCCATGTTGGTCGAGAAATTCAACGGCCGGCACGTCGACGAGGTGAAAAAATTCACCGCCAACGACATGCTCCAATTATTCGGCGCCCGACTGACGCCCAACAGGCAAAAATGCTGCCTGCTTTCCTGGCGGGTATTGCAGGCCGCGATTTACGCACCCGTGGATAAAAATTCTCTGCCGGTGATAAATAAAGGATGAGGGATGAAGGATGAAGGATGAGGGGTATGGAAGTACGAAGTACGGAGTACGGAGCAAACTAAATCATCAAGGATGCACAAGCGGTTGTTCAATTTGCAATTTGCATTTTGCTATTTCCAATTTGCAATAAAAAATACGCCCGCAAAACGTTCTCAAATTGAAAATATTATTCATGACGACAATTATAAACCCGCCCATTCTCGATCCCAATCGTTACCGGCCCGATTTTCCAATACTCGGCCGGTTGGTGCACGGCGACCGCCCGCTGGTCTACCTTGACAACGCAGCCAGCAGCCAACGCCCGCGACAGGTTATTCAATCCATTGTCGATACCTACGAAAATCATTATGCCAACGTGCAGCGCGGCATCCACCAATTGGCCCAGGAAGCCGACGACCTTTACGCAGCCGCGCGCGAGAAGGTGCGGGCGTTCATCAATGCGGCGGCCGTGGAGGAGATCATCTTCACTTACGGCACGACCAGTTCGATCAATACCGTTGCCCGGAGTTGGGGCGACGCCAATGTCCGCGCCGGGGACGAAATTCTACTGACCGAAATGGAGCACCATTCCAACCTCGTGCCTTGGCAGCAATTGGCCCAGCGCACCGGCGCGGTGTTGCGCCACATCCCGCTTACCGACGACGGCCTGCTCAGGCTCGAAACTTTGGATCAATTGTTGAGCGGACGTACAAAGCTCGTGGCCTTTACCGCACTGTCGAACGTGCTGGGCACTATCAATCCGGCGGCCGAGATCATCCGCCGCGCCCATGAAGTCGGGGCGGTGACGCTGGTCGATGGTGCACAAAGCGTTCCGCATAAAAAAACCGATGTTACCGAATTGGATTGCGACTTTCTGGCCTTTAGCGGTCACAAAATGTTGGGGCCCTCGGGCGTCGGCGTACTTTATGGCAAGCGGGAATTGTTGGAAGCGATGCCTCCCATGTTCGGCGGGGGCGGCATGATCCGGCACGTGGAACTGGATCGTTTCACGCCCGGCGATTTGCCGCAAAAATTCGAGGCCGGCACCCCGCCCATTGTGCAGGCCATCGCCTTGGGCGCGGCCGTCGACTATCTGAACGCCATCGGCATGGACGCCATCCAGGCACACGATCGGCTATTAGCACGGCGAGCGCACGAAGTGCTTGCGGCCATACCTGGAATCAGAATTATCGGCCCGGCACCGGAGCACAAAGGCGGGCTGGTCAGTTTCGTTTTAGATCGGATCCATGCCCACGACGCGGCCGAACTCCTTGACCGAAAGGGCATTGCCGTTCGAGCCGGCCATCATTGCACCATGCCCTTGCACAAGCGTTTTGGCGTTACGGCCACTGCCCGAGCAAGTTTTTACCTATACAATACACTTGATGAAATCGATAAACTCGGCGAGGCCCTGGTGCAAACAAAGGAATTCTTCCATCGCCGCAAACCGGCCTGATGCTTTTCCCCAAAACGAGGTATTGGACATAATTGTTTTATTTCCTATAACACATCTCGTCTGTAGCGTAACCTGCTATCAGTTACCGGCTTCTAATGCTGGCATTTTACACGGATGGATGGTATTATAAATATTGAGGCTTTTTTTAGCAGTCAGCAGGAAGGGGGCCGCATAGGCTGCGCCCATGAATATTTCGACAGTTGACTCGTTTCTCGATCTGGTCCGACGCAGCGGGTTGGTTGAAAAGGACCAACTAAACGCCGTTCTGGCCGACCTTCAAGCCGAGGCGGGCGGTTCGCCGCCGGCGGACGCCGATTTCGTCGCTAAAAAGTTGGTCGAGGCCGGCCTGCTTACCCGCTGGCAATGCGATAACATCTTCGAAGGCCGGCATAAAGGCTTTTTTCTGGGGAAATATAAGCTCCTGGACCATCTGGGCACCGGAGGGATGAGCAGCGTATATCTGGCCGAACACGTGCTGATGCAGCGCCGGGTGGCCATCAAGGTGTTGCCCAAAAACCGCGTGGAAGACTCATCCTATCTTGCTCGATTCCACCGCGAGGCCGAGGCCGTCTCCAAGCTGGATCATCGCAACATCGTCCGCGCATACGACGTCGACAACGACGGCAACATCCACTACCTGGTAATGGAGTACATCGAGGGTCGCGACCTGCAACAGATGGTCAAAAGCGAGGGGCCGATGGATTATCTTACTGCCGCCGACTTCATCCGCCAGGCGGCCGACGGGCTGGCCCATGCCCACAAAGCGGGCCTGATCCACCGCGACGTCAAACCCGCCAATCTGCTGGTCGATCAGAAAAAAGTGGTTAAAGTTCTGGACCTGGGCCTGGCCCGATTTACCGGCGACGAGCACGCTTCGCTTACCGTGGCCTTTGACGAAAACGTATTGGGCACGGCCGACTATCTTGCACCGGAGCAGGCCCTGGACAGCCACGGCGTGGACGGCCGGGCCGACATTTACAGCCTGGGCTGTTCGCTGTATTTCCTTTTGACCGGGCATCCGCCCTTTCCGGACGGCACGTTGCCGCAGAGGCTGATGATGCACCAGAAGCAGCCCCCGCCGAGCATTTTCAAGGATCGTCCCGACGCTCCCCAAGGGCTGGTCGATATATGTCTGAAGATGATGGCCAAAAAGACTGACCAGCGTTACCAGTCCATGGCCGACGTTTCCCTGGCGCTGGCCGACTGGCTGGAATCGCAGGGAAAGAAGGCCGAGTCTCCTAGCGGCAGCGGCAGCACGCTAAAATTGGGCCAACATGGCGCCGGTCCGGCCGGCGGATCGGATACCCGCACGCCCCGCTCGCCCCAGACCGGCCCGATGGTAAAGCCGGCCCCCAAAGGACGGCAGAGCCAGGGCGAAACCGAACGTGCCCGCGGCGCAACGCCGGTGCGCGACGGCAATCTCGCCAAGACGGATGCCTTGCTCAATCCGAATCAGCCGGCCGGCAAAGGCCAGGTTTTAACCAATCGCCCGCGCGGCGGCGAAAAATCCGATTCCGCCATCGGCAAAAAAAAATTGCCAGTCGCCCATTCCATCAAAGAAGATTTACCGCCCCTGAATCTCGACATCGATATTAGCAAACTGCCCATAAACCCGGCCTCGGAATTAAATCACCCCCTGCCCTCCAAGTTCCACCACTCCGGCTCGAAACGCCGTCAAAGCGGCATGCCGTTATGGGCCTGGGGTCTTATAGCCGGCGCTATCGTATTAATTTTTATCTTGTTGATTGCGTGGTTGGTGAGTCATTAAACTGATGATTGCCACGGAACGGCTACATAGAAGCCACGGATATCAAAGAGATCTAATAAATCTAATTTGAAAAAATTTCACTTTAGTGTCAAAGTTGGGCAATCACAAAAAAACCTTCTTTGTGTGCTCCCTCAATCAGCAGTATTTATATGGGATAGGGGTGCGGATCTCTCTTAAAAAATGGTATCAATTACTCCGGGTAAACGGCCAACCATTATGTGAATTTTTACTTCCTGCGGCAGATGTATCGAATCCTCCGGTTTTAGTGGAAATATTGAAGTTAACGATTAGGCAAAGCCGATCAAGACAATTAAGGTGGTAGGTTACATCCATAGGGGGGATAGTGGGGCTGATCTACTCCGCATTTTACAACTTTATTAATGGGGGGACGTCATGCAGTACACTCTTCGATGCGTTGCAGGGGCCGTTGTAGTTACTATTGGACTAGCTTGGGGGGCCGGACCAACTTGGGCACAATTCCTGGGACAGGACGTTGTAACCGGAACTGCCGACGGCGCGACAGCAGGAGGACCAGGATCGTCAACAACCGCTGTCGGCGCTAGCTCGAATGCAACAGGAGATTCTTCCACCGCGCTCGGCAATAATTCGCGCGCGTATGGAGATTATACAACTGCGATAGGTCAAGCTTCGCTCGCGTCATTAGCTTATTCGACTGCGATCGGCCAAAGCGCGCAAGCGACACAAAGTGCGTCAACTGCGCTCGGCTTCGTTGCGATCGCCTCAGGAACGCGATCAACCGCGCTCGGTAATAATTCGGAAGCGTTTGGAAATTATTCGACCGCGCTCGGCCAAAATGCACACGCGACACAAGACTATTCGACCGCACTTGGCGTTAGCTCGAACGCGTCAGGATTTGAATCGACCGCGGTCGGCAATAACTCGCAGGCGACACAAGACAGGTCGACCGCGCTTGGCGTTAACTCGACTGCCTCGGGAGTGCAATCGACGGCGATCGGCCAAGGCTCGTCGGCTGGTTTTACCAACTCCACGGCCATCGGTCATGGTGCAACGACCACACGGGACAATCAGATGGTTTTCGGCACGGCTAGCAATACTTATACGGCGCCTGGCATTACCTCGGCGGCCAGCCGCTCTGCCCAGAACGGTCCCACGCAGGTGGTCACCTCCGATTCCGGCGGCAACCTGGCCACGACCGATCCTAACAGTCTTGTGGCCGGCAGCAGCGCATTTCAGAATTTGCAGCACGACGTAGATAAGAACACCGAGGGCGTGGCAATGGCCCTGGCCATGGGTGGAGCCAATATCCTGCCCGACTGCAGGAATTATTCCATTTCCTCGAACTGGGGCACTTTCGGGGGACAGAACGCCTTCGCCATATCCGGCGTGGCGCGGATAAAGAACGATGCCTTCTTCAACTGCGGCGTCGGCGTGGGTGCCGGCCAGGGCACGGTCGGCGGCCGCGCCGGAGTCACTTTGGCCTGGTAAAATAATATAATAGGGTCCGGGGAGGGATTATCCATGGCTTTTCTAAGCAAAGGCACTAAGGCGGCTGCCCGCCGGCCGAGGGCGTGCTGGTTGAAATGGCTGCCAGCGATACTGCTGGCGGCCGCCGCTGTGGAGACAGCAGCGGCCCAAATGCCGCCGCCCCCGCGCCAAGGCGATATAGAGGTAATGCTCGTTAAGAATGTCTTGACGGCGGTCAATCACGGCAACCTTACCGGCAACTACACGGTGCTCCGTGACTTAGGATCGGCCGCATTCCGCGAAAAGAACTCGGCAGCGCGATTGGCCGAAATCTTTCAGAACCTCCGCGAGCGAAAGCTAGACCTAAGCCCGATCCTAGTGCTCGATCCGCAATTCACCCAGGCGCCGGAGATGAACCAGGCTGGGCAACTGCAACTCGTGGGTTTCTTTCCTACGCGTCCCTTGCAGGTGCGTTTTGCGTTGGTCTTCCAACGCGTCGAAGGCGGATGGATTATCGATACGATTTCGGTGGGAGCGACCGAACCACAGTCACCACCGCCAAGCACCGCCGCGACCGTCCAGCAGGCCCGCTTGCCGCAATCCAACACAAGGTGAAAAAAGGGGAATATATATTAGGAGACTAATCTTTTTACCCAAACAGCACCGCGTTCATGCTGCCGCTGCGGAATCCTTCCAGATCGAGCGAGACATACATTTTATTATTCTCTTTGTGCGTTTGCCTGTCCGTAATCGCCTTCAAGCAAGCCCCGGAAGGATAAATCCTCATCTAGGTCGGGCCAGTGAAGACCAAAAGGCGATATCTCGATATGGTTCAGTTGCTGTGACGTGCCACGTGCAAGACGGGGATTCCCGGCTATGGGAAAACGAATTTCCACTCCGCTCCGCATGATAATAACAATTTGACCGTCTTTATAGATGGCCGATTTGAGAGTATCAACCAAGGTGCTCATGCCACTTCTCCAAGATCAAATGCCGATTCTCCTCGGCTAGATATTGAGCTCGCGAAAGTTCGCTAATTTTCATTTTCTGAGACTCGCGCAAATCCACACTTTCCTCCACGTCGAATACGGCTTCACCATCGCCATGGCGAACATGAACGTGAATCGGGCGATGCTCGTTGCTGTAGAAGAAGAACTTGTAACCATCCTTCTTGAATACTTTTGGCATCCCCATTTCCTCATTGTGTCTTGCATCACTTCATTTGCCGAATCTACTCTACCATGCAATCTCCATTTGTATTATGGTAAATCGTCAATATGTCGTCAACCGACAAATAGGTGGAATAACAGTGAATAGGGTCGTAAGTCGCCATTTTTGAACGGTTATTAGCAAAATTTGTTAACTGGCGTCTTTATCTAATACCGCGTTCAAACTCCCGCTGCGGAAGCCTTCAAGATCGAGCGAAACGTATTTAAATCCCAGCGACTTGAAATACTCGACTACCTCGCGGCGGAATTGCGGATCGGCAAACCGCTGGATCGCTTCCGCCGAGGCCTCGATTCGGGCCGCGTCGCCGCGGTGATATCGCACCCGGACCGGCTTAAAACCCCGCTTGTGCAAAAATCCCTCGGCCCGTTCGATCATCGCCAGCCTCTCGGGCGTGACCGCTTCGCCGTATGCAATGCGGCTGCTCAGACAAGGCGAAGCGGGCTTATCCCAAACTGGCAATTGCCAATGCTCGGCCAGCGCGCGGATTTCAGCCTTGCTAAAACCGCACTCGGCCAAAGGGCTTTTTACTTTCTTTTCGGCGGCCGCGCGCAGACCCGGCCGGTAATCGCCCTGGTCGTCCCGATTGCTGCCGTCGGCCACCACGGCCGCGCCCAAGGCCTCAGCCAATTTTTCCATGCGCGTGAACAGATCGATCTTGCAGTGGTAGCAGCGGTCGGCATTGTTCGCCCGATACGCCGTCAGCGATAATTCGCCCCTTTCGATAAGCTCGTGACTGATGCCGATCAGCCGGGCGAGCGATTTTGCCTCTTCCAATTCACTGCCGGCCAGGGCGGCGCTAAGGCCCGTTACCGCCACCGCCCGAGCGCCCAGAGCCAATTGGGCGGCCTTGGCCAATACCGTACTGTCCAATCCGCCGGAAAACGCCACCGCACAACTGCCGTAACTCTTCAGCAATTCGATCAAGCGGTCCCGTTTGGCGGTGATTTCGAGTGCAAGTTCGGGCATGATGTACAGTTTTCAGTAATCAGTTTTCAGTAATCAGTTTTCATTGGACATCGCGAAACCGCAAGCGGTTTCAGAAAAAAAAGATCCTCCACCGCAATGCCGTGGCGATGCTCATTTGAGAGCCCGTTAATGGTAAAATAGGGCAACCTGGACACCGGGTTGTGTGATCCGTTGCCGGCTTTGGGCCGGTGGAACGGCTATACACGCGGCCAGTGTCTTTTAATCAGGCGCCCAACGAGCATTAAATATCGGCTCACCAAAATACTTGCATCGGCAGCACGAGCATGGTAGAGGATCAAGTATTGCATTTTATCATCTTTCCTTTATGGAGACAAGGCTCTGAAAAAGGGTTCAGGGTTCAGAATACAGTGTTCAGGGTTCAGAATTCGCTTTGAAATAAATGTCTTGTTGAGATGACAGTTGAACGGTCACTCCAGTATATATATTTAGGATCTCTAACAATACCCAGCCGCCCTCACCCCCGACCCCTCTCCCGCGACCAACCTTCGGTCGGTGCCCGGCGAGGGGAGTATTGTTAGAGTCCCTTAGAATCAATCTCCCATAAAAGTCCTGAACCTTGAACCCTGTATTCTGAATCCAGAACCCCGAATCCTTTCTTACATTTTCGTGCTAAAGCGGTTTAAAAAATCGAAGGCTTTTTTCGCCGCTTGGTGCGCCTCGTGACTGTGACGGTTGAGTTCCACATATAATCCGCCGGTATAGCCTGATTCGGCCAGTGCGGTAAAAACCGGGGGAAAATCGATCTCCCCTTCGCCGAACATCAAGTGTTCGTGTACTGGGGCCTTCATGTCCTCGACGTGCACATTGGCCAATCGCCCGGCCCAGCGGCTGATTATCTCGGCAATCGGTCCCTCGCCTTGACAGTGCAAATGACCGATATCGAGCGTCAACCGCAGTTGAAGCATATCATTATGTTTTAAAAAATCTTCAAAACGCCCGGTCGAGTCGATCAACATGCCCGGCTCCGGCTCCAGGGCGACAACCACCCCCTGCCCTGCCGCATAATCCAACACTTCGCCGAGGCCCCGCGCCAGTCTTTTCTCGGCTTCGTCGCTGGAAACGCCGTCGCGGACCGTGCCTGACCAGAGCGAAACGCAATCGCTGCCCAATTCCGCCGCGCAGTCGATGGCGTACTTGTAGAATTCGATCCGACGGCGCGGATCGGCCGAAACCAGCGTGGGCTCGTGCTTCACTCGGGGATCGAGCAGGAATCGCGCGCCGGTTTCAATTGTCGAGCGCATTCCCAGATCCCGCAATATGTTTTTTAAGCGAACGATTTTCTTCCCGATCCCCTTGTCGCGCGGCCAAAGCGCGCCGTGATCGATCGTTATTGCCGCGCCGCGATAACCGATCTCGGACATAAGCCCGACCGCCTCGAAAAGATCGTGATGCGCCATGCCGTTAGTGTTGTAGCCGAGAAACATGGTAGGAGATAGGGATTGGGGAATAGAGTCTATGTGTTAATATTTGAGCGCGTTTTGCGCGCATGTTATTTTATTGCAAATTGACAATTGCAAATTTCCAAATTGCAAATTGAACAACCATAACCACTTGCGTGATTCGCCACTTTACTCCGTACATCGTACTCTTAACTGGAAACTGATTACTGAAAACTGATAACCATTTACTATCTACCATCTACTTTAAACTATTTGGTTGCGGCCGTAGGCCGCGCTAGGGGTTAGAGTCTTTGTTTGAGGTTTGATTGCGTTTTGCCGGCAGTAGTTTTTCACTACTGATTTAGCCCCCGATGAATACACCGGGGGATTGCTTACGGTTTTATGCAGCGCTATGTAATTGGATAAAATCGCGAAACCGCAAGCGGTTTCAGTAATCAGTACTCATCATTTAGACTTTTGCGGCCCAGTCCGGCTGCCGCCGTGGGAATTAATCCACTCTTCAATCTTCCCGGCCAACTCCGTTTGCCCCTTGGATCGGGCAATCTCCAGGGCTTTCCGCGCCGCGGCAACGGCCTTGGCCGGTTGGTTTGTTTGGGCATAACACATCGCTAAACTGGAATAGGCATCCGGGAAGTCGGGCCTGAGCTCGACAGCCTTTATGAAATGGGGAATTGCCTCCTGTAGCCGGCCGGAATTGACCAGGGCCAGACCAAGGTTGTTGTGGGCCTCGGGTAGGTCGGGATTCAGGCGCAAGGCTTCCACATAATGTTCGATCGCCTCCTGCGTCCGGCCGGTTCGGAACAGTGCATAGCCCAGGTTTTGATGGGCCTCGGGATAGTCGGGTTTATAATGCAGGGCCTGCCGGTAGTGTTCTATCGCTTCCTGCGTCCGACCCGATTGGTACAACGCGACTCCCAGGGTTTGGTGGGCCTCGGCGAAATCGGGTTTTAGCGCCAAGGCCCGTTGAAACTGTTCTATCGCCTCCTGCGCCCGGCCCGCATAAGTCAGGGCGATCCCCAGGTATCTGTGGACCTCGGCATTGTCCGGATCGGATTGCAGACATTGCTGGAACTGTTCGATCGCCTCCCGTGACCGGCCCGCATGAGTCAGGGCGATCCCAATCTTTACGCGGACCTCGGTTTGACCGGGCTCTAGGCTCAGGACTTTCTCATAATGTTCAATCGCCTCCCGCGTTCGGCCTAATTGGACCAGGGCGGCGCCCATGTTGTAGTGGGCAAGCGGACAGTCCGCATTTTTTTTCAGCGTCGCCTCGTACAGTGTAATGGCATCGCGGAAAAAACCACTCTGTTGCCAGGTCAGTATCATAAGAGCGCCCGTCGCAACGGCCGCCGTGCATTTTGCCGTCCAGCGGGCCGGCCCTTGCATTCGCCGATGCCATAGGCCCCAACCCGCCGCGGCCAATGCGATTGCCCCAATCAGAGCGATATGCTGATACCGGTCCGCCACCAGCGAAAACCGCATGTAGCCCACGTCCGTAAAACCCAATACGGGGGTCAACGACACGCAGAAAAAACCCCAGGCAAACAAAAACGGCCGGCCCCAGCCCCTCCGATATCGCCACAACACCGCCGTAACAATCGCGGCCGCCGTAAGGGGCAACCACCAAAGCGGACTGCCGACCTCTATTTGCCACCGCGGATAGATCAAAATTAGGTTCAGCGGCAAAAAGGCCTTGTCAAGGTAAAACCACACCGCTGTGCCCGCCCCAAGCAGGCGTTCCGTGAAACTTGCGGTCCGCAGCACTATGTCCGTGCCGCGCGTCTGGAACCACATGTTCACTCCGATCAACGCCACGGCGACAACAAAAAACGGCGCGATCATAACAAGATTCCGCCGCATGGAAGCGGTCAGCCCTATTTTCGCCGACCATCCCGCGAACGGCCCTCGGACAATTGGGACGCTCCCCGCGGACTCTTGCCACCACGCTATTCCCAAAAGCAGCACCGGCAAAACCGAAACCGATCCCTTGCCCAGCATAGCCAACACAAACGCCGACAAACTCAGCCAGTAGCAGAGTGGACAGTGGACAGTGGGCAGTGGGCAGTGGACAGTGGACGCGGGTGCCATGCCCACGCTTGTCGTGGGCATGTAGGTCTTCAGACTAGTCATGGGCATGGCTGTCTTCAGATACCAATAAATCGACAACAGGAAAAACAACATTGCCACGAGGTTTTTCCGCGATGCAATCCACGCCGCCGACTCCACGTTCACCGGATGCACGGCAAAGAGCACAGCCGCGAAAAACGCCCCGGGAACGGACAACTTCCGTAATATCAGCCAAACGAACAACGCCGCCGCTACGTGCAGGAGCAGATTGGTCATGTGGTATCCGGCGGAATGCATTCCCCACAACCGCCACTCCATCCACAGCGTGCTATATGTCGCCGGCCAGTAGTCCATTGCTTCGGCTGTGCACCAAAAACGGTATAAGCCGTCCGAGGCCTTGACAAGCTGGTTGTTTATCAATATCGATTCGTCATCGAAAATGAATCCGCCGCTTATGCAGGGAAAATAGGCCAAAAAACCGCCGCTGCAATGATCGCCGCCCCTGCCGGCACGCGAAAACGCACGGCCCATAAAACAAATCTTCCCGCCCTGGACCGCAAGGCGGGCTTATTGGAGATTGTTTTTCGCTTGGACATCAACGGGCCACTCTCTCTTACGTGAGTTCGATCCATTTTCCCAAAAGCATCGTCGGCAAAAGCAAAACCAGGATCATGGCTGCCCAAAATACGCCGCAAACGGCATAGCAGGCCGCGGCGTCAAGGATAATCAGCGAAAGAATGCTCTGGGCCACGGCCGCTTGAACTTGCGCCGGAGCGGGCTCGATGACCGCCCGCAAACATCGCCAGCCGATCAACACTCCCAATATAAGCATCAGCAACCACCATCGCTGCGGCTCCGCCTGCAAGAGCGGATTGATCCGTTGGGACCAGTGCGGCAAACTGCTCAATAAGACAATCCCCAGCATCATCACGACCGTGGAAAGCGCCAAGTGCGCCCGGGCGCTACGCGTAGTTTCGGTCCGAGCGAACCAGGTTACGCCGGCAATGTACAGGCCGATCGCCCCGGCCACTACCCAGTTTTCGGCTCCAAACGGTCCCCCTGCCGCGCTCATGCCCAATAACACGTTGAACATGCGGCAGGCGCCCATCAGCACCGGGCCGAGCGCGGTGAACTTCAGTCCGGCGTCATAAATCAAAATGCTTATAACCAGTATGACGGCTATCGCGCCCGGCAGAATGTTGCCGATTAAAAACGCCGCCGCCCAGCCCGCCGCGGCCCCGGCAAACAATAATCCCCAGCCCAGCCGCCGGGCCGCGCTTGGCGAAATCCGTCCGGAAGGCAGCGGCCGGAATGGCCGTTGGTGCGAGTCGAGTTCCAGGTCGAACACGTCGTTTAGAACCACGCCTGCAAGATATAACAGACTCGATGCGCCTAGCAAAATGCCCAGCAGCCAGGCGTCAATTGCACCGGTCAATTCCCGAACGAATAGAAAACCCATTGCCGCGTCGGCCATCGAGGTAAACACGTTTGGCAAGCGCATCAGCTCCAAATAATCGCGAAGTGTAGCGGAGCCCTGCAAATGCGGATTGTTTTTTTCATCCATAATATGGCACCGGATGCCTTTTATATCTGGCGTGCTCTCCGACCAACTTTCGGTCGGTGCCCGGTCGCGGCTATTGATACTCAGGAAAAGGATGTCGTATGAAAAGTCAGAGCCGGGGCGTGTTGCCCCGGTAATTCCGGGCCGACACGGCCCGGCTCTGAGGCGAAAACGCGTCATTCATTACCTGAGATTCAATAAACATTTTCATCCTTTGTCGTTCATCCTTCATCCTTCATCCTTTTCTATCTCTCTCATCACTCCTTCCAAAAATTCTTTTGCCTCTTTGCCCGCCTCGTCTGAATTGGCGACGTACGAATACAATTCCACGGTGATCCAGCCTTTGTATCCGGTTTTGACAATTTCACTCATCACGGCGTGAAAGTCAATCGCCCCGCGACCGGGAATCAGATGGACGTGTTCGCGGGAGGCTGCTATGTCTTCAATATGATAATGTTTCGTGTGCGGCGCCATCCGTGCGATCCACTGTTGCGGGTCCTGACCAACGCAGAAAGCATGACCGATATCGAAGTTCAAACCCACCCAGGGCGAATCAAGCCGGTCGGCGAATTCCAAATACTGCTCGAAGGTCTCGATTAAAAGTCCCGGCTCCGGTTCGATCAGCAAAAAGACCCCGAGTTCTTCGGCCGTTTCCACGCAGGGCATGATCTCGTCATAAAAGATGTCCGTCGCCACCCGGCGCGATTGCCCCGGCGCAAGCGGCCCGCCCGGTTCGGTCTGCATCGAAGGGGCATCGAACTGCTTGGCCAAACGCAAGACTCTTTTGGTGTGTTCGCGGCGAACGGCCCGGTAATCGCGATTAGGCTCGATCCAAGACGGATGCCAATACGGATTGCGAGGATCGCCGATGGCGTTCATCATGAATCCGTTTATGTTTGAAATCGCCAATCCATTCCGCTGCAAACATTCACGAATCGCCCGTTTCTTATCCGCCGACAAATCAACCGGCCAGGCATGAGGCTCGTCGGCCAGCAGTTCCAGGCCCTCGAAGCCCAAATCCGCGATTCGGGTGATGCTTTCCTCGATGGAAACATTCATGTACGCATTGGAACTATAAGCAAATTGCATTTTTTAAGTGGGCAGTGTGTAGTGGATGGTGGACGGTGATAATTATGTTTATTGATACTCAGGAAAAGAATGTCGCGTTTTCGCCTCAGAGCCGGGCCGTATCGGGTGCGGAATTACCGGGGCGGCACGCCCCGGCTCTGACTTTTCATGTGACATTCTTTTTCTTAGACCCAATAGCCGCGGCACTTGTGCCGCGAGTATTGTGGAAAATCCTCCCGGCACAAGTGCCGGGGCTAAACCTCATTGTGTTTATGTACTTCCAGTACTTCCAATAATTTTGCAATCATCTCCTCCGTATGTCCGTGGGTGAGGCTGATGCGCAGGCAGGACTCGCCCTCGGGCACGGTCGGCGGGCGGATGGCCGGAACAAACAAGCCCCGTTCCCGCAAAGCCGCCGAAAGCGCAACGGCGCGCGACGGTTCGCCCACAATAATGGGAACGATCTGGCTTGCCGAGCGCCCGATATTCCATCCTTGACCGGCCAACCGAGCGCGAAAACCCTCGGCCCGGGCCAGCAGTTCCACGCGCCGCCGGGGTTCGTTTTCAACTATGTCCAATGCCGCCATGGCCGCCGCGGCGTTTGCGGCCGGCATCGCGGTGGAAAAAATATAGGGCCGGGCGCGATTCACCAGCCACTGGACAAGCGACCGGGTTCCGGCCACGAATCCGCCCATGCAGCCCAGGGCCTTGCTCAAGGTTCCCACGCGCACGTGCACTCGATCTTCCAAACCGAAATGCTCGGCCGCTCCCCTGCCCCGCTGGCCGAACACCCCGGTTGCATGGGCCTCGTCGACCAACAGCATGGCTTGATAACGCTGGGCTAATTCGACCAACTCCTTTAGCGGCGCCAAATCGCCGTCCATGCTGAAAACCCCGTCGCTGACGATCAAGCGGCGGCGGTGGATCGAAGTCTTTGCCAGCAAACGTTCGAGCATATCGCAGTCGGCATGGGGATAAGTGCGGACGTCGGCCCGCGAAAGCCGGCACCCGTCGATCAGGCTGGCGTGATTTTTTCGATCTGTAAACACCACGTCGCCCACGGCCGCCAACGCCGCCACGGCGCCTGTGTTCGCAGCGAATCCAGAACTGAAAACCAATGCGGCCTCGGTTCCCTCGAACTCGGCCAGGCGTTGTTCCAGGCGGCGGTGCGGTTCGGCATGTCCGGTCACCAGCGGACTGGCCCCGCTTCCCCAACCGTACTGGTGTAAAGCCGACTGAACGGCCGCCGTCAAACGGGGATCGGACGCCAGGGAAAGATAATCGTTCGAGCCGAAGTTGATCGCCTCTTGCCCGTCGATCACGATCCGCACCGATTGGGCGCCCTGGCGCGTGGACAAGCCGCGGCACAGTCCCCGCTGTTGGAGGGTGCCGAGTTGTTCGTCTATCCAATCGAGAGGTTGATGCGTATTATTCATGGGCGAATAGCATTTTTTATGATGCGGTAATAACCTATTGTAGAATAACCACTTGCAACGCAATTCCACAAGACTCCCGCAAGATTCTTCAGCGTGCGGAAACCACTATTATGGCTATGACCGAGCCCAATCCTCGCCGAAAGCCTGAGGTCCACTGCGGCATTAGCACGTCGGCAGGCGTCATCGATTGGCCGCGTGTCCTGGCCGAACACGATCGCTGGTTGCGTATTGTGGTTTACGCGCGGTTGGGCGAACCCCAGGCCGTGGACGAAGTTATGCAGGAGGTGTCGTTGGCCGCGGTGCGGCAAAAAGCGCCCATAAACGATCCCAAAAAAGTCGCCGCCTGGTTGTATCGCCTGGCGGTTACGCAAACCCTGTTGCATCGCCGCAAGTTAGGGCGGCAGCGAAAGTTGGTCGATCGTTTTGCCCAACGCAACCGGCCAAGCGAACAAGACAACCGCCAGTTGGATCCCTTGGGCTGGCTGCTGTCGGAGGAACGGCGACAAAAAGTCCGCACGGCCGTTAAGCGGCTGGTGCGACGCGATGCCGAGATTTTACTTTTAAAATATACCGAAGATTGGAGTTACCGAGATCTGGCCGAACATTTAGGCATTACGGAAAGCGCGGTGGAAGCGCGATTGCATCGGGCACGTCAACGCCTGCGCACTGAATTGGCCGCCTTGGACGTTGTCGAATCGGAATGTTGAATAATAAATAACTGTAGAAACCGCTTACGGTTTCGCAATGCGGATTTCAATAATGATCAATTAAAAGTGGTCAGTAAACTGACCACCCCTGAATCCTGCTTACGGTTTCGCAATGTAGATTTCAATAATGATCAGTTAAAAGTGGTCAGTAAACTGACCACCCCTGAATCCTGAATCCTGAATCCTGAATCCTGAACCCTGAATTCTGAACCCTACCCATGGACCCCGCATTCAACAATTTATCGCACGACGCGGATGACCGCTTCGATCGGCTGGTGGACGGCGAATTAAGCGAATCCCAACGCACGGAACTGCTCGCCTCCCTGGACCGGGAACCGGACGGATGGCGGCGTTGCGCATTGGCCTTCCTGGAAGCCCAGTGCTGGAAAAAAGAATTGGGCGCTTTGCGGCAAAGCGTGCCGGCAGGTTCATCGGCGCTCGCTCCGGTTCCGCTGCCCGCAAGGCGAAGATCGTCGCCTTTCGGGCTTCCGGGCACGCTGGTGGCGATGGCCGCGTGTTTTTTGTTGGCCTTAGGCGCGGGCATATTGTGGCGACACTCGGGCAATAGTCTCGCCGATGTTTTCGGCGCCGCCGGTCACAATCAGATTGCAAGCAAGACGCCCGGGCAGTCGGCAACAAATCCTTTCGATTCTCAAACCGCCGTCGTCCAAGCGTCTGCACAATCGCAAAACGCCTCCGCGCCCTGGCAGTGGGTGAAGTTGTCCCCGGCCGGCTCGGCCGACTCAGGCGAATCGGTCCAATTGCCCGCCATCCAGCGCGAGCGCATCGACCAACAGTGGTTGCAAAGCCTGACATCGCCCATTCCCGAAAACGTGGTGCGGGCCTTGCAACGCAGCGGCTATAAGGTGAAAACGCAACAGGAGTTGATGCCCTTGCCGCTTAAAGACGGCCGCCGACTGGTCGTGCCGGTCGATCAAGTCGAACTCCGGTATGTCGGAAATCCAACGTATTAAATCGGATCGAGTATCAATCATTTGAAAGGAGTAAATCATGAAAAAAACATTTTTGCTCTGTGGCATGGCCTTGACGATGTTATTTCCTTTATCGGCGCTGGCGGCCGGTCCATCTCCGGGAGACGACGTGTTTGATAACGTACTTCTCGCGGATGAACAATCCACGCCCAATCCGCTTCAGCCCGGCGAATACTGGCTGGGCATTCAGTGTCGTCCCGCATTTCCGGCATTACTAGCGCAACTGCATTTGCCCGAGCACCAGGGCATAGTAGTCGAGGCGGTGGCGCCCGATAGTCCGGCAGCCAAGGCCGGCCTTGTCCAGTATGACGTGCTTCTCAAGGCCGACGGTAAAAACATCTCCGATGTTTCCGATTTGCTGCAAGCCGTCGAAGCCGCCAAAGACAAGGAGATGAAGTTGGAAATAATCCGCGACGGGCAACCTAAAACCATCGCCATCACGCCGGCCAAGCGTCACGAGGAAGTCTACTTTCCGGCCCAGCCTCCGGAATCCGATTTCGAGGCCTTGCGCAAGTGGATCGAGCAGCTCCAACCAGGCGCGGGGTTCGGCCGGCAGGGTCCGATGCAATTCAGATTTTTCAGGCCGGGCGTTATTCTGCCCCGCGGCGCTTTGGCCCATCCACCCCTTCCCGGCAATATGTCGATTTCAATCACCAAGACCGGCGACAAACCCGCCGATATCGTAGTCAAGTTGGACGAGGAAAAATGGGAAGTCAGCGAAAAAGATTTGGACAAACTGCCTGAAAAAGTCCGCCCATACGTCGACCGCATGTTGGGTCTGGCAACGGGCACTGGGGCTGGGGCAATGCGCTGGATGCCCGAGGTGCTTACTCCATCCCCGCAGCCTGAATCGCAAACGCCTCCCGGCCCCAACCCTTCAGGCGAACCGCGTGTCGGGCAACCGCTTTTTGGCTCGGGTCCTAACATTAACCTGCCGCCCCTTGAAAACCGGATCGAAAAACGCCTGGAAGAAATGAAGCGGCACATTGAAAGACTAGAGAATGAATTACACGAGCGGCATCAGGACCTGAAAACGCCCCAGCCGGGTCCGGCCCCTGAAAAAAATAAAGAACCCGCTCCCGAAAAAGCCGCTTTATAATCCCTTTGAAATGAATCGTCGGAACGGCAGTTGAGAAATCGTTGATTGTTGGGGCGGCAGTTGAACCGCCACCCCAACGTAAAAAACCTTCGCGGCATCACCCCCGCGAATCCCCTGGGACGGCGCCAACCATAGGCCCACAATGACCAAATGGCCCGTTTGGCCGCCTGGTACGCGAGGTAAACATAATAATCCCACCTTTTGTGCGTCTTGCCTATTTTGCCGTAATTTGTTTATTTAAAACACTTATTCTCGATATTTCCGGCAAGGTTTTCCTTTCTTATTCAACTACCGCGACCGGCATGACCGATATTATCGTCACAACCGGTATAAGGTCGCTCCGCGCGGGAGCGTCCCGGCGTCTGTTCCTTTGGGCGCATATCGAGGTGGGATCAAACTATGTTGCTAAACCGCACATTTTTGCACGTGGCCGTTGGATTGTTGATTTTGCTCATGGGTGCTTCGGCATCGGGGCAAGGACTAGAGGGAGCGCAACTTTTTGCCCCGGCCGACGTCAGTTCCTATGGCAGGGGAACGCAGCCCAACGAAGGCTTCTTTTTCACTTACGACATATTATACTGGACTATTTCCACGCCAAGGGTCACGGACGTCGGCAGTGAGAAAGTGCCTGAACGCGAGGCTTATATTTACAATCAGGGAGTCCCTATTGAAGAATCTGAAATTAGACAGCACAACACACTTGATACCGGAGGTCTGCAATCCTATTTTGATTTGGGCAACCGTTTCGAGTTCGGACGCATATGCGATAATCACGGCTGGATGGTAAGTATTTACCAATTGCGCGAGCGGAGCCAGTCCGTTCCAGCATACGATGTCGACATGATATTTGCGGAGGTGACTTCCGAAACCAATGTACCGTATAAGCCATTGGATGGCCGATTTACTAGTGGCGGTACTACTGTTTTATTGGGCCTGCCCGTAAACTTCAGCAACGTACTGTTGCGCAACGACACATCATCGTGGGGCATTGAATTTGATTACCTCTGCCGGTCCAATCAATTGCACAATGGAGGATTCTTCGAGTGGTTTATCGGCCCGCGGTATATTGAGTTCGACGATACCTTCCTGGTCAACGCCCAAGGCAGTGAGACTCTTGAAAACTCCTATTGGATCAACGAAGCGCAAAACCACATCATAGCCGGCCAAATAGGCGCGCGATTGTTCAAAAAACAAGGCCGTTGGACGATTTCCACTGAAGGTCGGGCACTGGCCGGCTTGAATTGCCAAAACGTCAAGCAGACCGGCGAACTTGGCGGCCTTCCCGGAGACGCTAATCAGATAGTTCCCGGCGTAGTGAATTCAAACCAACCTTTTTACATGGGTCCGTCGCTCATAAACCATACCGCATTTATCCATGAATTCACGCCGGGCATCGAATTGCGCCTGGATGCCCGTTACCAGATCACCCGCTCGGTGAACTTCCACGCAGGCTGGTCCGGCCTGTGGTTGAACAACATTGCCCGCGGCTCCGAAACGATCGATTACACGCTCGGCCCCGATCAAACCTACATGGGCATCCTCCGCGATCATAATCGCGATAACGTGTTCATAAACGGCTTGACGATCGGTATCGACATCAACCGTTAATCGCCCGACGCGGTCATTGAATCGGCCGTCTGGAACCTAGCGCTTCTGGAGCTTTTTTTCGCGCATCTCTTTCAGTTCGTTTTCCAGCCGATGCCGCAAGGGACTTTCCGGACGCAATTTGTCCAGCAGTCGCTCCGCGTTCCTAAAGACTTCCTCGCTGAGCTTGGCATTACGGAATAGGCTCCGCCAATTACGCGTGATTTCTTGTTCGGTAAGCAACCCGCACCTCTCATTATGGTTAAGACACTGGTGAACTACTGGGTAAGCCGTGCAAATATGCCGGATTGATTTTTTCCAATTCTTCAGCCATTACCTCCACGGCATAATGAAGTTCTTCCGAGGTGTGCCGCGAGGTGATGAAAAACCGAAGCCGGGACGCGCTTTCTTCCACGGCCGGGTGGAGGATGGGCATGACGTCCACTCCGCGTGCCAACATTGTCCGGGAAAGCGCCAAACAGTGCAGTGAATTGCCCAGGATTATGGGAATTATCGGAGAATCCTTGCTGGTGCCGGTGTTCAATCCGCGCTGTTTGCACAAATCCAGGAACAAAGCCGAATTTTCGCGTAGTCGCACAAGCCGCTGGGGCTCTTTCATGAGCAATCGAATGGCCGCCAAGGCCGCGGCCGCGGCCGGCGGCGGGATGCCCGCCGCAAATACGAAACCGGGTGTCGTATAACGCAGATAATCGATAAGCGCTTTGCTCCCGGCGATATACCCGCCGGTGCTCCCGAACGCTTTGCTCAACGTGCCCATCCAGATTTCCAGGTCCCGGCGATCGACGCCGAAGTGTTCGCCGATCCCTCGTCCGCTGGCCCCCAGCACGCCCATGGAGTGCGCTTCATCGACCATCAGCAGGGCCTGGTGCCGTTTTTTGACCTCGATAAACCTCGGCAAATCGGGAATGTCGCCGTCCATGCTGTACACGCCTTCGACGACCACAAGCGCGCGGCGATATTCGTGCCGGAATTCGGTGAGCAATCGATCGGTCTCCCGATAGTCGTTGTGGGCAAACGGCCGGCGCCGTGCCCCGGAAAGGATCGCTCCTTGAATAATGCTGTTATGCGCCAGGGCGTCGTGAAGGATCAGATCGCCCGGGCCAAAAAGATGCCCGATCACCGATTCATTCGTGGCGTGACCCCCGCACAGCGTAATGGCGTTCTCGGTTCCCAGGAAATCCGCTATCGTCTTTTCCAGTTCCACGTGGATTGTTTTTTGGCCCGAGACCAGCCGGCTGGCAGAAACGCTGGTGCCGAAACGGTCGATGGCCTCTTTGGTCGCGGCCGAAACCGAGGGATCCCCGGACATACATATATAATTATAACTGGCGAAACTAATGACTTCTCTGCCGCCGATCATCGCCCGATTGTTGGTTATTCCCTCGTGGACGGAAAAAAACGGATTGCCCAACCCGGAATGTTCCATCAAATCCAGATTCTGCCGCAGCCTGAGATACTCGGGAAATTCCTCGATGCGGTAATAAGCGGGCGGGATTTCCCAATCGGCGGGCCGAACGGTTTTCTCCCGCGGCTCGCTGCCCAGGTATTTGATCACCGCGGCGACCACCTGGCGGGCGGTTTCCATCTCCGGCAGCACTTCCTCGGGAAAGCGCCCCCCAAATCGCTCTTCCAGCGAGGCCACGATCTCCATCCGTTCCAGCGAATCCATGCCGGTTTCCACTATCGGGGAGTCCAGGGTCATTCCCTGCGCGCGATCGCGGGCCACGCGAATGATTTCTTCCAGTACGATTTGGGTTACGCGTTTCTCCACCGTGCTGAGCTTGCCGTTTTTCGAGGCCGCCATCATGAAAGCCGGGGTAACCGGGCGTTTCCTGGATTCACCGCCGGCGGATGGCCCAGCTCCCGCTTCCTCGACCGCGGCAAACATGGAGCTAACCGCTCCGCTCTTTGCATCGCCGTGGGCGCTCCACCGGGCGACCTCGCTTAAGCTTCCGGCTAAATATGCGTTGCGGCAGGCGTGACGCTGGATCTTGCCGCTGGAAGTTTTGGAAATGCTGCCCGCCTTGATCAGCACTATGGCGTCCAAGGCCAACTCGTGCTCGGCCGACACCTCGCGGCGGATGGCGTCGAAAACCGCGGCCCAATCGCCTTGCTTGCGGTGTTCGATTTCTTGAACCACCACTATTTGCTCTTTGCCGTCCACCTCCACCGTAAAGGCCGCCCCGGCATCGGGCCGCAGGCGGTGATGGCTGTGCTGTATCGTCCGCTCGATGTCCTGGGGATGATAATTCACCCCGTGGACGATAATCAGGTCCTTCACGCGCCCGGTAATGAATAATTCCCCGTCCAGCAAAAATCCCAGATCGCCGGTGCGGAGGAACGGGCCTTCGCTCGTGCCTTTCAATCGGGCTTTGAAAGTGGTCTTAGTGGCCTCCTGCTGCTGCCAATAACCTTGGGCCACGCTCGAGCCCTGAACCCATATTTCGCCGATTCTCCCCGGAGAACAAGCGGTCATAGTCTCCGGATCGGCAATTACGATCTTCTGGTCCGGTAAATTATGCCCGCAACCCACCATCGTTTTCACGCCCTCGTCTTCCCGGTCGGCATCGAGCGCTTGACCGCGGGCCAGGGAGGCCGCGTCAAAGGTTCTCAGCACGGGAGGATTGCATGCATATCCACCAGATACGATCAGCGTAGCCTCGGCCAGTCCAAAACAGGGATAAAACGCCGCGCGGCGAAATCCGCAAGGCTCGAATGCCGCGCAAAAGTTTTCGATCGTCTCGGCATGTATCGGCTCAGCGCCGTTGAAAGCCACTTCCCAACTGCTTAAGTCCAGGGTCTTGCGTTGTTCCGGGGTTATTTTGCGGACGCAAAGATCGTAGGCGAAATTCGGCCCCCCGCTGGTCGTGCCGCTGAATCGCGATATTGCTGACAGCCAGCGGTAGGGCTTCTGCAAAAAACTCATCGGCGACATCAAAATATTCGGCCGGCCTACGTACAACGGCTGCAAAATGCCGCCTATAAGACCCATGTCGTGGTAACTGGGAAGCCAGAATACCCCCTTGCACGAGCGGGTGTGCTCGAAGGCGTGGGCAATCAGCGCCGAGTTGTGAACCAGATTGGCATGATTCAGGACAACCCCCTTGGGCGCGCCCGTCGAACCGGAGGTGTATTGCAAAAACGCCAACGTATCGCCGTGAACGTCGGGCATGTCCCATTTTTCTTCCAGTTCCGCCGGAACCCGGCAGGTCGCCAGCCAGGTCAGACTTTTCAGGTGCGGAGTCTCGTCGATCAAGGGCATCACGCGGCTGAGCACGGCGTCGGTGGTCAAGGCCACCTTGGCATCCGCGTCGTCGGCAATCGCCTGAATCCGCTCCAGCGAACGATTCCGGCGCGGGGGATAGACTGGCACCGCGATCACACCCCCGTATAAACACCCGAAAAAGGCGGCAATAAACTCCAATCCCGGCGGATACAAGAGCAACGCCCGCTCACCCACTAAATCCTGGGCTTCCAGCCAAGCGCCTATGGCACGAGCTTGACGGTCCAGTTCCGCGTAAGTCAAGTGAATTTGTTCGTTCTCGCCGTCGACCAAATATGTGAATGCAATATCGTCCGACTGACATCGCGCGCGGTGGCGCAATAGCTCCACCAGGTTCGATGGTCCAAAGAACGTACCAGGCAAGTGATCCAGATGCACGGCGATTTCACTCCCACATCCGTTATAAAACGGTTTAATCTCAAGTCAACATTTTATTTCTTTGTCCGCCAACACGCAACCAAACCCGCCTTATGGGTGAAAGGTCTCAAGAATCATTACTTTTTTGGATACATACCAGGCGGTTGTCAATACCTTTTTTCCCGGCGGCCTATGGTCAATACTGTTATTCTTTGCTAAGCTTACCTATTAGTTTCATCGGTAAATTAGGTGTGAAGGGCCTGATGGATGTTGGAATTCTTCGACTTTTTCTTGACAACGTATTATTAGTCGGTTACATTGTCACACTTATGGCCAATGAAACATAGGGGGAATAAATACCCATGATTCGTGTAGTTTGTCCTAGCTGTGGCAGCAAACTCAGTGCCAAGGATAAGCATGCCGGACGTACCAAGCCCTGCCCCAAGTGCGGTCAACCAATTTTTGTACCCGTTCCAGATGGGGTCGAATCGCTGCCTCAAATCCCAGTCGAGGAACCCGATTCCTCCCAATTCGGACTCGTCGGCAATAAACAGCGTCTGCAATCGCACGTTTTGGAGCGACTAAACCGGCATAACCGCTATTGGATCTGCGATTCCACGCATGTGCTGGCCACCTGGGCCAACGACGGCAAAGGCTGGCAGCTTAAAACAAACGCCGGCATGGTGAGCGCTTCCCGCAATCGCGAAAAAGTGCCTTGCGAGGGAAATTTCGTGCTCGTCGAACTGAAAATGGAAACGCCCGCGGAAGGCATGAAACTTCAGGGAATCACCGCTTATAAACTCCCCCTGCGCTGGGCACTGCCGGCCATTGCCGAAAGTGACGACGCCATCTGCGCCAAAATCGCCGGGTATGGGACCCTATCCAAGGAAGTTAAAGGCGTCATCCGCCTGGCCCTAAAAGAACACTTCATGTACGAAATCTGGGAAGGCGCCACAAAGGTCCTGGAATTCCTCAACAGCCCGGATGCCCACACGCACAGCGTGGAAAATTCATAGAATATACTTCAAATTCAGATCTTCCCTGTAAAGCCGCGACTAGTGGTCGCGGTTGTGGAAAAACCGATGACGTTGCACATTGTTTCCCGCGGCATCTGGACGCGGCTTTACATCTAAAAAGTTGTCGTCCCATTTGTGGCGAAGCCATATAATTCCGCAACCAGGTGGTCTATGCGGTTTTCTATATCGGGGCTAACTTCTCGATGCGCCGCTTCGCTGCAATTTGCCAATTCCTTATGCACTGCGTTTAGTGGATCGAATCGCCGTAGATTTAGATACTCCAGCATGTTTGGCGTGCCAAAACCCTTGCCGCCCCGTACGCTGTGGGCTTGAACCAGATAATTCACCAGTGAACTATTCAGCGTCGCGCAAAGATAATGGGCTTCGGCAAGCGATTGGCAGGCAACGAGCACGCAGGTCTCTTGGGGAATGACCGGGCGGAGGCCCAAAAGCGGATCGTCAACCGGCGTCACAACGGCCGCGTTCATGCGCCGATCCATTCGCCGCCAAACCACTTTAATCGGCGCGGTTGTGTAAGGACCGACGTTATACATCGAATAAAACGGCCGGCCCTTTTGGTACCGCCGGTAAGCCGCCCGGCCGGTTAAACATTGCTCGAAATGCCTTAGATACTTCAAAGTTCGCGGATATTTTTCCCGCATCAATGCCTCGTCAATGCCCGTGCGCGTGGCGCAATCCTGGGCTAGCAGAAGGTATAAGTTGGGCCGCGCGGCATAACGGGCGATATCGCGCCAGCGCAAAAGAGGATACAGCAGATCCGGCTCGACGATCGCTTCCACAACATCCAAGTCGGTCTTGCCCTTTTGGGGAATATTTCGCACCCGCACGCCTCCGTCGGCGCGATCGAGCAATTCCAACCAATAAACCCCGTTCGCCCCGCCGGTATTGGCCCCTAGATGTGCGCGGTAGTCGGACGGTCCGATCAAATCCTCCATTTTTACCGAAGAACCTTGCGGCAGTAAAAACCAGGGCGATTGCGGCCTTGCCGCATAAATCGGCCGCGCAAAAAAAGGGGTCAGAACTATTTTTTCTGGTTGATCCGATTCTTTAACCGCCCGCCACTTGAAATAAGGCACCGGATATTGCGTGGGCCGGCCTTTTTCAATCACCACGGTGCTGGTCCAATTCGCGGCATCGTCGAATGGCCGCAGGGCCGCAAGATCGTCAACGCGCTGGGCCTTCAGCCATTCCCCTTGGCTTCCCAGGCGAAAACGGCGGAACCCGTCGCCGGCGCCCTTGGTTTGAAAGATTGTTTGGGTAATGACAAAGCCCAAACGGCCCCCGGATTTTAGATACCGATCGGCAACGGCATAGAGCATCAGCATGGACAGGTCTTTTTTGCCCCCGCCGTGCCGTGCCTCGTTGCCCGAGAGCGAAAACAACCCGTAATGTTCCCATAGCGGTTTGGTGGCTTCACGATAATCGGCCGGCAGGTTGTCCCAGGCGATCCAGGGCGGGTTGCCCACGACAACATCGAAGCGTTCCTTGCCCAATGCATCATGGGGCGGAAGATTCAGGATCGAGTCGCCCAGATAAATCGGAATCTCCAAGGATTCCAACGGTTCCATTGTCTCCGCCGGCGGCAGCAGGTCGCGGATGGCGATTAAATAGTTCGCCCGAGCGGTCATTACCGCCAATGGATTTAAGTCGATGCCCGCGACGTGTGAAAGAATATGCCTGCACAACTCGACCTTGGATGAATCCATCAGGTTCCCCTGGTGCGATGAAATCCAAGCTGCACGAATTCGCCTGATGGCCGTCAATAGAAAAGTGCCTGACCCGCAAGCCGGATCCAGCACTCGCTGCTCTGCTTGGCCGCCGTAGCCCACTTGATCGAGCACGTGCCTGGCAAGCCAGTCGGGCGTGTAGTATTCGCCCAGTCGATGACGAAGAGCCCGGGGAAACAACTCTTGATACAAGGCCTTTAATAAATCGCCGCTTAAAGAAGCACCTTCCTCGACCTGGGAAGGCGAATAATTTTCCATGGCGGCCGATAAGCATCTTAACTCCACGGCCAGTTCGGCATCCTCGGCCCACAAGCCCCAGGAAAACGGCCCTTCGGAAAAATCAATCCTTTCCAGCCGGGGAAATCGCCTTACCAACAACTGCACCAGGAGTGCATAATAACTTTGCAGGGCGAACAAGAACGCATCAGGTTTGAATTCCTGGAACTCGACGCCCATTTTACGAGCGCAAGTGCGTAATGCCTTTGCCGACCGCCGCCAATCGGCCCCTAAAATTCCGCCAAATCCCAGTTTCCAATCGGCCGGCGCAGGATGGCCTGCCCGAAGAATTGCACATAGTTTGGCAACACATCGCCTGCTTATGGCCGAACGAGGACCGAAATCCCGGGCAAGATTAGGCGGCGAGAGCAATTTTCCGCTCCCCGCGGCCGGTTCTGAACGTTTGTTCGTTTCCATCCCCTGATATTGTCGTAAATCTTCCCCTCACCGGCAAGCGGTTGAAATGACGGGCAGCGCGAAACCGCAAGCGGTTTCATTGATACACCATAAAAAACACGCCGCACCTCAACTGCGTGTCAAGGTGCGGCTGCTACCGGGGGGGAGCAAGTATTTGCATCCGACTTGTCCGCCGCGCCACACACCGCACGGCGTACAGCGAATGCAAAAACCGTCAATTTTTTTGACGGTGTATCCTTTATCAGAGCCAGTGCCAAAGATCAGTTTTCAATTTCTCTCCGGAAAGTCCACGAACAAGGTCTTTTACTGAATTATTATCTGCCCTGCATTAATGTCAAGAATGGCAGGCAAAAACTCTTATTTACCGCGGAATTGTCGTGTCTCTAATCTAAAAGGACACATAGATCGTGGAATACATGAATGTTTAATGCCACGATTATGATTGTAGTTATGCAGATTGCTCTCCTCTCCCTTTGGGAGAGGGGCCGGGGGTGAGGGCATGGGCTACTGAAAACTGATTACAGACAAGCAAAAACTGATTTCACACCCATTCCAGGCCGGTTTCGCGTTTGATGCGCAATTCGAATTCGCCCAGCAGTCCGCCGATCACATCCCAGCCGTCGGCCCGGCGGAGTTCTATGTCACCTTGGCGGTTAATGCGCACCACGCTTTCAGCGGTTACGCCTAACTGGGCCAGTTCATTGGGGTGCGGTTCATCATCGCTAAGCACGCTCATTAACGATTTTCCCGACATTTCGACGAATTTCATGTCCATTTCCCCCATCAATTCGAAATAATCCCCGCCGCAATTTCATATTAATTACCATGTGCGGCCATGTCAAATGGCCGCCGCATTACGCACCGCCTCGGCCAAGGCGACCATGGTTTCCACGTCCAAGCGCTCGGCCCGCAGGGAAGGATCGAGTTTAAGCCGCTTAAGTATTGCATCCGCGCCGGGTTTATCCAAGCGATTCCCCGCGGCCAAAAACAACTGGGTTCGCAGGAATTTTCGCCGATGTTGGAACATCGCCCGGATAAAATCGTGGAAAAAACCTAAATCTTCGATCCGATCGCGCAAGGGCCGATCCAAGTCGATCCGCACAAAGGCCGATGAGACCTTCGGCCTGGGCCAAAAAACCGACGGCGGCAACTCCCGCAATATCGCCGCGCGGCACTGGCTTTGAATCCAGATGCTCAGAGCGCCGTAATCCTTTGTGCCCGGCACGGCCGTGATCCGTTGGGCCAACTCCTTTTGGAGTGTCACTGTCATCGACTCGGGCGGACGTTCCTCGGCCAATAGATTCGCGATAATGGGCGTGGCGATATTATAAGGCAGATTGGCGACCAGTTTGAATCGTCGCCCCGGCGCCGCATCAAGATGCGTCGATACGGCCGCGAGCACTTCCGGGTTGATGCGATTTTTGTTCTTAAGTGCATCGACTTGCAGCATGAGCACGTTGTCCAGGGCGTACAGTTCCTCGCCGGCAAGTTGGAACATCCGCCGATCGACCTCCACGGTAACCACGGCTGCCGCCTTGGCGGCCAAAAGCGCGGTCAAGGAACCGGTTCCGGTGCCGATCTCCAGCACTACGTCGTCCGCGGTCAATTGGGCCGAATCGGCCAATATTTTCAGCAGGTTCAAATCGATCAAGAAATTCTGCCCGAACTTGGTCCGCGGCCTGATGCCCGCCTCCTCGAAACGCCGCTTCAAAAAGGACAAAGTCTGCTTGGATGTCGAATCGCCAGACATAAATAAGGATGAAGGATGAAGGATGAAAAAATGCCAAATGTCAAATGTCAAATGCCGAATGAAACCGCTTGCGGTTTCGCACGGGGTACCCTCTGGGTGACTGCCCACTGCCCACTAATAACTTACAACCCCCAATTATGCGCCTCGAAAAGCCGTTGGACGTATTTCGCCAGGATATCGGTCTCGAGGTTGACTTTGCCGCCGACGGTCAATGGTCCCAGCGTGGTAACGGTCAAAGTGTAAGGAATAAGCGCCACACTGAAGCGATCCTTGCGGCTGTCGACGATCGTCAGGCTCACGCCGTCCACGGCAATCGATCCTTTGGAGGCCATTTGCACGGCCAGGCTCCGCTGCACGGAAAACCAGAACGTCGACCAATCGCCTTGATCGATGCGTTCGACGAGCGTGCCCGTGCCGTCGATGTGTCCGGAGACAAAATGTCCGCCAAATCGACCGCCCACGGTCAGGGCGCGTTCCAGATTGACGCGGTTGCCCGGCTGTAGCTCGCCGAGGTTGGTCCGGGCGAGGGTTTCCGGCCCGGCTTGAAATCCAAACGTGTCGCCGTTTTGCTCGACTACGGTCAGGCAGCATCCGTTTACGCAAATGCTGTCGGACAGCTTGGTTTCGGCGGCGATCTTTGCCTCGCGAACGATAATTCGGCAGCCCGGCGGCTCCATGCGCAATTCGGCCACGGTTCCCAAGGCTTCGACAATTCCCGAAAACATGGATAAACCTTTGAAAAGTTCAATTTCTAATCACGAAGGAATGAAGGTTACGGATTAATAAGTCACTGCAATCAGTTTTCAGTATCCGGCGCGAAACCGCAAGCGGTTTCATAAGATAATTGGCATTTTTCATCCTTCATCCTTCAGCCCTCATCCTTTAAAAAAGCGATTCTTCTTCCTCTTGGCGACGGTGCATTATTTTTCCCCAGGCCATTCGTACCGGACCATAAAAGACAAAAACGCAGAAAATGATCGGTATGGAATAGTTGCGAATCACCATGATGGCCACGAAGGCGAAGATCACTCCGACAACGTGTCCAAAACTCCGCTGGCCGCGAAATACCTGGTTTACCAGGTGCGGATAGGGAACCCGCGAAACCATCAGCAACGCCAGCAAAACTCCGTAAAATGGTAAAATGTTTTGCAGTATTGTGTCGATTTCATGGGCGTATTTCAAAGGATTGGTTACGTCGCGCAGGGTGTAAAACATGATTGCAAAACCCGCGATCGCCGCTGCCGCGGCCGGACTTGGCAGTCCGTTAAAACGTAAGTGCTCGTCGTCGTCGTCGGTTTCGACGTTGAACCGCGCCAACCTCAACGCGGCGCAGGCGGCATAAGAAGCGGCAATCACCCAGACCGCCTGACTGTGCAGGTATGTAAATCGCGGACACATCTTCACCAACAAAAAACCCGGCGCCACCCCAAATGTGATCACGTCGCAAAGACTGTCCAATTGAGCGCCGAAATCGCTGGCCGTCCGCGCCAGTCGGGCGACATACCCGTCCAGACCGTCGAAAATCATAGCCAGAAAGATCAGCCATCCGCTTATCATCACATTCGTCGTGTCCTCGAATTTCCAAGCGTTCCAATCAATCAGGTCCGGCTTATCCACACGTGCCGCGACAACTATCGCAAAGAACCCGCAATACAGGTTCCCCAATGTCAACAAAGTGGGAAAAACAGATACCGTTCGAATGGGACGCATGTCAGAGGTCGGGGTTAAGAGTTCAGGATTCAGAGTTCAGTGGGGTGGGCAGTTCACTGCCCACTCTACTGCCCACTTTTACTGGGAATGATTAAGTATACATGCTCTGTCGCCAATTACAAATCCACCTATTTACAAGAGTGCTGGTGGTTTTTTGCGCTATATTATTACTCCGCTTGGATTTCCTTCAATTTTCCTTCATCCAATTCAAATTGCCGGCTCATCAGGCCCGCGAGACGTTCGCTGTGAGTGACCACGATCAGCATCATTTGCTCCTGGTGTTGCAGTTCCATAAGCAACCGGCCGATCCGATCCGCGCTAGTGCGGTCCAGATTGCCGGTGGGCTCGTCGGCCAGAAGCAGCGACGGTCGGTTTACAAGCGCCCGGGCAATGGCCGCCCGTTGCCGTTCGCCGCCGGATAGTTCGGCCGGCCGATGCTCCAACCGATCCGACAATCCCACGCGATCTACAAGCGATCGGGCCCGATCCACGTCCTCCTGAGTCGTCTTTCCGCCGGCAACCGTGGGCACCAATACATTTTCCAGCACGGAGCATTGCGGCAACAGGTAATGATCCTGAAAAACAAAACCGATCCGCCGATTGCGAAACTCGGCCAACGACGGTTCGTCGAGCACGGCCGGGTCTTGACCGTCCAGTACGACCCGGCCGCCGCTGGGCTTTTCCAACGAGCCGATGATGCTCAAAAGTGTGCTTTTGCCCGAACCGCTGGGCCCGACTATCGCCGCGTTCCGCCCCGTGTCCAACTCCAATGAAATCCCGCGCAACACCTCCAGCGGTTCGCCGCGGGTGGGATACTGCTTGGTAACGTTATCGACAATCAATGCAGGCATGGGAAAAAAATAAAGAATTGCGGATTAATGTTTTTTGTTTATTGCATATCAGGTAATAAATGCCTCATTTCTTGTTTAGCCCGGGCACTTGTGCCCGGAGTTTTTTTACGTTGCACGCGACATTATTTCCCTACCATTCAATAGATCGCGAAACCGCAAGCGGTTTTTTCGATGTAAGTTTACTTTCTTCCGTTTTCATCCCTCATCATTCATCCTTTACTCTCCCCTTCCCCTCTTCACTCTTCTATACCACTGAACCATCCGCCGAGCCATTATATCTGCATTGTAACGTTCGCGGACGATTTGTTGAGCCTTCCGGCCGCATTGGGCGGCAAAATCGGGATTTTGGATCATCTGTTTTAGCGCATCGGCCAAGGCTGATGGTTTTCCCGGCTCGAACAGCAGACCCCCGCCGGTGTCTTCGACCATCTCCGGAAACGCCCCGTGCCCGGGCAACACCGCAGGCACGCCGTTGGCCCAGGCTTCCAGTACATAAAATCCCTTGCTCTCGCGGTACACCGTGGGAACGCTGAATATGTCCAACGACTGTAAGAATGCAATTTTCGCCGGCCGATCCAATTCGCCCAGATATTCGAACCGGTCCGCCAGTCCCCAAATTTCCAATTGATGTTTGATCTTGTCCAGATACGGACGCTCGGCCTGATCCATATAGCCCGCCGCCTTTACCCTGACTGGGGGCAGACTCTTATCATCGGCAATGATCTTTAACGCCTCGGCAAGTTGGTGCAAACCCTTTTCCGGGCAAACCCGGGCCAAATACCCGATGGTAATCTGCTGTTTCGGCAAACTATTATCGACCTGCCCGGTCCCGTGTCCATCCAGGTTCAAGCCAGGCGGAATGACTTCGATCCTATCTCGCGGCACGGCAATATACTCGGCCATGAAATCGGCGAAATACCGGTTCATCGCCACAAACGCCGGCAATTCGGCCGCCCGCCGGCGGATGATCTGTCTGGCGGAGGTGTAATACGGCTCGACCAGTTTTTCCAGAAAAATATCCTCGCCCGAGAGCGTGCACACCACCGGCACGCCCAACCGGCGCTGTATTTCCCGGGCGGAACCGATCAACATCACGTTATTCAGATGCACCAGGTCCGGGCGCACGTCGCGCTCGAGCCAAAGCACCAGTTTTTGCACTTCCTTGCGTTGCCGGCCTTCTTCGCCTTCGAGCATGGAAACGGTTATTGCCCCAAGATGTTCCGCCCTCACGCTGGAGCTGTGCCGGGTAGCCCAACGCAAAAGTTCAGGCCGGTCGAACAAGCGGTCCAGAAACCACGGGGTATGGCGGAACAGGGCAAAGTGCTCTTGCAGGTAGATGTTTATTCCGCCAAAAACCACCCGGCCAATACTCACGTTTTTTTCGTCCGTGCGGATAGGCGTGTACATCGGCGCCAGAATCGCCTCCTCGCCGAGTTTCTGAATCGCGGCCGCCAGGGTATTGCCGTACAAACAACTGCCGCAATACATCCCTCCAGCGCCGGCTACCAGGTGAACTATCTTCATAAGGATGAAGGATGAGGGATGAAGGATGAGGGATGAAGGATGAAGGATGAAAACGGAGGATAGTGAAGTAAAATTCAAAAAAACCGCTTGCGGTTTTGCACTCCTAACTGATAACTGTTTACTGAAAACCGATAACGGAAAACTGTTTACTGATAACCGATAACTTAAAACAAAAAACTATCGCCCCAAATACTTCAATAAACCTTCGGCGGACAAATATCCGCTCCAAACCGCTCCTTCCATGGTACCGGGCCAGCCCGTGGCGGTCCAGTCGCCCGCAAAGAACAGGTTGGATATGGCGGTCTTTTGCGACGGTCGAAGACGATCCACCCACGGCTGCAAGGAAATAACGGCCCGAGGCATCGTCACTATCCGAGAGTGCAACAATGTTGCCTGCCGGGCGTCGGGGAAAACCGCCCCCAAATCATTTAGCACTGTCTGCAATAAATCCACTTTATCTTGCTTAATCACACGATGCGCCGCGCTAATGACGACCTGATAATAGTATGACTTATACTCTGTTCCCTCTCCGGGCACCGCGCCAGCGGTCGGGAGAGGGTTAGGGTGAGGGCTGCCACTGCCGCTACAGGTGCCATTTCCACGCTTGCCGTGGGCATGTTCAGAGCCAAGATATGTTCCACTGAATATCCACTGGCTCAACTTTCCCACCAATGCCGCGTGCGGCAGCGGAGTTATCGGCCGATCAAACCACAAATGCACGGCGGTGATCGCTGCGGCGGGGATCTCTTTTAATGCTTCCAGTTTCAGCGGATAATTCACCGGCGAGGAAGAAAAAAGATTCGGCGTTTCGAACCACGGCACGGCGACAATCGCGGCGGAATAATTATGCACTGTTCCATCATATAGGAACACGGCCACATCGCCGGTCTCTTGGCTGGCAATCTCTGTTACCCGAGCGCTTCGATGGATTCGAACTTTCTGTTTCTCTAACCACTCGGGCACGCGCCGATCAAAGATTTCAGCGAGCGGGACTCGAGGTGCTATCAATTCATAAGCGTGTCGCGAGGAACAAAAACCATCCAGAAAAACTTTTTTCGCGGCCGCCAGCGAGGCGTAATCCACTGTCTCGCTCAGCGCACCGATTAGCACGACCGACCAAAAATGTTTTATTGCCGCCTCCGATTGTCCCTGCCGCCGAAGCCATGTTCCTATAGTCTCAAGCTCATTTTCATTTGATATTTTCAACCGGAACAATTTTCTCAGCGTGCGAACAATATTCCAACATTCCCGCCAGGTAAGGAATTTCAGCCGCAAAAGCCCGGGTAAAAGATGAAGCGGCGCAAACAACCAGCCGGCGGCGGTAATATCCGATTGCCTGCCGTCCGGCCCGATAAAATGCAGCGTTTTGTGCCTTTGAAAGCAATCTTCCACTCCTGTGCGGCGGCAGAAATCGAGAAAACTGCCGCAGCAACCCATGGCCACATGTTGACATTGATCGATCACTTGTCCATTCCACGATTCCGTAAAGGAGCCCGCTCGCCCGCCCAGCCGGTCGCTCTGCTCGAACAGATCGACCTGCAATCCCCGTTGGCAGGCAACAGCCGCGGCGGCCATCCCGGCCAACCCGCCGCCGATAAGGGCTATCGATTTGGAGGCGTTGGAAATGTTTCCCGATACCTCAGGCTCCAACTCGGCAAGCGGCAACGTGTCGGCGGCGCTACGCTCGGATCGCAAAGCCGCAAGTGGCTTAATGGAATCGCTCATCGCTTAACATCCTGTTTTTTTTCGACTAATGTTTTTCTGGAGTTTTGCAAGTTGTGAATTCAATGTCCCCTCTCCCTTTGGGAGAGGGTTAGGGTGAGGGCTGAGTACGGAAAAAATCTTACCTCATTTATGCGACTCTCCCCTGCCCTCACCCCCTGCCCCTCTCCCAAAGGGAGAGGGGAGATATTTACAACAATTTTTTAGCATGACCGACGGCAGTACCGCCCAACCGGCGGCAGTCAGCAACCGCTGAAATTTTCCAAGACCGATTTGCCGGGAAAAAACGTCGCCGGGCCGCCGGGCGATCTTTTCCAACAGACTCCGGTATGTTGACATCATCAAACCAAATATCCTCTGTCCATCGCGCTTAAGAAAATCCATGAGTTTATAACCCTGGCGATAAAATTCCTCCGCACGAGCGATTTCCATGCCCATCAGCCGGTAAAAAGCCTCGTTGACAACGCCGTTTTTGAGTTCTTCCTCCGAATAGCCGCAAGCGTGGAAATCTTTCAAGGGCAGGTAGATGCGGCCGGCGGCGGCGTCGGCCTTTAGATCGCGGAGGATATTAGTCAGTTGCAGGGCGATGCCCGCCTGACGTGCGGGCTCAATCGCGGCCTTGCCTTCCAAGGTCCCTTGTCCGCGAAATCCCCAAATATGAATGCACGCTAATCCCACGGCCGACGCCACGCGCAGGCAATACAACCGAAGTTCCTCGAACGTCTCGTAGCGGCTACTATCCAAATCCATTTCCACGCCGTCAAGAACCGAGTACAGACAGTCTCCGGGGATGTGATATTTTTTCACGGTATCGACCAAGGCCGGCAGCAAGTGCACGGCGGTCGCCTCGGCCTTTGGAACTGCTTTCGCGGATATCCGGCCCGCGTCGGCAAGCAAACTGTCCCCGCCTACCAAGGAATTTTCCAACATACAGCGCCAGCGGCGCAATTGTTCCCGAGGCTCAATAGCCCGGTCCACCGGCGCAGCGTCGACCAGGTCGTCGGTATGGCGCATGAATGCGTAAAGCGCATCCATGGCCCGCCGCTTTTCACGCGGCAAGAGCAAAAAGCCCAAGTAGAAATTCGAGCCTGACCGGCGGCTCAACCGCCGGCAAAAAGCATAACTGGCCTGGAGGGTGTCGCCCGACGGATTCATTTATTTCATACTCCGTACCCAGTACTTCGTACACGATAGATCTGCCGCCAGCAACAGAAAAACAGCCGCAATTTTTCCATTTTAGAAACCCTGGGACGCCGGGTCCAGACATCATAATCCTGCCGGCGAATGGCCCGCAAAACCGCCAGACCACCGTGAATGAAAAGCGACACGTCGAGCCTCAATTCCCGGGGCATCATGTTTATCAGCGGCAATCCGGCACGCAAAAAATCTTCCGCCCGATCTACCTGCATTCTCATCAGCCCACGAAATGCCTCGTTGCATTCGCGCCGGGCGAACATTGCCTCGGTATATCCAAAGCCGCGGCAATCGGCCTGTGGAAAATAAACCCGGCCCCGATCCCAGTCACCGGCGACGTCCTGACAAAAATTGGCCAATTGCAGTCCGGTGCAGATCGAATCGGCCAAAGCGGCCCGCTCCATCGAATAACGTTCACCCAAATACAGCACCAAATGGCCCACCGGATTGGCCGACCGGCGGCAGTATCCCAATACATTATCAATAGTTTCATAACGGCTTACATGCTGATCCTGCCTGAAGGCCGACAGCAAATCCGCAAACGGATCGATGGGAATTTTGAATTTTCGGACGGTTTCGGCAAGGGCGATAAAAACCGGATGCACGCCCTGCCCGCGATAACAATCGCGAAGCTGCCTTTCCCACCAATCCAACAGAGCAAGGCTTTGTTTCGCGTCGCCCGTTTCATCGGCCAGATCATCGGCCCAGCGGCAATAGGCATAGACATTATAAAAATCCTGGCGCAGGCGTCCGGGCAGCAACCAGCTTGCCACGGTAAAGTTCTCGTAATGCCTTTTTGCCAATCCACGGCAATACCGCTCCGCCTGCCGCAAACTCAGCGGCGAGCCGGACCGTGCCTCAGGTCCATAAAGTTGTAGGTCGCGGGAATACATCAAAATTCTTTTCGCCCGTCCCATGGCCCATAATATCAGTTGGTGGTCAGTAAACTGACCACCCCAAAATGTCCCCCTAATCCCCAATCCCTTATCAATGGGTCAGTAAACTGACCACCCCAAACTATCCACTAATTCTCAAGCACTTATCAATGGGTCAGTAAACTGACCATCCCTTAAACTGACCATCCCTTATTTCTAATCCCCAATGCCTAGCCTCTAGTCCCTGGCCCCTGTTATTATGATATTTTCCGACAACCGAGATAAATACTTTATTACGGATTCCAAAGGCCCTCGATAGCTTAGACGTTGACAGGGTATTCGACGGCGGGGAAATTATCAATGGGGCCAAGTTAAAAACGGTCGGGCAAACTCGTTAGCTATAGGGCAATTTATTAACCCATAGCTTTAACCTTATATAAATGTTTGCCGCACGGGATTTACTAGCCCCGAAATATAGGTTATAATACATAAAAGTAAACTATAACCCTTAAACAGGTGTTTAGCACAAGGGGGAAAATAATGAGACTGTTTACGACTGGGAATGTCCTTAAGATTACCGGACTGCCTGCCAACACGTTCGACGCATGGTGCGCAGGGGGACACGTCAAACCATTTAACGACGTTGCTGGAACGGGCAACCATCGCCAGTTCAGCTTGATGCAGGTTTTAGGAATCGTTATTGCGGTAGAACTGCGGAATCAAGAGAGGAGCTGCGTTCTCTCTTATGTTGCCTCCGTTGTAGATGCTTTTTCTAAGTTGCCCGAAGAAGATTTATTAAAACGGTTCAAGAAGGGAGTAACTCACCTAATGGTGGTGTACAACGGAACCATAGTTATGGACGGGCCGTTAGACGGCAGCATGGTGGATGTACAGTCATGTTACAAAGCCGTGAGCACGTTTGGAACGGCCAAGACGAAGCGACCTCAGGGAGCAATGAAAAGCTGAAGACCGGCTGGCACCCGGAAAACCTTGATGCTGCATCAAAGCAGCCGACCTGTGGTTTAACGGATTATGGAGCGACCAACGGTAGGCGCGAGGTTTGTGGCTTTGCGCTGCCGGAATCGTTCCTTTTTTATTTGGCACGTTTAACAATGAAAAAACCCGCCGTGCTTTGCGAGAGCATATCGGCGGGTAACAAAGGAAAAATGTTTATGGTTACTAACACTATTATACCTAAAAATCCGGTAAGTAAAAACGGCGACGGGAAGCCCCGGTCTACCCTGGCTGACCGCCTGCGGAGCGGGGCGATGCGGGGGCCGGTTTTTTCTGAGAAGGATTGCCGACTTTCCTGCATCGCGGCAGCAGCACTTAAGCGGGAAGCTGAATTGCCTTTCCCAGTACAAGTGTATCCACGATCTATTCAAAAATACATTGGGGCTTGGGCCACGAGTATCTTTTGTTCGCACGATCTATTAGCCGTGCCGCTGCTGGCAATCGCCGGGGCTGCCATCGGTAGGTCAGGCCGTCGATTACTGATAAAGGGCGGTTGGCGTACAAGTAGCTGCTTATGGGCCGTTTGTCTGGCAGAATCAAGCGATGGCAAATCACCTGCCCTACGTGCAATGGATGGCTTCTATATAGACAGGCAGTGGGAGGAAGAACGGAAATGGCGAGAGGCCAAGAAGCTATTTGAATCGGACCCGAAGAAAAATCCCGACCCTGGGCCCCGGCCAGTGTTGTTTCTGACAGACACTACAACTGAGGCGCTGCGGTATGACCTGATGTCGGGGCCGGTGTTATACCGCAACGATGAACTCACGGCTTGGTGTCACCAAATGTCGCAATACAAATCCGGTAACGCAGACAAACCTGCTTGGACTAGCTTTTGGTCCCATGCTCCGGTGAGCGTTGGCCGTCGCTCGGATAGCTTTACTGTGCATGATCCGTTTGTGGCTGTTACGGGGATGCTAGTTCCTGAATCGGCTAGGGAGTTGAATTACAGGGGGCATGATGATGACGGGTTTGTCCATCGGATGCTAATATCGTGCCCGGCACCTTCTCCTATGATCTTCTGTCCGGTCGGCGTGCCAGAGGAATTGACGAGGGAATATAAGCGGACTATGACTCGGCTCTTTGATCCTCCTGGAGAAAAAGGCAAGCTACTGACGGTTAGCCAGAAAGCATTCGACATGGCTGCGGTCTGGTGCAATAACGTGCATTACGCGGAAGTAGCAGGGCGGGGCGCACCTGTGTGGCTGCAAGCGAAGTATAAGAAGCTCTTTGATAATCTCTGGCGGGTGTCTTTAGTTCTGCATGAGTTGAGGCGTGTTGCCGAGTCGGAGGATGAAAGAGTCTCTGACGATGGAATAATCCCTGAATTTGATCCGCTGGTAATGGATACTGAGACTGTTGAGCGGGCTATCAAAGTCGTGAACTATTTTAAGGAGCATATTTTTCGCGTTCAGAAATACTTGGGGGATAGCCCGATGGACGACATTGAGGGGCTGTACCATCGCTTTTGTGGCTTGGGTGAAATTACGATAAGAAATTTTATGCTGCGTACAACTTATAAGGACAAGGACCGCGTGCTTGGCGTATTTTCTGAGTGGAAGAAGCGGGGGTATGGCGAGTCGGAAATAGGAAAGCGAAAGGATCAGATCGTGTTTAAGTTTAAAAGATAGCCAACCGTTACTGACCGTTAACAGTTATTTATAGAAATACCGTAACTGTCGGGGAAGGAGATAAGAAAGCAGATAACGGTTAATAACTGTAATAACTGTTAATAACGGTCATAACTATTAGTAACTATTAGTTACTATAAATAATTATATAACTGTTAACGGTTAGTAACTGTCTGCTATTCAGAAAAGGAAATTTAAGGACGTGCCAATAGTAGGAAACCCAACCCGAAGTGACTGCGAAATATCCGATGCGATTGCTGAGCGTGCGGAGTTTGAGAAACCACTCTTATGGAAACGGTCTAAGAAAAACAACTTGTGGCGGAATTGGCAGGGTTTGACGTTGACGATTTTTAAGCGCGATGGTGACGGATATTTTGCGTGGTCTATTGCAGGCGCTGACGGTCCTAGATTTTCTAACTGTGGATATGAGACAGAACATGAAGCGATTGGCGAATTGGAAGCCGCGCTCGGTGTGGGTGAACTATGAGGAAGTATCCCACAGGGAAAAAACTACTAGCCCCCGGCCTTGTCCTATACCAGCCAATCCCGAAAAGCCCTATAAAACCAGCAATACCAACGTAATATAAAAAGCTCCGTAGGCCGTAGTTTATATATTATGCCCTAAAAACAGGGGTAAAATAGCGTTTAAGAAAACATAGAACAAATAAAACCTAGCCCCTGGCAAAGTAACCCCTATGAAAACCTTCGCTATAAAAACCCTCGATAAGCCAGCCCCGAAGTTCGGCAAGGGCCAGCCAGCGCACTATTGCGGCAAGCCGGGCCGTAGCGGTCCGCCTAAAGGCTCCGCGAATAACCTGCGCCACGGCATGAAGGGAAGCAAACTACCATCAGGCTGTAAGTACATCGAATATCGCGTTAATAATTTACGTCGCCAGTGTGAAGATGCCCTTATGCAAGTAAAAGGCAAAATCAATATCGTCGATGCTGCCGCTATCAACAGCGTCTTGAAGTGGGAACGGCATGGCCTGTTAGCTGCGCACTGGCTACGGCATGAGATAAATAAGCTGTCGGCTACTGACCGGCTTAAATTCTCCGAAGCCATAGCAAAGGCCAGCGATAACCGTGACAAGGCAATCCGTTCGCTGGGGTTGGACGCCCCGCCCCCAAGCCCGTGGATCGACGTGCCAAGTAGCCCGGAGGAAACCGACCATGATCGACAGTAAAACCTACCAACGCTATGCCGCAGACCCCGCCGCCTTCCGCAATGACTTGATCGTTGACGTGGACGGGGTTGCCCGCCGTTTCGGCACGGTTATGGACCCGTGGCAACGGGACGACTTCGCCGCCCTCGATCCTGCGTTGCTACGTTGTGCCGGTCAATCCGACGCCGACGCCCGTATGCGGGCTTACCTTGAACGCCCTCGCGGCCACAGCAAGACTACTGACCTTGCCGTTACATGCGTATGGGCTTTGGCATTTGCTACTCGGCCTTTGCGGGGCTACTGCTTTGCTGCTGATAAAGATCAAGCCACCCTCTTGAAAGATGCTATGGCAACCATCGTAAGGTTGAATCCCTGGTTAGCTAGTATCCTCGACGTGCAAAAGAATCTCGTCGTGAACATCGCGGCGGGGCATCCGGGTGAAGGCGGCAAGCTGGACATCTTCACGTCCGATGTTGCTAGCTCATGGGGCATCCTACCGGACCTCATTATTGCCGACGAGCTTTGCCACTGGGAAGGTGACGGGTCATTGTGGCATAGTATCATTTCATCTGCCGCCAAACGCTCCAACTGCTTACTCTGCGTGATTAGCAATGCGGGCTTTGTTGACAGTTGGCAGTGGGCTGTACGTGAAGCCGCACGCACTGACGAGGCGTGGATATTCTCCCGCTTAGATGGTGCCCAAGCCAGTTGGCTTTCCCCAGAAAGGCTTGCGGAGCTACGGCGGATGCTCCCGGCCATTGCCGCCGCGCGCCTTATAGACAATCTCTGGTCGGCTTCGGGTGGCGACGCCCTCACGCCCGCCGATATTCAAGCGGCCTTCATGGACGGATTGCAGCCGATGACCGGGAAGGAAAGCGGCTGGCTATTCGTTGGGGGTGTTGACTTGGGATTGACGCGAGACTGTTCGGCGGTCGTGGTGCTGGGCGTTCCCGCAGGCGGCAGAGCGGGTCGAATCCGGCTGGCGCACCAAAAGCTATGGCGTCCGACCCCGGGCAAGAAGATCAATCTGCTGGAAGTCGAGAAGCATATCCTTGACCTTGATGAGCAATACGGCTTGGAGGCGGTCGGGTTCGACCCGTGGCAGTGCGAACATCTTGCTCAGACCTTGGAAGCTGACGCCGGACACCGCCGCCGCAACCAGCGCCGCCGCTATGGCAACTTGCCTTGGATGCGTGAGATTCCGCCCACGGGCGCGAACCTGCGCGATCAAGCCACATTGATAATCGAATCTTTCGTTGACCGCCGGTTGCAGTTGTACTCCTGCGATCCGTTAAAGCATGACCTGCTAAAGCTCCGCTGCGAAGAAAAGTCTTACGGCATGAGGCTTACAAGCCCCAGAGACGGGACGGGTCACGGGGATACCTTTTCCGCGTTTTCGCTGGCTCTGCTAGTCGGGCACGAGTTCGCCGGTAAGAAAAAGATAGTCGCCGGTGTGCTAGCGAACTATACAGTCGATACCGACAGCGTGTCCGGCACCCCCGGCGTTACACAGTTTGTCCGCGAGAAGGATGCCTACGAGAAGCGGATGCAAGAACTTGCGAAGGGCGGATACGACTATGCCGGCATGGAGGGCTGGGACGCGATCATGCGCTACTGTGGTAGAAAATAATTAAACGATAATTTTACTTTAACACAAAGGAGAATTGAAAATGCCGTTCGTAGAAAATTTTCAAGAGTTTGCCCTACGCCACGGGGGGAAATTTGTCAAGGTCGATGGAATCTGTCTATTCAGTGACGGGGCTTTGGCTAGTCCATCCCCGTTAGGCAAACAGAAGGATTTGTATGATCCCCCGACAGACCCTAGCGAATTATTGAAAAACAAGCGTGCATATCACCTTGCCAAGTTGCAGCGCGCAGAAACTGATTTCCATAGTTTGAAATCCAGGCTGCTCGAATTTCCCGGCAATGTTTCCGTTTCCGTACACCACCTTTGGCAATGGAATGTAACTGAATTCGGCCCGGAACCGCCTGACGCTGACGGAAAAGTTTGGCTGGGCGCGCTGCGATCTATCGTTATGGAACGCCGCGAGAAAGTCAAGTCAATAGATGCCCAGATCGGCAAACTGCCCGGTGCCGTTGTACGGCGGGAGCAAGAGGCCGAAGTAGCCGAGATAGAGCGACAGCGGCGGGAAAAGTTGATTGCCTACCAAACGGAGATTATTGGAATTGAAGTCTAAAAACTCATCTTCAAGGAAAGATCATGCGATACCCACCAAACCCCTCATGCTGCCGTCCGCCAGACGGCATAACCGACAACGAATCGCGCGGCTACTTATGCCCGCAATGCTTGTCGCAATTCGACAAGCAATACCCGTCCGATAACTCTTTTTCAGAAGGAAATACTTTTATGTCAGAGTTTACTCAGAATGTAGAAGACGAACTAATGCCCCACTTGACCTTGAATTTTTCACGCGACCAAGACGGCCGAACCCAGAGCGAAATCGTGGACTCCAACAGCGTCCAGGAGTGTTTTTGTCTCAAGGGCAATTCTATGCCACGACTCGGTCTGCAATTTTCAACTACCGATGATGGCGGAACGTTCATTGATATTGTCGATAATGCCAACGATCATTCTTTCGACGGTGGCGGCCCGATCAAGATCGGTGGCGATCATTCAACCGATAGACAATATGGCCCTGCCCCAAGGATGCAAGCGCCTGTTGATGAAATAATGGACGAAGAGACTCGCCAAAGAATTGGTTTGGCGAAAGGTAGCAATGAGTCGATGGGAATGCCGCGGCTGGTCTTTCGGAAAGGCCCGGACGGGACGATAAGCGAGATAGTTTAACGCGGATAACCGGCGGGCGTTTCCTGCTATCCGTAGCCTGTAGTTGCGGGGGTGGGAAGCCGGTAAACTCAGCTCCGACCGGTAGCCTGCCGGTCTTGAACAAGCCCCAGGGCGTACGGAGCGAACGCCTTACGGGCAAAGGGGGCGATTGCTGGTTACAATCGTGAGGCTTGAAGCCCCGGTGGTGTGCGGGTTGGCTACGGCCCTTCTTCGCCCGCACGCCGCCAACCCCACTGCCCTATTTTGATTGGCTGGAATTGTGACTGTTATCTTGCGGGGATGAAAGATGCTTACTTCGATTTGCAACCCATTCCCGGTCTTCATCAGATAGCTTATCAAGTGGTAATTGCACTTTAGAACCATCTTGTTTTATCAGTGTTACTTTATCAAATGCTATTCCACCATATTTTGCATAGGTCGTATATTTGCCTGTCGAATCAGTCCAATTCCTCCACTTCGCCGCTTCACGTTCTTTTTTTGCTTTTGCTTGTTCGATGGCAGCCTGTTGTTCGGCATCATCCTTAGCCTTTAGTTCCGCGTCAATCTCTTTTAGTTTTGCGCTATTGCATTCAAGAACAAGAACCGTCTTGTTGTTGCCGGAGACGGCTGAGTATGTGTAGGTATCTTGAATCGCAACAGGGTGTTGAAGGATGAACTCAACGCCATCTACTACCTTAGACATATCTAAGCCCTTGAGGAGCATGGGTTTAGAATTGCGTGGTTCGGTATATACATCGTATCTGATTGTTACTAAGCATTCGGTTTTGCTAACCTTGTCGAATACTTTGAATGACCCTGATATACAACCCCAGTCACCAACCTTGAAATCGGGGGGTTGTTTTTTTAATAACGTACCGACGAACTCTGATGTATTCCATCGTTTGTCAATTCCGAACAAGTCGCGGCCTGATTTCAAATCCTTCTGATGCTTATCTTGCTCCTCCGCGATCAGCTTTTCTCTTTCCATAGAGCTACGGACAGGTGTCCATAAACGCATCTCTAAGGCGCTCGGCTGCTCCTGCCCGAAAGTTACTGCTGCCATCAACATCAAAATAGCCATTCCGGCCAAGATCGTATAGCTTTTCATGCTAACCCCCTTTGCATAAAGGATAAAAAACCACCTAATAAAAAAGGGCGTCGAACCAAGCCGCTCACACCGCCCCGACCAAGGGGCACTGAAGAACAGCCCAGCCGACGCCCCGTTCTCACGGGGCGTGGTTCAAGGCTGCTTCTTCAGTTCAAGAGCTTGGCTCAGATTGGTCGTTTGGTGTGAAGCAGAACTTGACGCACGCGCGTCAATTCAAATTGTATTTCTGTTTGGCGTCTGGTCTTTATGCTCCTCCAATGTTCTCTTGTCAGCCGTCTAGTATAAGCTGGGGGCACGGTGACTGCAATCCCTATGTTATGTTGGCCACTCACTACTACCTCAAAAAATTGTTATTGAAGCGGCCAAAGTTGCCGGCATGGTGGAGATGATTAACTTGTATGAATTATTTTTTCGATGCAATCTCACGCATGGCCTTACGTAGACGTGAGTCAAGATTATCAGTAAATATTGCTCCAGGGCCTGGATAATACCATACATGCCTATAGCCATTCGCATCTAGGCCACGATCTAGTTGACTGTTGATGATTGCCTCGAAAACTTCCAGGTCACGGCGGATTGTTTTTTCGCTGACTTTCAATCGTTTAGCAATCGATGGAATATGCAACCCGTCGAGACTTCCCAGGGCTTTATCTATTTCCATCCATCGCCGTACAATTTCAAGCATGGAGTTCATACGTACTAGTCTAGCAAGTTAGACATATAATGTCCAGTTGGACATATAAAGTCAATTGCAGGAAATGTGATAAAATCCAGCTTGGTTTAGGTAATTTTCCCATATAAAAAAGGAGAATAAAAATGCAAAAGGACGAACTCCCTTCTCTTGAGACTCCGTATGAAAAGGGTGGTTGGCAACGCCTTGACAACGGAAACCTACTAGTGTTTTCAGACCAAAATTGCGAACTACTTTTCCCAAAACCTGTTGCATGCATGTCTATGCATATAGAGCCGGCAAAACCGCCATTGCCCGAAAAACACCGGATATTCACTATTGCGAAGATCGGCAAAAAGTGGTTTCTGAAAATTCGTGTTAATGGTGGGGAAGACATGATCATCCCCGATTTGTCACCCGATTTTGACTCCGACATAGAGGCTCACGAAGCCTTGTGCCTGTGGTATCATAAGCAACGTGCTCACGAGATTCGGGACGACGCAAAATGCAAACTCGAAAAGCATGGCTTTAAGTTGAAAGACCCGGAACTGGTACCAATTAAAAAGCAGTAGGTGATTTTTACCAGTATGTGGAAGCTAGAAAAGAAAAAGCCCCGCAATAATCCTTCGCTCCAATTATTGCGGGGCGGCTTAGGTGGCTGGCCGGGCCGATTATTTTGTTTTGATACGTTCAACAATGATGTCGGTCGGGCGAGTGAGCTTGACGATTCCGATTGCTTCAAGTGTCTCCAACGACCTGCGAACGTAGTAGCCCGCTTTACGAACATCGGGCTTGCCACCAGATTCGGTAAACAGACTGTCGGCCTCTTTGGCCAACTCACTAAGCGATGTCTTGCCGCTGATATCAGCAATAACTTTGTTAGCGGCTGTGGACCTGTTGATCCGCTTTGCCTTTTCCGGTTTCTCTTGCGCCTTGACCATTGCTTCGCTCCTTTAAGTTTGTTGCCCGGATCGGCCGGGTTTCCGGTAGTCAACGGATGTTCACTACAAGGGCTAGTATAAGCCGGGGCTGTACGCAAGAAAACCCCTAAACCAGATATTTTCTATGGGTTTTATACGTTTTTAAGGCCGGGGTAGCCGGGTAGGGTTAGGGGCTAGGGTAGCCCGTTAAAGCCCTTAAAACAACGCCGTAGGGCCTTTAAACGGGGTGTTTTAGGCTAGGTGTAGGCCGGGGGGAACCTTTTCCCCAGAAAATATGTCCCTTTATAGGGGGTATAAGGGGTTTACGGCCTAGCAGGGCCGGTTTATAATAAGGCGGGCGGCACGGCGTCGGGGTAGCTCCTCGATGCCGGGCTGCTATCTGCTTTGACCGGCAGCCCGCCGCCCCTCGTTTATTTCCCACGGTCAAAGCACATTAGAAAGGTCAAAGCCATGTCTAAGAAAAAGCCCAAGCGGGTAATCCCGGCCGTAAGCTACTGCCGGAAGTCTACCAATGAAGAACGGACCGAAAAGTCCATTGCCGATCAAATAGGCAGAATCAAAAAACTACTTCCACCGGACGACAATTCCGTTTATGAAATTGTCCGATGGTACGAAAAAGACAAAGGCGTGCCAGGGTGGAAGCGTGGGGCAGAGCGGCCGGATTTTCAAAAGCTAGTCGATGAATTAAAGGAAACCGGCGCAAAGGCAATCCTAGTCGATGACATGGATCGGTTCAGCCGTGCCGATCTGGGGGAAACCGTCCACGACGTACAGGCGTTGCGTGAAATTGGTATTCGCTATATCCACGCGGTCAATCAAGGTTGCCGTGACCTTGAGGGCGGGATGGTAGTATGGATGCAGATTGCAATGGAGGCTATGGCATCGCATGAACATTGTACGCGATTATCCCGCCGCATTGCCAATGCCAGGCTTGACGCTGCTAGACAAGGTAAGCGCAGCGGAGGCAGAGCACCCTATGGTTTTGTAAATGACGGCAAGGGAGGATTAAAGCACGGTGATCCGAAACAAGTGAAAGTGGTTCGGCAGATTTATGATTGGTTTGTTAACGATTGTAAGTCTATGAACTGGATTGCAGAAGAACTCAACCGGCAGAAGATTACGGCCACTGGTGGGGGCCTCTGGAGTGTACCCACGATTCGGGAACTACTGCGGCGACAGGTGTACTTGGGATGCTTCACGTACAATAAAAAGAAGACAGGCCAATTTCATATCGTCAACGAGAAGCAAGAAGTAGTACCAGTTTCCCAATACCAGGACAAAGATCGAAAGCCCTGGGTGGCAACTGACGAGGGCGTGTTTCTTAGAGAAGGGGCATATAAACCTCTAATCGACCGCAAGACATTCGCTGCCGCGCAGAAGAGGCTTGCCTCTTTCTCTCTGAAAGGTGGGCGCAGGCCAAGGGCTGACGGCTACCCACTATCTGGTATATTGTTTTGTGGTCATTGTAATAAACCGATGTATGGTTGTAAGCCGAACGACCGCAAAAAGCGTGTATATCGCTGTTCGACCCCCGCCGCCTACGGTGACTGTAAGCAGTACTGGATCAATGAATCCGACATATTGCCGTTTGTACTTCGGAAACTTGGGGAAGAAATTAAAGATATAAAAAAGATGCTCACCGCTCCGCCAGAGAAATTGCGCCACCCGAATCGTGAACGGGCCGAGCATAGGGCGCAGGCCGTGAAAGATCGGGATGATCTGGCAGCGAAGATAAAGATAGCAACTCGGAATGTGATGCTATCGAACGATGCCCGGACTAGAAAGGAAATAGACGCTGAGATTACAGCGATGCGTGATAGTTTAGAAAAACTGGAATTAGAGTTGTCCGGTGAAGAGCAACCTGCGAATGGCTACAGCCGTGACGATCTGAAAGCATTGGCCGAGTGGTGGGACGATTTTGACAAGCGTGCAGTTTCGGTTCCAGTCAAAGGGAAGCTACCCACCGTGGCGCACTTATATCAGGACCCAATGTCCGATGAGGCTGCGTTACTAATGGATGCTAGGGACGTGAATATTATGTTGCATCATCTAGGAGCAAAGGTTGTGTTGTGTTGGGATACCACGCGGGTTACATTAGCTAACGGAAAGACCCAGAACCGATATAAACTGGCCCAAGCCCGATTTTTCTTAGGTAGGAAAAACGTAATAAAGTTAAAAGTTCCGCCAAGTGAGGAAACCATGCACATCATACTGGCTGCTCCACGCGGATTTTGTGCCGGTGTGAATATGGCCGTTGAAAGCCTGAACCTGGCAATTCAGGCCTTTGGTACGCCAATTTACGTGTATCACGAAATCGTACACAATCGCTGGGTCGTGGAGCACTTTCGCAGGCAGGGCGTGGTTTTTGTGGATGATTTATCTCAAGTCCCCCATAGTGCCCATTTACTCTATTCTGCCCATGGAGTCCCGCCTGAAATTCGCCGACAGGCCGCTTTGCAAAACCTGATAACCATCGATGCCACGTGTCCACTGGTGACCAAAGTACATGCCGAGGCCATTCGTTTTGCCAGTCAAGGCTACACTATCATTTTGATTGGCCATGCAGGCCATGACGAGGTAGTGGGAACCCTGGGCGAGGCCCCGCAATCGATCGTGCTTGTGCAATCGCCTGATGACGTCGGTCGGCTCGATTTGCCCGACACCGTCAAAGTAGCTTATTTAACTCAAACCACCTTGTCGGTCGACGATGCCGCCAACATCATCGGCCGGCTTCGGCAGCGATTTCCGCACATAGTCGGCCCTGTCCGGGAAGACGTCTGTTACGCCACCCAGCATCGGCAGGAAGCGGTGCGGACGCTCGCCCGGGAGGCAGATATGGTCATTGTCGTTGGAAGCTGCAATAGTTCCAACAGTCAGCGTTTGGCCGAAATGGCCCGTTCGCAAGGCACGCCCGCCCACCTGATCGACGGTCCTGACGACATCGACTTCACCTGGTTCACGGGCGGCGAAACCATCGCCGTCACGGCCGGCGCAAGCGCACCGGACGCCGTGGTCCGCCGATGCGTGGCGCTGCTGAAGGAACGCTTTAATGCCACGATCGAATCCCGCGTTGCCAAAGAAGAACAAATCCGCTTCACACTTCCCGAACCGCTCAGAGGAATATAATCGTAGGGTGCGTAAAACGCACCAATCCCTACTAGCCATGTCTATCCTACGGCTGATCCTGGCTTCTTTTTTCCATCACCGGCGCATGAATTTTGCCGTGGCCTGTGGTGTGGCCGTGGGCACGGCGGTTCTGACAGGCGCTCTGTTGGTGGGCGACTCGATGCGCGGCAGCCTGCGCTATCTGGCCCTGGACCGACTCGGCCGGATTGATGAGGCGGTTCAGTCCGATCATTTTTTCCGCGCGCAATTGGCCGATGAATTTTCCGCCCCGGCCATCATCCTTTCGGCGTCAATGGAAAATCCCCTTCGGCAAGCGCCGCTGCGGGCAAATCGCGTGCAGCTTATCGGCTGCGATAAGCGATTTTGGCAATTAGGCGCTGGTCCAATGCCGGCGCCTTTGCTCGATGTGCGGGAAATCGCGCTGAATCGCCCTTTGGCCGAAAAACTTGCCGTGAAACTGGGCGATGAAGTGATGCTGCGATTGCCCCGCCCGGGCGCCATTCCCGCCGACAGCGCCTTGGGCCAAAAACGCGACACCGTGCAAAGTTTTCGCCTTACGGTAAATAGCGTTATTCCCGCCGATGGACTTGGACGTTTCGGGCTAAGGCCCACGCAGCACATGCCGCTAAATGCCTATGTCGCACTACAGTGGTTGCAAGAGCGTCTCGATCAACCCGGCCGGGCGAATGCCATTCTTGTGCATCTGCAAAACAACGGGCAAGAGCCTTCATCCGCCGCCGGTTCCGAGGCGCAAAATATGCTGCGTCCGAAATTGACCGATCTGGGACTGAGCATTGAAAAGACCCCGCCGGGCTACATAAACATTACTTCCAGTCGAATGATATTAGAACCCGGCGCGGAAAAGGAAATAGTTAAAATACTGAATAATAAATTGTCGGAAGGGATTGTCATCCAACCTGCTTTTACCTACTTGGCCAACACCATCGCTGACCAACCGACCATGCCGAGCATGGTACCCGTCGGTGAGGGCCGGCGGGAAATCCCTTATTCAACGATTGCCGCCATCGACTTCACCGACCAGGCGCCGCTGGGGCCGTTTCTTTCCGTTGACGGAAATCCCCTGCCGCCGTTAAAGGATGACGAAATCGCCCTGAACTCCTGGGCGGTCGAAGACCTGAAAGCCAAACTCGGCGATCAAATCTCAGTCGCCTATTTCCAAGCGGAAAGCGCCCAAGGACAAATCCGGGAAACTACAAAAACATTCCGCCTGGCCGCCGTGGTCCAACTGGCCGGAGCGGCCGACGACCGCGCATTGACCCCAGCCGTAAAAGGCGTGACCGACGAATCGACCATGTCCGACTGGGATCCGCCATTCCCATTCGATGCCGGGCGGATCCGCGCCCAAGACGAAAAATACTGGAACCAACACGGCCCCACGCCAAAGGCGTTCGTTTCGTTGCAGACCGGCCGGCGCTTATGGGGCAGCCGTTTCGGGCATACTACCTCACTACGCCTTCGACTGCCGACGGGAACAACATTGGAAGACTTGGAAAAACAGTTCTCCGCCTTGGATCCCGCCGCCTTCGGCCTGATGTTCGAGCCCGTCAAACGCCAGGCCTTGGCCGCCGCTGCCGGCACAACGCCCTTTAACGTCCTGTTTTTGGCCTTTAGTTTTTTCATCATTGCCGCCGCGGTGATGTTGGTGCTGCTGTTGTTCCGCCTGGGCGTGGAACAGCGCGCCCGGGAGATCGGTATTTTATCGGCCCTCGGATTAAAGCGCAGGCAAGTGCGGCGAATACTCTTAGGCGAAGGTTTTATTATCGCACTGGTTGGAGGCATTTTTGGTTTGATACTTGGCATCGGTTATGCCGCCCTTATGCTACTTGGCCTGCGAACCTGGTGGCTGGCCGCCATCGTAACGCCATTCTTGCGGTTATACATTACGCCGCTCAGTCTCATTATTGGATTGGTAAGTGGAATCCTGATAGCCATGGCCGCCATTGCCTTTTCGGTCCGCGGTATAACCCGGATCGAACCCCGCCGCCTGCTGGCAGGGCAAACCTCTTCCGAGTTCATTGGGGCGACAGTCAAGGGCGTTGGGCCAAAAGTCAAAAGCGTTGGGGCGACAGTTGAACTGTCGCCCCGGATAAGCTGGGCTGAACTTGTTTTGATCCTTTTGGTGGCCGGAACTGTTTTGGTTTTATTGCTGGGCGGTCTTAGAGAAGATTATCAAGCGGCCGCCTTTTTCGGCGGAGGCGCCCTAGTGCTCCTCAGCTTGCTGGGGCTGGCGTGGATCCGGCTTCGATCCGGGCGCACTGGACCGGCCGTGGCCGTGGGCCGGGGAAATCTCCTGCGCATGGCCTTGCGCAACGCCGCGCGAAATCCGGGCCGAAGCACTCTGACCCTGGCCCTGGTGGCCGCCGCTTGTTTTCTGATTGTGGCCGTGAGCGCATTCCGCCTTGATCTTACGCGGCAAATTCCCGCCCTTGAAAGCGGCAACGGCGGATTCAGCCTTGCGGCCGAAACCGATCAGCCGATCTATCAAAACCTCGACACCCACCAAGGCCGAGTTGAATTGGGTTTTTCCGACGGTGATGAAAAACAATTTGCCGGGTGCACGGTGTGTGCCTTGCGAGTCAAGCCCGGCGACGACGCCAGTTGTCTTAACCTTTACCGCCCCGGCCGGCCGCGCTTGTTGGGCCTGGCGCGACAATTTATCGAACGCGGCGGTTTTGCCTGGGCCGATGCTCCGCCGGAATGTAAAAATCCCTGGACTCTATTACAGCAAGACCTCGGCCAAGACCCAGACGGCGTGCCCCGCGTGCCGGTGATCCTGGAAAAAAACACGGCCAACTATTCCCTTAATTTATGGCAAGGACCGGGCGAAATCTTTGAAATATCCGACGATTTGGGCAATAAAATCCGATTGCAAGTCGTCGCCCTGCTGGCAAACAGCATCTTTCAAGGCGATCTGCTAGTTAGTGAAAATAATATGCTCAAATTATTTCCGCAAATCGCCGGATATGGTTTCTTTTTAATCGAGACTCCTATTGATAAAACCAAAACGGTGCAAACCATCTTGGAGCGCACCCTGAGCGATTACGGACTGACGGCCGAGACCACCGCCGAGCGCCTGGCCACATTCCTGGCAGTGCAAAACACGTATCTTTCCACATTTCAAAGCCTTGGCGGACTAGGGCTATTGCTCGGCACCCTGGGCCTTGCCGCAGTGCAACTGCGAAACGTAGTGGAGCGCCGCGGCGAACTAGCCCTACTCCGCGCCGCCGGCTTCCGCCGTCGCACACTTGCCGCCCTGGTTCTTTTAGAAAACTTTGTCCTACTTCTGGCCGGACTAGTCTGCGGCATTCTCGCCGCCCTAGTCGCCATCCTGCCCCATCTCATAAATCACGACGCCTCGATCCCCTGGCTCTCGCTGGCTGTCACGTTAGCACTAGTTTTAGCAGTCGGCCTGATCTTTGGTCTGCTCGCCGCAACAAGAGTATTGCAAGCCCCGCTGCTAATGACATTGCGGGAAGAACGGTAAGTGAAAAACGTGGAGGAAAAATCACCACGAAGGGCACGAAGGACACGGAGATATGAAGTGATTGGTGGACAGTGGGCGGTGTATAATCACTCTAAACACAATGCTGGACAAGGCGCACCCCACAACCTATACTAAACAAAGTTCAGAATCCTGCAAATGAAAATATAAAATTCAGTGCTATATGCAGTCTTAGCAAAAAGGATGCAAAAATGGCTTTAATAAAATGTCCAGAATGTCAACACGAAGTCAGTTCAAGTGCAAGAAACTGTCCATCCTGTGGTCACAAACTCAGAGAGGACAAAAGTCCGCTTCAGTACGCCTTGGTTATTATTGGGTTATTGATACTAGGTCTAATTGCCTATTACAGAACGACAGGAGATTGGTATGAATTTAATTCGGGATCAAAAAGTTTATTGCTCATATCTGGAATAGTTTGTTTAATCGCTGGTTTGTTTCTCGGACTAATAGAGAATATAAAAACTGGTAAATGGTGGTGAATATAACTAAGGAACTCTAACAAAACCCTAATTGAATGAAGAGTGTTTTGTATTAAAGTGGCTTTTTTGCCCTCACCCTAACCCTCTCCCAAAGGGCGAGGGGAGGTTTTGTTAGAGTTCCTAAATGCCTGGTGCCATGCCAACGCTTGCCGTGGGCATGTGGGATGGGAGAAAATGGCTAATGCGTTCAAGGCGCGGAGCGGCGACGGGGTGTTGCCTGGGGCGGCAAGTTGAAGGCCCGTGAACGGGCCTTTAGGAAAAGAAAATGGTATGGGCCGCCTAGCCAACCCGGCGTAAACGCCGGGCCTAATACCGCCTACGGCGGAAGGGGCCGTGAACGGCCCTCATATTCGAATCCGATCCAGAAAAGATGTGTATAACAACAAAGGCAGACGCCATTCGCTACATAATATCATCTATCCGGGACGGGTGATTTTGGCGATGTCATGGCCAATTCATAAACGAGTATGTTAATTGACGATCTTGGCACGACTGGTTTATAATAAACGTTGTGTTATAATCAATGCCATTCAAAGACCATTTTCTCAGGTGTTACATGGAATCTCCGGGCGAAGTTCAATACGTTACCGATGCCGAAGGGCGCCCTGTTAGCGTGATCGTGCCGATCGAGTTGTGGCGCGAGATTGAATCGGAAAAGGAAACCGCTTATCTTTTGAAAAGCGAAGCCATGAAGGGGCGGATTTTGGCGGCAAAACAGCGGCAGCAGGGAATTTCCTTGGATGAAGCCCGAACGCAAGCTGGAATTTGACCTTTCGGCGGTCGAAGATCTGACATATTGGGTTCGCCAGGACCGTAAGAAGGCTTTGCGCATTCTGGAACTGGTTCAAGAGAGCCAACGGGATCCATTCGGCGGTAAAGGCAAACCCGAACCGCTGAAGCACGAATTGGCGGGTTGCTGGTCGAAGCGAATCGACCAAGAGCATCGTCTGGTTTATCAAGTTACTGAAAATTGCATTCGCATATTGGCCTGCCGTTATCATTATTGATTTAATTGAAATTAGGCCAACGACTTTTCCCGATGTCATGCCCATGCTTGCCGTGGGCATGTGCGATGGGAGGAAATGGCTCATGCGTTCAAGCTGCGGAGCGGCGACGGGGTGTTGGCGGGGGCGGCGGGTTGAAGGACCGTGAAGAGTCCGTCTGCTTTTTGGAACCTTGCTGCGTAGGGAGTTACGACGCTTCGAATAGCCCGAAGGGCTTGTAATAAGATAGTCCAGGGTTGTCGCGCAGCGACTACCCTGGGGCAAAAAGGAACGAAAAAACAATACCCCAACCGGGTTTCGGAGAGGCGGACGCCACACTCCGCAACCCTTTCAGGGTTGAAACAGTTGCGTGTGACCGTTATCCCGGGGTAGCCGCTGCGCGGCAACCCCGGGCTACCATACGCAATCCCTTCGGGATAAAAATTGCGGCCCCCGTTTACAACGAAAGGCGGACGAACTCTGAACGGCCCTAAATTGCAGATATTTTCCACATTCTTGCAAACTATTTAGCGGATAGAAAGATAATAATAACAACTCTGATTAACAATGGTGGTGTCCAACTTCAAATGCAACATGAATAGGAATTGATATTGGAGCAAAGTCGCTGGGTCGTTCGAATGTTGAGTTTTGCGAAACAGACGTTCGAACGGAGGCCCAGCGAT
>JBEKFZ010000011.1:0-74520 GCA_050013075.1 Thermoguttaceae bacterium | reverse complement strand
CACCGAGTTAAACGCCGAAACCCTCGGCATGTTCGAGACCAAGCCCATCGCCTCGCAAACGGCGATTTATTACGACGATTCGCCGGAATTCGTGGAAGCCGGCGGCGGATCGGCCGCTGATCTGAAAGGGCCGCAACTTGGCGGCTTGGGCGGATTCAGCGTAAAGAATCTGCCCGGCCCGGCCGGAAAAGGCGGCGTGGGCGTTGGCGCCGGATTGGGCGATAAGCCCGGCGTCGGCGGACAAGGGGAAGGTTTTGGCAACCGAGGAAAGGGACATCGTGAGGCGCTGGCCGGCGCGTTCGGCGGGACCAAGGCCTCCGAACGAGCCGTGGGCGCTGCGCTTAACTGGCTCTATCGCCATCAAACCCCTTCAGGCAAATGGAGCTTGGATTTCAGGCATCAATGTAAAAACGGCGTGTGCTCCGGGCCGGGTGCAATCCGCTCCGACGAGGCCGCCACGGCCATGGCCCTGCTGCCTTTTTTGGCAGCCGGTCAAACCCATAAATCCAAAGGTATATACCAGCAAACCATTTCCAAGGGACTAACCTGGCTCGCCAGACAAGAAACAGCAGATGGCAATCTGGCCCCCAACTCCGAGCAACCCATGTACGCCCAGGGCCTGGCCACTTTGGCCCTGTGCGAAGCTTACGGCATGACCCATGACGAACATATAGGATCGGCCGCGCGAAAGGGAGTGGCTTACATCATTCGGGCCCAAAATCCATCCACCGGCGGGTGGCGATATTTTCCGGGCATGCCCGGCGACACCTCGGTCACCGGCTGGCAGGTGATGGCCTTAAAAAGCGCCCAATTGGCCGGTATAGCCGTGGATTCAATCGTTTTCGACAATGCCAAAAAATGGTTCCATGCGGTGGCTAAGGGCGAACATCTTGGCCTGTACTCTTATCAGCCTTACGACCAGGTGACTCCCACCAGGACCGCCATAGGCATGTTATGCACGCAATACTTTGGCATAGATCCGAAGGATCCCGCCATGCTCGAAGGCAAGCAATACCTTCTGCAAAATCTTCCCGACGACCAGATACTGCGGAACTCATATTATTGGTACTATGCCACGCTGACCATGCACAATTTCGGCGGACCGGAATGGGACGCCTGGAACCGCAAGATGCGCCGCATACTTATCGAAAGTCAAGAGAAACAAGGCTGCGCCACGGGCAGTTGGAATCCGCTTGAGCCTACCTTCGACATCTGGGGCGAAAAAGGCGGCCGGCTGATGACCACCGCCTTTAACACCCTTACGCTCGAAGTCTATTACCGCTATTTGCCCATTTTCCAAACCGATTCGCTGCTGCCCAATCCCCCGCCAAAGCCGAAAGATGTGGATCAAGATAAAGATCAAGATAAGGCGAATGATAAAGAACAAAATAAGGAGAAAGAGAAAGACGAGGTATTTCCCTTTTAATCCCCGGCCGAACGCATTATTTATTTTTTCTCCCCGCCGGGCAAGGTTATTTTGATATTCCGAAAGGCCACCGGGCCGTGATCGCCTTGAAACATAAGCGGCCCTTGCGCGGCTTCCTTGCCGGTCAGTCCGCCGGGCGTGGGGGCTTTCATTTCCACGTTCTCGTGGATGACCTGCCCGTTAAGCGTCACCTTTGCGAAACGTGCGCCGGCGGTTTTCTCGCCGTTTTCAAAACGCGGGGCTTGAAACTCGATGGCCAGACTTTGCCACTCGCCCGGGGCCTTGGCCGCGTTCAGCTTCGGCGCGGCGGCCTCGTAGATCGCGCCTAAATCGCTCGGCGTCATCTCCTTTTTTCCAAAACTGTCCAGAATCTGAATCTCGTATTCGCCCATTACATACACGCCGGAGTTGGAACCCTTGGGAATCATGAACTCCAACTCGATGTTGCAATCGCCGAATTTCAAAACGGTATAAATATCCACGCTATTCAATTCGCGATTGATAAGTTCGCCGAGCCGCTCGCCGGGCAATGAAACGATCAGGCCCTGGGGATTTTGCGGGTCGACTTGGGCCGCGCCCACGGTCCATTTGCTCTGATTCCGCGGCTGCTTCAAGTTCCAACCTTCCAAATTCTTGCCGTTAAATGGTTTGATGACCTCGGCGGCCGCTTCCTTGGGTTTGGCGGGTTTTTCTTCCGGCTGGGAAACATTTTCGCCCGGTTGCGCCGGCTTTTTCTCGGGGGTTTCCTTTTTTTCCTGGCCGGCAGCCGGTTTCTCTTCGGATTTTTCCTCTTCCTTTTCGGAAAGCACTTCGCGGTAGGGCTTATTGGCTTTGTAGGTTTCCAATTCCTTCTTGAAATCCTCGGCATGATCCTTGCTTCCGATCTCCCCGGACTTGGTCGACCACTTGACGGCACTGTCGAAGTCGCCGCTTTCGGCATAGGCAGCGGCAAGCGTGCTGAGGATATGGGCCTGCTTGTACTCGGTCGATTCGCAGGCCTCGGTGGCCATTTTAACCGCCCGCTTCCCGTCGCGAAGTTTTTCATCCGGCGAAGTGGCCAGCACCCAGGCGAAGTTGTTCAACAATCCCGAGTCTTTCGATAAAATCTTATCCTTGTAAGCCTTTTCATAATCGGCCACGGCCTCGGCCTGCTTGCCCACGTTCAGGAATGCGTCGCCGCGGGCGTACAAGATGGTGGCGTCGTCGGGATGTTCTTTCAGGAATTCGCTATAGATTTCGATCGCCTTGTTCGATCGTTTTTGTTTGACGTAGACAATGCCCATTTGCAAAACCGGAATGGGATTATTCGGCTCGAGTTTCCGCGCCTTTTCGGCCTGGGCCAGGGCCTCGTCGAATTTGCCCATCTCGGTCAGTATCACCGCGTAAGCCCGAATGGCCGTGGCATTCTTGGGTAACAATTGGACTGTTGCCTTGACGTCGGCCAGGGCATTTTCCTTGTCGCCCTTTTCCAGAAAAAGCGAAGATCTAAGCAAGAGCAAGTCGGCGTTGCTGGGATCAAGCGCCACCGCCTTGTTGAGGTCTTCAAGGGCCTCGTCGAGTTTTTTCTGCAATACATGTATTTGCCTCATTCGCAGCAAGGGTCCGATGGAATTGGGGACCAGTTTCCGGGCCTGATCGAGGGCCGCCAGGGCCTCGTCATACTTTTTCATCCCCACCAGAATCACCGCCTTTACCTCGTAGGTGGCCGCGTTTCCCGAATCCAGTTCAATGGCCTTGTTCAGATCGGCTAAAGCCTCGTCGAGCTTATTCAGACCCGCAAAAACAATGCCCCGGGTGCCGATGATGTTGGCGTCGTTGGGCGCCAATCGCACCGCCTCGTTCAGATCGGTCAGGCGCTTTTCCGGATTTTTTTCCATTTCGGCGCGCAACACAAGCGATTTAGCGTGGACCGGGGGATCGTCGGCGGCGAATTCGACGGCTTGATCGACGGCTTCCTTGGCCCGCTTTTCATCGCCTTCTGGAAGCAAATTCAGTTGGGCGATTAAAATCAGGGCCTGCGGTTGCTTGGGATCCAGTTTGATCGCCTTTTCCAGGTCTAATAGGGCAAACTGCCTGAAATTCGGCCAGCGCTGATCGGATGGAAAACTTTTTTGAATCGTCGCCGTGACCGCCGTTGCCCGCTGCACCAGGGTCGAGGCCAGAAGTTTATTGGCGAACTCGGTGTTCGACTTGTCAAGCCCTTTTTGCAGCGCGCTTTCAGTCAGCCGGATGACTTCTCCCAAATCGGTCAGGGTTGTAGCCGACAATTTAGCTTCTGTGGCCTTATCCAGGTCTTCTTGCCCGTCGTCGGCCGCCCGGACCGGGGCCGCGGAAAATGCCAGGGCTAATAATATCGCCGTGAATATAATCTGATTTCGAAAACGCATCTTGAAACCTCCAAATCCATAATGCAGAACATCAAAAACTCCGGGCATAAGTGCCCGGGCTATATCATTAACCTGAGCTTTGCTATACGAATCTGTCTATTGCCCCGGAGGGGCTTAGTCGTGTAGCCAGGGACGTGAGTCCCTGGTACAGGACCAAACGGCGGATCAAGCCCTGAAAGGGCGGCATTGATAGGCGTTTTCCACTTCAATGTCGCCCTTTCAGGGCTTTTGTATTTGCGTATCCTCTTTCCCGGCGGCTAACGCCGCCGGCTACACGACTAAGCCCCTCCGGGGCAAAATATCACCATACTTTATCCAAAACTTAGGTTATTAATTCGACGTTAATTATCCGAGAATCAATAAATGAATGATATACTATCCGCATTGCTCCCGGCAACCGCGGCGGATCATTTTTTCTTGATCTGCTTTTCCGGCTTTGCCTTTTCTGGGCGTTTTTCAGCTTCCGCGGGTTTCACTTCCGGAGCGTCGGACTTTTTGAGTTTTTCCGCCGGTTCCCCGGGCTTAGGCTCGGGTTTTTGAGAAACCTGACTGCTGTCTATCAACATGTAGCCCGCCCAAAAAAAGGGATGATTCGCCTTGGGCGTTTCATCGCTCTGAGCGTGCTTGATTCGCGGTTCGGCCTCAAGGTTCAACTGAGAGCCGCTTTCCAGCATTACTGCCCGCTGCCAGGCGTCGGAGGGCGAAGTGTGCGGCAACTCCTGGGCGAATTCCCGAACCAGGTCGAAGCTCGATTGCCCGCCCGTGCGCCAGCGGCTAAGCAGTATCGTCCGCGCCCCGCAGGACATTAATCCACACACCGATAGAAATACTTCATCGCCCGGCGTGCCGCGGGGTGGTTTTTTCATGGCGTCTTCGGCCGGGGTGTGAAAACCGGGCAGGATGATCTGCTGAGGCCCTCCCCAGGGCAGGGCCATCCAATCGGCCAGGGTTGCGCCCGACTTGCCCCGGTCGATCGGCGCCGGCGTCCAGCCGTAAGGGTCTTGATCGTTGATCGACAGGTCGTCCAAGACTATCAGGCGATCGAAAAACAGTTTGTAGTCCGCGGTCGGTCCGGGCGGAGGCGATTTCAAGGCAACTGTGCCCGGCAGGGCGGCCGCCAGGCGGTCGAAAGCCGCCTTTGACACGGATTCATCGTCGCGTGGGAAGAGTTTTCCCAGTATTACCGCTGTATTGCCCGCCGGCTTCAGGCGCCGCGCCTGCGTTGAGATTGCCAACGATATGGTCGGCGCGTAATGGATGCGGAATCGGGAAATCAACGATTGCGATTGGCCGTCCGCGGTCACTTGCAGCGCCTCGAAGGGCAGGAACCACAAGATTCCGTCCGGCACGATTATCAGTTCCTCGAAGGATTTGGAAAAATCGGCTCGTGACCCTTTCAACAACGCGTCCAGGGTCTTTGCGGCCGATTGATTCCATTTTCCGTCGGCCAATTCCTTCAACGTCAGTTCGTGATTTTGCTGATACTGCCCCATGTCGTGCAGAAAATCCTTGATCTGTTTCACGAGCGCCGGCGGCGAACCGACTTCCCAATAACTGTAATCGGAATTGCTCATCAACAAGCTATACAGCCGTCGATTGGCGATGAAGAAAGCCAGTATTGCATGACCTTTGGGCAATGATCTTTTGATTTCCGCGATGCTTCTTTGCGGCGGGAAAATCATGGCCGCCGGCTCGCGCCTTAGCGCGATTTCCCGCAACATGACTTCCTGTTGCGCACTGAGCGTAGATAGTTCGCCCAAGTATTTGGACTGCTCTTTGCGCTGGGCCTGATCCTCGGTTGCCAAAGGCATATCGGCCAGTTTCGCGCGGATCGCCCGGGCCTGCTGCGAAATCTGGGCGTACTGCGGCCAGTGCGATAATAAATCCTGGCGCTGTACGAGCGCTTGCTGATCGAGCAATTCGGCCGGGGTTTCCAAAATCCAGCGGAGCGATTCCAATCGCCCGCCCATCTCAAGCGAACTGAAAAAACGATGCCGCCGCGCACGGTCGCTGATCTCCCACGCCGTTTCGTAATCCCGACGGTCCATGGCGGCCTCGAACCAATGCTCCAGCGAAAGCGGATGCGGCACAAGCAGCACCGCCAGGGTTTCCATGGGGTCCATGGTCCAATCGCCGGGCAGGGGGTCGCGGAGGAGTTCATTATAGTAATCCATCGCCACACGCGAAGGGTCGTCGCCGCTGGTATAACGATTGTCGGCCAAGGCGATTTGCAGCAGGCGGCGCGATCCATGCTTCATGTAATCCATCGCCGCGTTGAAAGCGTTTTGCCCTTCTTGATTTTTTCTTTGCTGGAACAATACCTGCGCACTGAGATAACTGAACCGTCCGCCCAGCCGGCCCGCGATTGCCCTGCGCTGGCTTAGAACGATCCGTGCGTCGTCGAGCATGACGCCGGCTTCCTTGATTTGTTCCAATACTGAGTAGTTTTCCGCCGCGGAAAGCGCCAACGACGCCCGCAACTGCCGTAAATCCTTGTTTGCCCATAGGAACGCGGTTTTCAAAGGGGCGTAAAAATCTTTGCGGTTGGTCAACAGATGCGTCAAGGCCGCGTAGCGGAAGGCCTCTTCCAATACGCCGTAATCGGAATAATCGGCCGCCGAGTAAGTTGCCTCTTCAAACGATTGCAAGGCCGCCGGATATTCGCCGCGCATGAGCGCCGACCGCCCCAATTCTAATAGCGCGATGCACGTCATGGGATGGTCGAATTCGCCCTCCACAAGCACGGACCGCTGCAACAAGGGCTGGCCTTGGCTTTCTTTTCCAGCCGCGATCAACGCCAACCCGCGCTCCAGGTCGGCCCATGCTTCCGACCAGTTATTGGGCTGTGTTATCTGGCGCGTCAACGCGCTTGCCACCCTTTCCGTCAAAGGATCGTTTTTGCATATCGGCCCCAGCAATTCCGTGCGGCGGCGAATCGCCAACGCGGTGCAGCGGATAATCTCTTGCGGCCGAATGGGATAAAGAACGGCCTGCTGCAGTATGCTGAGTTTCTGATTTGCCTGTGCGGTAACGGTCTGCCCTTGGCCGATCAACATCGACGAAGGATAGGAGCCCAATACCGAGCGCCGGGTACTGGCGCCCCAGGGATACAGCTTGTGCGGGCCTGCCGCGCGAATCTGCTGCGGGAATTGCACCTGGGTCATCCAATCGGGAAAAGCAGTCGAAAGCTCCAGGGCTGAACTGTAATGTTTCAACGCCTCGTCCAGAACGCCCATCTGGTAGTAACATTCGCCGATCATGGTCTCGTAACAGATCGAGTCGATCCAGCGCGACTGGCCGGCCTTGATACAGCTTCGGGCCTCGGATTGAAAACCATCCAGGGCGTTCTTGTAATCGCCCGCGTATAACTCGCGGAGGACCGTATAATACGAGGGGCTAGGCGCGCCGCGTTCGCCAGTCTGAGCCCAAATGGACGAAGAAACCACCCACAGACTGATGAACATTACAATCAGGCCGACAAGATGCCAGTTGATTATGTTCAAGCCGCCGGCGGCCGTGCCATTTCGCCTATCCATACCTGCTCCAATCATAGAGGGATCATCATTCAGGCAAACGTTAATAAGTTCCATAATACTATCATATTACGGCAATTATACAGCGGATAGCACTCTCCATTCAACTTACGCCCTTAGCCTATCCGGCATTGGCGTTAAAGTCGTCCGCCTTATTTTGACGATAACGATTGCACCGATTGTATCGGCAAGAGTGATTTTGTGTTCAGAAACAATTGGGAAAAATGGGTAATATAGTTAAGTTCCCAAAAATTTCACGGAGGTGGGTAATGAAGGGTGAAAATAAACGACGTCACCCCTTTGGAGCCTTATTGCTTTGCATGGGTGCCTTAATTGCCCTAGGTCTGACCGGCTGCCAGGTCGATGTCGGCGGCCAGACCCTGCCCAGCCCCTATTACCTGACGGATGACGTACAATACTTCCCGGCCGGACCGGAAATGAAGCTCTCTCGGGAGGCGGCCGCCATGAAAGCCAGCAATCCTAATCCGTCTACGTCTTATCCGTCGCCGCCCCCTGCTGCAGTTCAACCCTGATCGTCCGAAACACTTGCCGTCGATTACTTGGGGGGACGGCGCCCGGCGTTGCCGGCGTCCAAGGTGCAATGTGCCGCCTCGGCCGTACGCTTTGGACGTCGGCAGCTTCCGGGATTTTTCAAGCAACATTATGTTGGGGCGGCAGTTTAACTGCCGCCCCAACATAATCCAGCTATCGCCATGCCCGAACTCGAACTTTCACAAACGGCTCAACACTGGGTCAACGTAGTATTGATCTGGGTGGGTTTCGGCACCCTTTCCGGACTCTTGGCCATGCTGATCCTGCCCGTGCGCCAACCCTCCAGTCCCTTAGGCGCACTGCTTTTAGGAATCCTCGGCAGCCTGATGGGACTCTTGGTCCTATCCTGGCTCCTTCAAGGCCGGCAATTCAATCCCATCAGCCCCATAGGTTTTATCGCCGCCACCGCCGCCGCATTACTCATCTTAATTCTCTACCGCGCCTGCTGGGCATGTTTTATCAAAAAAGATGAAGGCTGAAGGCGAGTCGCACAAATGGTTTTGATTGTTAAATTTGCAATTTTCGATTTGCAATAAAAAAACATTCACGCAAAATGCGCTCAAATCTCGACACAAAGACTCTAACCACTATCCGCTTTGGTCTCCGGCGGAGCAATATCTTCGGTTAAGCGGCGTTTTGGCGTTTCATCCGTGCCCGGCACGATCATGGGACTGGGCGAGTTCGATTCGACCAGTTCTTTCAGCTCGGCGTTATCGATCACTTCCTTTTCGATCAGCCGTTCGGCCATGGCCACCAGGGCTTTGCGCCGGGTTTCGAGCACGTGGCGGACTTTTTCCAGCGATTGATTGACGATCTTGCGGATTTCCTCGTCGATCTCACGCGCGGTCTGTTCGCTGTGACTGCGGTCGCGGGCGAAATCATCCGCTCCGACCAAAAATGGCGAACGGCGGTTCTCCCGATAGGTGATCCTGCCCAAGGGGCTCATGCCGTAATCCATTACCATGCTGCGGGCGATTTCGGTGGCCCGTTCCAGGTCGTTCTGCGCGCCGGTGGATATGTCGTTGTAGATAATTTCCTCGGCCACGGTTCCGGCCAGCAGCACTTGGATGCGGGACTGCAGTTCACTTTGCGTCAGCAGGTAGCGATCGCCTTCAGGCCGTTGCATGGTGTAGCCCAAGGCGGCCAGCCCGCGGGGAATGATCGACACCTTGTGCACCGGGTCGGTATTGGGCAAGGAATAGGCCACCAGGGCGTGGGCGCTTTCGTGATAGGCCACGCGTTGTTTTTCGTCGGCGTGCATTACGCGCTGCCGTTTTTCCAGCCCGGCGATGACTCGTTCCACTCCCTCGTTGAACTCTATCATGGTCACTGCGGACTTGTTCGCCCGGGCGGCCAGCAGGGCGGCCTCGTTGACCAGGTTGGCCAGATCGGCGCCGACAAGGCCGGGGGTGATCTTTGCCACTTCTTTCAGATCGACCGATTTGTCGAGCTTCACCTTTTGTACGTGGACTTGCAGAATCTTTTCCCGCCCCAGGACGTCGGGCCGGTCAACGAGCACGTGGCGGTCGAACCGTCCTGGCCGCAGTAGGGCAGGATCGAGTGTTTCCGGCCGGTTGGTGGCGGCCATGACGATCACGCCGCTGTTGGAACTGAAACCGTCCATCTCGACCAGCAGGGCATTGAGCGTTTGCTCCCGCTCGTCGTGTCCGCCCACGATACTGCTGCCGCGGGTTTTGCCCAGCGCGTCGAGTTCGTCGATGAACACGATGCAAGGGGCCTTGGCCTGGGCTTGCTGGAACATGTCGCGGACCCGGGCCGCGCCCACGCCCACGAACATCTCCACGAAATCCGATCCCGACAGGCTGAAAAAAGGCACCCCGGCCTCGCCGGCTATGGCTTTGGCCAGCAGGGTCTTGCCGGTGCCGGGCGGTCCGACCAGGAGCACGCCCTTGGGAATTCTGCCGCCGAGGACCTGGTATTTTTCCGGCGTCTTGAGGAAATCGACCACCTCGCGGAGTTCATCCACCGCTTCGTCGATGCCGGCGACGTCGTTGAAAGTGATGCCGATCTCCTCCTGGGCGTATAGTTTGCCGCGGCTGCGCCCGAAGGCCATGGCCGAGCCCGCCCCACCCAGTCTGCGCATCATGAAAATGAACAACCCGGCGATCAGCAGCATGAATAGGAACATCGGCACTAAGTTGTGCCAGGCGCTGGGGGCCTTTTCGGCGCGGACGTTGGTGAACCCTTTTTGCTTGAGCAATTGGAACAAGGCGTTATTGTCGTTTTCCAGACCGAGCCGGGCGGTGTGGAATGTTACGTTGTCTTCCGGCGCGGCGTGCTGTTGTTCGGGCTGAATGACCTCCTTTGTGACCGTGCCGGTTATTTCCTGCGGGCCGATGTGGAGTTTGTCGAGTTTCGAATAGCGATAAACTATTTCCTTGTCCTTGGATCCTTCGCTCACCTTGATGGCGGCCTGGCTGTTAATCCCCGGTGCACCTTGCTCGATAAGTTTCCAAAGATCCATGTATGGGATTTCCACCTGGTTGTCGGCGCTCATATAGTTGACGAAGAAGAGCGTTCCCACGCCCAAGAGGATTAAATACCAAATGACGTTGGCACCCAATGGGGGGGGCCTGCGTTCGTGCGGCGGTCGTTCAGGTCGTTTTGATTCCGGCGTTTGATTTTCCATGATGTGTTTATTTATGTAAGCATGTAATTTAAGTACATATTCAATTATACCCAAAATCCTGATCTGTATGTGAAAATAGTGCCGTAACAAGTTAATATGGCAGTAATAAGTTGGGCTGACGGCATTATGTCGGGGTAATGGTAATATGTCGGAGTGGCAGTTGAACTACCACCCAAACGACAAGATTCTGCCACCCAAACTATGAGTTAGGTAGCGATCAAAATGGTTGGTATCGCGGTTGCCGATAAAAGCGGTTGGTTTTACAATTGATCGCTTACCTTTATCGACAATACATTGGGGTGGCAGTTAGATTGTCACCCCCAACAATTTCTACTGTAACATGCTCCACTCCCCGACCCGCATTGCCGTGCTAGGCGCAACAGGAAGTATAGGCCGCAGCGCATTGGAGGTGGTTGCAGGCTCGGCGGGTATGCTTCAGGTAGCGGCCTTGACCGCGCACGGGAATACGGCCTTATTGTTGCAGCAGGCAAAAATGCTCCATCCACGTTGGATCGTGGTAACCGATCCCCAGGCTGCACAACGGCAAGATTGGTCGGGGTTGCCATCGGATGTGGAGTTATTGATCGGCCCTGAAGCCGTTGCCCGGGTAGTTGCCTACGACGAGATCAATATTGTAGTATCGGCGATTGTGGGCAGCGCCGGATTGCGCGGCACTTGGGCGGCGTTGGAGGCGGGCAAAACCGTTGCTTTGGCAAATAAGGAAAGCCTTGTGGTAGGCGGACCGCTGGTAACTGAACTTGCCAGGCAAAAAAACGCCCGGCTCTTGCCCGTCGACAGCGAACACAGCGCGGTTTTCCAGGCCCTCCAGGCCGGACGGCGCGATGAAGTTCGCCGGATAATTCTTACCGCCAGCGGAGGGCCGTTCCGAAATTATAGCCGGCAGCAACTGGCCCGGGTTTCGGTGGCCGACGCCCTGGATCATCCCACCTGGGCGATGGGACCGAAAGTAACCATTGATTCGGCCACCTTGATGAACAAAGCCCTGGAAATTATCGAAGCCCGGTGGTTGTTCGATCTAGCGCCCGAACAGATCGGCGTAATTATTCATCCCCAGTCGATCGTACATTCGATGGTAGAATACAATGATGGGTCGGTAATCGCCCAGATGAGCGTGCCCGACATGAAACTGCCCATCCAGTATGCCCTGACCTGGCCCCATCGCCGCGAAGGGGTGGCCGCAAAAATGGATTGGAAGCGAAACATGGACTTGCGTTTCGAACCGCCCGATTTCGAGCGCTTCGAGGCATTGCGCCTTGGTTTGGAGGTGGCCAAGGCCGGGGGCACGGCCGGGGCGGTCCTGAACGGGGCAAACGAGGCCGCCGTGGCCGCTTTCCTGGAAGGACGTTTGGGCTTTAACGAAATTGTTCCCACCTGTAAAAAAATTTTAGAAAACCATAATTTCGATCCCCGGCCCGACTTGGACCAAGTCATCCGCATGGACCATTGGGCTCGGCAGGAGGTATTGCATTGTTGTATTACATAGGATTGGGCGTGATTGTCGCCGTGGCCTTGGGTTTCGTGATTTTTGTCCACGAGTTGGGGCATTTTATCGTAGCCAAGCTGTGCGGCGTGAAGTGCGAGAAATTCTACCTCGGTTTCGATATCGGCGGGTGGAAACTGTGCAAGTTCCGCCGCGGCGAAACCGAGTACGGCATCGGCGTTTTGCCCCTGGGCGGATATGTGAAGATGCTCGGCCAGGAAGACAATCCCAGCCGGTTGCGGGCCGAGATCGAGCGTGCCAAACTGCAACAGCCCGGAGAAAATGTATCGGCCGATTCTTCGTCCAAGGAATCCGGCGATAAGCAATTGGGCGAAGGCCTGGATTTGGCTGCCGCGGAGCAGGCCCTTTACGATCCCCGCAGTTATCTTGCCAAAAGCGTGCCCAAGCGGATGGCGATCATTTCGGCGGGCGTGATTATGAACGTGATCTTCGCCTTCATTATGTCCATGGCGGCGTATTACATCGGCGTGGAGCAAATCCTGTGCGGAGTGGGCCTCATGTTTCCCGGCGAAGCCGCCTGGCGGGCGGGACTCCGGCCCGGCGACAAAATCGTCGAAATCGCCGGCAAAAAAGTGGCAAGATTTCAAGACCTGCAAAAGAATGTCACGGTGGGTGATATCGACAACGGCGTGACAATGGCGATTAAACGGCCGGGAGTAAAAGAACTGCTTAATTTCATCGTCCATCCCGATCGAATCCTCGGGTATCCATCAATAGGAATCAGCAATCCATGTATTGCCGTTTTGAGGAAAGAAGGTTTATTTGCTATTCCCGGCTCGGCGGCCGCCCAGGCAAAACCGGCTCTGCAAAACGGCGACAGGATCGTGATGATCGACGGCGTTAAGGTGGAGAATTTTCCGGAGTTGAACGCCTACCTGGCCGAACATCGGGATAAACTTCTGCAATTGACGGTCGAATGTACCGTGCCGGTTGACGATAAAAAACAAGATGTACTGGAAACATCCAAGCTGGTCGATGTTACGGTGCCGCCCCAACCCATGCACACCCTGGGATTAGTGATGACAATGGGCGAGATCGCGGCGGTCCAGGACGGTTCGCCGGCGGCGCTGGCGGGAATAAAGGCCCATGACCGCATACTGAAGATAGACGGTAAGCCAGTGGATGATCCCATGTTGTTGCCGGATCAGTTGCGCCGCCGCGCCGGCGAAACGATTACCTTGACCGTCCAGCGCGACGGCTCGCCGCTCGACATACCGGTCGCGCTCCGCCGCGCGGATTGGTACGAGCAGCCCATAAGGGAAAACAATCCGCTTTCCATCCCGGAGTTGGGCGTTGCCTATCGGGTGCTCAACAAGGTGGATCGGGTGATTTCCGGCAGCCCGGCCGAAAAGGCGGGAATCAAACCCGACGAGATAATCCGAAAAGCGATTATCATTTCCCCGGATACCGGCCGGGATGGGAAAAAACTCGCACAATTAAAAAAACCGATTCCCTTCGACGAAAAGAATCCCAACTGGCCCTTATTTTTTTATGTGATACAAATGGTTCTGCCGGACAGTCAAGTGGAATTGACGCTTAATAACAACCGGAAGGTAAAACTCAAGACTGAAGACGCCGCCGACTGGTTCAATCCCGATCGGGGTTTCATCTTCGAGCCGCAGGCATCGATGGTAAAGGCGCAGTCCTTTGCCCAGGCGGCAAATTTGGGCGCCGAGGAAACTTGGTACTACTTGACGCTGGTCATCCAGATTGTACGCAAACTAGGCACGCAAATATCATTTACGGAATTAGCCGGACCGGGATCGATAGCCATGATGGCCGGTCAAGCGGCTCAGCAAGGCCCGGCCAAATTGCTGCTGTTTTTAACCTTTCTGAGTGCGAACCTGGCCGTGTTGAATCTCTTGCCCATTCCGCTACTGGATGGCGGTCATTTGATATTCCTGGCTTACGAAGGAATACGCGGTAAACCGGCCGACGAAAGAGTGCAAATCGGGCTTTCCCTAATTGGGTTGGTATTCCTCATCGGTTTGATGCTGTACGTGATCGGATTGGACTTTCTTCGATTTTTGTTTTAATTTAATTCTCAAGAGTATGACGCATAAGAAGGAAGTTGTAATTACGGGCGCGGGCGTGGTAAGCCCCATCGGCATCGGCCACGAGGCATTTTGGGCCTCGCTGTGCGCGGGCCGCAGCGGCGTTCGCAAATTAAGCGTTATTGCCCACCCCGAGTTGATTCCCTTCGGCGGCGAAATAACTGATTTTGACGCCAGGGATTATGTTCGCCAGCGAAAAAGCCTCAAGGTGATGAGCCGCGACATTCAGTTTGGCTTTGCCGCGGCCGACATCGCCTGCCGCGAAGCCCGGCATCACGAGCGCCCCATCGATCCCGAACGGCTGGGCATCGTATTCGGCGACGACATGATCCCCTGCGATCTCGAAGAGCTGGTGCCGGCTTATCGCTGTTGCATAACTGATGGTCGATTCGATTTCAAACGTTGGGGCGAGGCGGCAATGACCGAGATATTCCCGCTTTGGATGCTCAAGTATCTGCCCAACATGCCCGCCTGCCACATCGGCATCGCCCAAGACGCCCGCGGACCGAACAATACGCTCACCCTCGGCGACGTTTCCGGCCTGTCGGCGGCTGCTGAAGCGGTAAGGGTCATCGAGCGCGGCGCAGCCGACGCCATGATCGTGGGCGGCGCCGGATCAAGAATACATCCCATGATGTTGTATCGATGCGGGCTGTTCGAGTTGTCGCGCCGCAGCGATGATCCGCCGGGCGCTTCCAGGCCGTTCGACGCCACTCGGGACGGACTGGTCATAGGCGAAGGCGCCGGTGCCTTGATGCTCGAGGCCGACAAACATGCCCGAGCCAGAGGCACCGCCCCGTTGGCCCGCGTCCTCGGCTACTGTGCCGCATTCGAACCGGCCGCCAACGGACGGGTTTTAAAAGGCACCGCCATCCGCCAGGCCATCTCGGGCACGCTCCGCGATTCCGGCATCGGCCCGGCCGACGTCGGTTGCGTGGTAGCCCATGGAGTCAGCACCATTCTCGACGACCAGCGCGAGGCCGCGGCAATTCGCGAAGTGCTGGGCGACGTGGCCGTGACTGTCCCAAAAAGCTGTTTCGGCCACTTGGGGGCAGGCTCCGGCGCAGTGGATCTGGTGGCCGGCGTTCTGGTCTTGAAACACCGCCTTGTGCCGCCGACGTTGAATTACCGCGTGCCTGATCCGCATTGTCCGGTTCGCGTGATTCACGGCCGGCCGCAAACACTGGAACGACCCGGCGTGATGGTTCTAAGTCACACCCAACAAGGACAGGCGATGGCGATAGCCCTGGGACCGGCCTGATCGTGACGGGTTGCCTGACAAACCGCTTGTGGTTTCGCGAACAAACCGAATAAAACCGCTTGCGGTTTCGCGAATAAGCCGAAAAACCGCTTGCGGTTTCGCGAATAATTTGAAATGAGTCGGATGTGTTCTTATACTCATTAATAAAAATTACATCACCGTGCCATCGCAAAGTAAATTGAAGTAATAATTCCCATCCATGTCACCAGATTACGCATCATTCGCCGCTCGTTTAAAACAGCTCCATAGCGCCCTGGCCGCTTTGGAGCCGGCCGCCGCGTCGGTTGGCCTGTCAGCGCCACTGCAGGAAGAATGGTTCCAACTGTTGACTAACAAGCTTCTTGCCCAACTCGATTTGCCGCCGCTTTTGGTCGTGGCCATTATCGGCGGCACAAATATCGGCAAGTCGGTGATCTTCAACCATTTGGCCGGCGAAAACGCCTCGGCCGCCACGCCCCTGGCCGCGGGCACAAAGCACCCGGTCTGCCTGGTCCCGCCCGATTTATGCGATCAAGCCTTATTGCAGCGCCTGTTCCAGCCTTTTCAGTTGCATCCCTGGCAATCGCCCGACGATCCGCTGAACGTCGAGGAGGAAAATCGGCTGTATTGGCGTCCAGGCCCGCGCATGCCGCCGCGGCTGCTGCTTATCGACACCCCGGACATCGATTCCGACGTGCCGGTGAATTGGTCCCGTGCAAAGGCCATTCGCCAGGCAGCCGACGTCCTGGTGGCGGTCCTCACACAACAAAAATACAACGATGCCGCCGTAAAACAGTTCTTCCGCGCAGCCGCCCAGGCCGACAAACCCATCCTCGTGCTCTTCAACCAGTGCGATCTAAAGGCCGACGCCGATTATTGGCCCCAGTGGCTATCCACCTTCCGCGACCAGATCTCAGCGGGCGTTCTCCCCTTTCCCTTTTCGGCAGAACGGCAAGCAGCCACACTCCCCTCTCCCTTTTCGGGAGAGGGGCCGGGGGTGAGGGCCGGCATTGGAAAAACACAAAATTTATCCTTGGACACCCGCTCCGACTTGGGGACTGGCTCCGAACGCAGTTCGGTGCCTGTCCCCTTTCCTGAACCTCTCCAAAGTGCTGAACCCCGAACCCTGAACCCTGAACCCTACTTTTCCCCCGAGTTGGTTTACATCGTCCCCTACGATCGCCAAGCGGCCGAACAGTTACAACTTCCCTTTTATTGCGTGGGCAAGGACGGCACGGACCCGATCGCCCGGCCGGTCGATCTCCGCGACGAACTGGCGGCCCTGCGCTTCGATGCCATCAAGATCCGCACCTTTCGCGGGGCCATGCGCCGAGTGCTCGATCCCAGTTCGGGCGCGCCGGCATATTTGGACCGCATCCGCATCGCGGCCGGCGACTTCGCCTCGGCGGCAAAAATCCTTTCCGCCCAGGAAATGGCCCGGGTCGATTGGCCCATGCTTCCCTCCGGCGTGCTGGTCGAGGAAATTCGCAACTGGTGGGATGCCAACCGCGAGGCCTGGTCTCGGCGCATCCACGGCTTTTACCGCGTGCTGGGCCGAGGCGTTACCTGGCCCATCCGCACGGCCTGGTCCACGATGTCCGGCCCGAACGTCGATCCCCTCGTCGCCTTCCAGCAACAGGAACGCGCGGCAATCGTCGCGGCAGTGGGAAAACTGCTCGACGAACTAGATCGGCTCTCCCAAATCGGCAACGACACCCTGCGCCCGCGCTTGTTAAAACTCCTGGGCGGACACGCCCGGGCCGAACTACTCGACAGGGTCCAATCGGCCCACCAGCAACTGCCCGCAGTGGACCAGCACTATCGCGAATTCCTTTGCGGCGAACTCGACAAGTGGAAGCAGGAAAATCCCCGGGTAGTGCGCTTTTTGCAATCTTTCGACCACCTTGCCGCCCTGGCCCGGCCGGCCATTACCATCGGCCTGTTCTTTACCGGCCTGCACTTTGCCGGCGACCTGGCCGGTCAGGCGGCAGTCCACGCCGCCGGCCACACCGCCAGCCAAATAGCCACCGAGGCCGCCATCACCGGCGGCATCACCGGCGGAGGCGAGGCCCTGGTCTCCACCACCAGCGAAGGCGTAAGCCAGGCCGCCGCCCGATTGTTCCTCCGCCTCCAATCCCGCTACGCCCAACAACGCGCCCACTGGCTAGCCGCCTGGCTGGAATCCGAACTCCTCGGCGGCCTCCTAGTTGAGTTGCGCCAAGGGGCTGAAGTGCCACAATCGGCCGCGTTCAGGGAAATGAAAACAGTTCTGGAGGGATTGGGGATTAGAGATTAGAGATTTGTAGTAGGCACACTCCGTGTGCCATCCCCGCACACGGAGTGTGCGGACTACATTCTCCACTAACTACTATTCCCTGACCCCTGGCCCCTGGCCGATTGACATCTATCCATACGCCTGTTAAGATTATGGACAGAATGGGGCGGGCAAATCAACCCCGCTCCTCTCGCGGGCCTGCTCAAACACTTCAAAAGTCAACACATCTCCGACTCGCCGGCCCAAAAGACTGCAGGTGCCACAAACAACAAGCAGATGGTGGCACCTATAGTAAACAATATAGAAATTAAATATGGCGTTTATGGAATGCCCAGAATTCAATTAGTCTGATTAGCAATAGTTTGATTGAAAGGATAATTTAATGAATGCAGAGCGTTTGCACGCGATAGTAATCGCCCTTAATCATGAGATGAAAAACAGAAATATCATAAACAAGATGCAGGAGCTGCTCAATGCTCTGCAAAATGTCATTAACCAACCAATCTCACCCCACCAACAAGCCTTATCCCTGAATCTCAAGGCTATGTATGCATGTATTAGTGACACACCAAGTGATAATTTCAGCCCAGCATGGCGGCAAATATTATGTGAAATTGGTGGAGAGAATCTATTTGGCAAAAATTTAAAGGCAAATATCGAGAATATATTTGCTAGAAATCAAATCACTCTAGCTGTTGCCCTAGATGAGCTACAACAGTTACAAAAGAATTTGCAAGCATTCAATAATGCTCTATCTCAGAGTTCATCCGCACTTCTTCATTTCAACATTGGTGATGAAAAACTGGCACCTGGGGAATGTGAGATAGGTATTCTAATTCCACGTGATGCCGTTAATAATCAACTTCTCGATTTTGCCGATGAGCTAAAGGAATTGGGGTTCATATTGAATACATTTTCAGAAGTGGTTACAGGGAAAAATGATGAATTGTCAATTAGAACGATCTCTTCCAGTGATTTAGTTGTTTATCTTCAGGCTGCCGCTCCTTATGCAGCTTGTATTGCGGTTGCGATTGAGCGAGTTGTATCTTTATACAAGCAACTTTTAGAAATTCGCAAACTCTCTGGGGAAATCCGGAAACAAGGCGTCCCTGATGAGGAAATGACTGGAATAGAAAAGCACGCAAATCAATTGATGGAGAATGGAATTGAGAAGATTGCAGTTGATATTGTCAATACGTATCACAAGAAAGAGGACAAAGGTCGGAAGCATGAACTAACTACCGCAGTGCGATTCTCCCTCAATAAGATAGCAAACAGAATTGACCATGGCTTTAATATAGAAGTCCGCGTCGAGCCTGTTACGAAAAATAAAGATGAAAAAGAAGATAAGGATCTTGAGAGTGCAATAGAAGCAATTCAAGGCGCGACAACAAATATGCAGTTCATGAAATTAGAGGGGCAACCGATCTTAAAACTGCCCGAAATAAAAGATAAATCGAAGAAAAAAGAATGATATTTCAACTATTGTTACCAGTTTACGCCATATTTCGGGGGGTACCATACTTAACTTCTGAGTTCCTCGAAAATTATAATACGATAAAGATAATTGCGGGAATAAGAAAATCCTTAAGTTTGGAATATTTATGAGATTTTTTTCTTATAGACGTCGCGTCGATGGCCTATTCTGAGGATTAAAATATCGTCGCCAAGGATCGAGTAGATTACTCTATAATCGCCGATGCGATATTTTTTTAAGCCCGCGAACTGGCCCTTGAGGACCGGGTTGGAATCGGCCTTTTTTGACAGTACCCGGTCGATCTGATTCAAGATACGCCCGATCTCGGCTTTAGAAAGCCTTTTCAGATCGCGAGATACCGACGTCTTGTATAGGATTTTATAAGCCAAGCGTTTTTCTCATCTCTTTGCCTGTAACAATTGCGTCGGTCTTGTCGTGCAGTCGGTCAAGGGCTACTTGGAGATCGGCATAATCCTCGATGTAGGACTCCAAGGCCTTTTGAATGATGAACGAACGCGAGCGTTCGGTTTCTTTGGCTATGCCGTCCACTTGATCGGCAAGTTCTTGGGGGATGCGAACTGAAATCGCCATATTCATAAAGCACCTCTTTGCATGCGTTGTATTACATTGTAAACAATAGCATACAAAAAGGCAATAGGTGTTAGGCTGTAGGCTTTAGACTGTAGGCTGGAGGCGGGAGGTTAGTGGATAGTGGTTAGTGTTTAGTGGAGATGGGAGAATGGTTGGTGTTGAATCCTGAACCCTGAACCCTGACCTCCGAACCCTGTTCCCTGCCTCCTCAAGAAAACTCGGACGCGTCAGGCGTACGGCCGCGCTGCTTGAAAATGCCCAATCCCATGGCGGCCAGGATGAGCATTGCCCAAGTCGTCGGCTCGGGCACGGGTGTGAGATTGGCATCGGATGCCATAGGTCCGCCGGGAATGGCGGCAATGGTCGATTTCGAGCCGGCGCCGATAGTCAGTGTGCCCACTTGGATGCTATCGGCGGTGAGCATGGAAGGAGTGAGTCCGTTGCCCACGCCGAGGTTTCCGGTGCCGGTGATGGCGTGGAGCACGGAGTTTGCGCCGTCAAGTTGCAGAAGCCCGCCGTTGATTGCGGTGTCGCCCAAGTAGGTGGCATTGTCTGAAAAGGTCAGTGTGCCTGCGCCGAATTTTTTCAATCCGCCGTTGCCCGCAACTGCGCCGGAGACGGTGACATTATTGTTTTGTGTATCGATCGATGCATCGCCATTAATGCCGGTGAGCGTGATGGGCACGGAAGTTGCAAATGAATTCGTAGCGCGCATCGTTCCGCCGCCGAAATTGAATATCGCCGTGCCGTCCCCTTTTTGCAAATTATTCAAGTTTAATGTGCCGCCGGTAAGGTTGTAGGTCCCATTGCCGGTGGGATTAGTGCCGAGATTCAGTGATCCAATTACCGTATTAGTTCCCCCGGATTGATTAAAGACGCCGATGCCATCGCGGCCGATGTTTTCGTATTCGGTTGCCGACAATTGTCCCGTGCCACTGAGGATGTACGTACCGGTCACAGTTTCCCCATATCCGAGGGTTAGACCATGAACAACCGTGTTGGTTCCCGCGTATTGAATGAATGTGCTGGTGCTCGATAAGCCGACTATCTCGTATTGTGCCGATAACTGGCCGGTTCCGCTGAGGATATATGTTCCACTGGAGTATGGGTTCCAACCAAGATAGAGATTGCCGTCAAGTTGGTTGTTTCCGCCGAATTGTAGGAATGCGCCGGCGCCGTATATTCCGAGAATTTCGTTATAAGCGGACAACTGGCCGGTTCCACTGAGGATGTACGTCCCGTTGCCGGTTGAATTAATGCCGAGATTTAAGTTGCCGGCCGTATTTGTTCCCGCGGATTGGTTTAAGGCGCCGGTGCCCGATGTTCCTATATTCTCCTGCGAGGAAGCCGATAATGTGCCGCCGTTTACGGTCATGGAGCCGTCATTGGAAATGGTGGCGGCCGTGATGTTTCCGCCCTGCTGGGACAAGAAACCGCCGGACAGCACGATCAGGGCGCCATCGATGTTAAGGCCCCTTGTGGCGCCGAGCGTTAGTGTCTGGCCCAGCAGTTGGCCTGAGCCGACTGACGCCGTGTCCAGGTGCGGCGTGCCCGAGACCCAGGCGTCCAAGTCGAACCACTTATCAATGCGACTGTTCCCATAATCGGCAACATAAATTTCGCCCGTGGGGTTAATTGCCACGCCCTCGGAATAGATGAACTGGCCGTCCCCGCTGCCGTAAACGCCGAATTGTGTTTCAAATACGCCGGTGTCATCGCGTTTCTGTGCACGACTGTTTCTGGTATCGGCAACATAGATTTCGCCCGTGGGGCCGACGGTCACACCTTCAGGATGATAGAAGTCTCCTGTATCGCCCCCGCCCCACGCCCGAACAAAACTGCCGTTGACGGTGAACTCCTGGATGCGGTTATTGCCTGAATCGGCGACGTAAACTTTACCCGTGGAGCCGACCGCTAAACATTCTGGAGTATCAAACTGGTCGTTCCCGGATCCGTTAGTTCCCCAAATATAAACAGTGCCGGAGCTGGTGAACTCCTGAATGCGGTTATTGTAAGTATCGGCGACATAAACATCGCCCGCGGAGCTGACCGCCACGCTATAAGGATTATTAAACTGGCCTTCCGCGGTTCCGTAACTGCCCCACTTTTTAATAAAACTGCCGCTGGCGTCGAATTCCTGGATGCGGTTATTGCCTGTATCGGCGACGTAAACATTGCCCGTGGAGTCGACCGCCACGCCCTTAGGAACGATGTATTGTCCATTCCCGCTGCCTGAGCTGCCCCACTTCGTAATAAATCCGCCGTTACTGTTGAATTCCTGCACGCGGTAGTTATATGAATCGGCAATGTAAACATTGCCTGTGGGGCCGACAGCAACGCCAAAAGGATTGTTGAACTGGCCGTCCCCGCTCCCATAATTTCCCCAAGACTTCAGATAGGTGATTGGGGTCTGGGCGTTTGCGCTTGCCAGGAAAATCCCAACCACTCCCAAGCCCGCGATGAAAACTCTTGCCTTTGTTCCGCCGTTCATGATTGTCTCCATCTTTGAAAAGTGAGTACGCAAAAAAATCGAAGGTCCAGCATAAAAAAGATCACTAATAAACTACCCTTTTCAATATCAAATTCAATACCCAGAAAGAAGGGGAGGCGGGGGGTATCGGATCAGAAAAGAGGCTACCCGATGATCCAGGCAATCAGAGCCGCGGGAATTTCCGAATTGTGCCAGACAGGAATGTCCGGCCTCCTGATAAGGGCGGCTAGATATTAACGGCGCAAGAAAACGCGAACGCGTCAGGCGTACGGACGAGCGGCGTGTACTGGCACGCTATCGGGGCCGTGGAACCAACCACTCGGCCCATTGTATTGCTCATCGTCCATGTACGGCTGACGCGCCGCTGGGAGAATGAAACGAAGTTACCAATTTTTTTCGAGGCCTTGATCCTCTCTACAGGGTGAGTGCGGCAAACGTGCCGCGGGCGTGGCGTAATGCCGTCGATACCGTTTATCTATCAAGAGGCTCGACAAAACACCCGGTTTTCAGGACCGAGCCGCTCCCGGCAAAGGCGAATCATCTGCCGGGAAAAGAATGAATGTCGGGTCTTGATAGGTTCGATGAAAAAACCTCCTTTTGCAAAGACAATAAGTTTTAGACCTTATCCTAGAGCGTTGTTCATATTGATGTAGCGTACTGCATCCCTGGAAAATTCACCGGCCACGACCATGCTACGCATGGTGCCCGCCGGGCTAAACAGCCGCTACACCATCCTAAGCGGGTTTTAGCCGCAATTAAACCACAACCGACCAATGCTTCGCATCGGTGCCCGTCGCGGCTTTACAAACTTTGTTTTTTACGAAGGCGGTCTGGGCCGAGGCGGATAGGGCGGCACGGCCAGATAATCGGTCAGGCCGGCCTGAAGATCCTGCAATTGGAACTTCAAACGCCAGCGGCGGTGTAGGGCACTCAGTTGTTTTCCGAGTGCCCCAGACACGGGGCCGGATCGCGGCAGATTCATGCCGCGCGCATAATACCAGACGGCGCGCACTGGTCCAATGGAGCGGATCATGCTAGAAACTTCTGGAAAATCCCGGACGAATAACCACGTATCGCCTTGCATGGGGCGATAAGAATGCGTTGTCATGTCCCGATACTTTGTTTATACACGATGGATTTCCGAAGTCAAAAGAAAGATTCAAGAAACGAAAGCTTTTCGCCGAAACGGCGCGAGAGTCAGTCGTACATCCGCTAACATTGCGTGAGTTTATCCGGCCGGTACAGTTTGTCAGAGGGCGGAGATCGTGAAACCGCAAGCGGTTTCACTTTTTTCATCCTTCATCCTTCCGCCTTCATCCTTTAAAAATCGCTCTCGTCGATGATTTGGCCGTCGGCCCTGTTTCCGAGATTGGAAAAGAGGATCGGATCGATCGAGTAACTGATCGGCCGGACCGAGCCGTCGCAGAAAGTAAAGTTACAGGTATTGGCGTGGACGCTGCCGAACAGCAACGGATCAGTGAGGCCTTGGCGGTCCCGGGTGGGCGGGGAAAATGCCGAGCGGAAAAGATCGTTGTTGAAACCCGTATAAAGGCTTTCGTTGTCGTAGTATTTAAGGCCGGTTAAATAATGGTCGGGATTGAGATATTTTTCGCCGAGCATAATGGTATAGGTGGTCCCGTCGCGGACCTGTTCGGGAACGATTTCACTCCGCTCGAAGCATATACCGCTGCATTTAGTGATATCAATGTCGTACTTTTTATGGATATCCTGCCAGAATGAGGGGGTGTCGCCTTCGCGTAAAGTTTCGGGGCCGGGAAAGTATTCGTCGAAATCCTGATCGCCGCAGTTAATGGCGTAATCGCCCCGGGCCGACACGTTATTGTCAGGGTCATTTTCGGCGGCGTTGTAGGCCACGAACGTACCGGAGAATGGTTTGGCAAAAAGGATACTGGGCCTTCGGCTGGGGCAGTTTGCAATAGGCAAAGTCGTTTTAGTCATGGCGTTTGCGCCGGCCTTTTGCTTGTCGGTAATCGTGAATTGATCGCCGTCCTGCGGCAAGAGGTATAGATTATTCTCCTCTATGTAAGGCAAGATGTTATAAAGCCATCCGCCGGTTTGTCGTTTGCCGATGCCGCGATCAGGATCGCCGACCCACCACCATCCCCAACCGCCGGTGGGATACTGTTGTTGGGCATTGACGTGTTGCAGGACGCCCAGGCCTAATTGTTTAAGATTATTCGTGCATTGCAGTCTGCGAGCGGACTCTCGTATTGCTTGCACGGCCGGCAGGAGCAAGGCGATCAACATTCCGATTATTGCCATGACCACGAGAAGTTCGACAATCGTAAAAGCCTGCCGTCGGCCGAGACTTTTCATGTCTTTGCTCTTTCGATTCAACCGGTAAAACGCCGGGCAATGAGCGTGATGTTCTGGCCGCCGAAACCGAAACTGTTGGTCAGCGTGACATTACAGGGCAACTGGCGGGCGACGTTGGGAACATAATCCAGGTCGCAGTCGGGATCGGGCGTTTCGTAATTGGTCGTGGGCGGCACGACATTGTCGCGGATGGCCAATATGCAGAAGATGAGTTCCGTGACTCCGGCCGCGGCGATCAAGTGGCCCATCATGCTCTTAGTGCTGGAAACGGGAATTTTGTACGCCCGGTCGCCGAAAACTTTCTTGATGGCCAGGGTTTCGACTTTATCGTTCACGCTAGTGCTGGTGCCGTGGGCGTTGATGTAGTCGATTTTGTCGGAGTCCAAGCGGGCGTCGGCCAAGGCCAATTTAATGCAGGTGATGGCCCCGCGGCCTTCGGGGTGGGTGTCGGTAATGCGGAAGGCGTCGGCCGTTGAGCCGTAGCCCACGATCTCGCCGTAAATGTGCGCGCCGCGGGCTCGGGCCATTTCCAAGGACTCCAAAACAACCATCCCGGCGCCTTCGCCCAGCACAAAGCCGTCTCGATTGCGGTCGAAAGGCCTGGAAGCCTTGGCCGGCTCGTCGTTGTGCGTGCTTAGGGCGGTAAGCAGATTAAATCCAGTGACGCCGAAGGGGTGGATCATTGTATGCGTGCCGCCGGAGAGCATGACATCGGCTTCGCCGCGGCGGATGATTTCCACCGCTTCGCCGATCGCCTGGCTGCTGGCCGCACAGGCCGTCAGGCAATTGATGTTTGGTCCCTGAGCGCCGAATAGGCTTGCCAAATGGCCGGCGGGCATGTTGGGTTCCTGTTCCAGTTCGGCGATGGGGTGCAGGGTTTCCAGGCCTGCGCGAGTGAAGCGGACCAGATCGAATTCTCCGCCGCCCGACAGGCCGGCCACCATCATTTGGGTGAAACGGTGGAAATCCTGTTGACCTTCGCCGCTGCCCAAGTACACGCCGAATCGCGTGGGATCAAGGCGCGAGACGTCCAAGGCTGAATCGGCCATGGCTTTTTTGGCCGCGCCGACGGCGAAATGAGTGTGCCGGCCCTGATATTTCCAGTCTTCCGGATTTTCGCCCACGTCGGAAAGATCCCAATTGCGTACTTCGGCGGAGATTTTGGTGGGAAAGTTGCTGGCGTCGAAAAGCGTGGTGTAGTCTATGCCCGATTCGCCGGCCAATAGCCGCCGCCAGATCGTTTCGATCTCCGCGCCCAAGGGAGTAACACAACCGATTCCAGTAACCACAACACGTCGTCGCATAATGCAGCGTCCTCAAAAAGGATGAAGGATGAAGGATGAAGGATGAATGGCGGATTGCCTGTGAAGAATGACGTATGTGTGATCCTTCATTGCACTCGGCATAACATTTAGTCTATTTATTTCAGTAATATTTGATGCTTCATCCTTCATCCTTCATCCTTATTTTCCCTGTCCGTCGTTTTGAGCCGATTTCACGGCATTAAGAAGCCTGGGCGGGGGAACTAAACGGCTGCCGTCGGCGGCGTGCCCGACGTCGAAGGCGCCCAACATCCGCATCATGCGGAGAAAGGTTTCCGGTTCGAATAATGTTCCCAGGCGAGGGTCGTTAAGGTGTGCAAAGACGATTTCCGCCTCGGCGTGCAGAATGTCGCCCTTGTAACTGGTGGCCGAAACCATGGCCCCTTCGTCTTTGATGTATTCAATGGTAGTGGTGTATATCAGGGTATCGCCGGGCACCGCGTCGCAATAAAAGCGGGCTTTGGGAATTTTGGCCAGGACCACTTTTTCGCTGAACTGGTTGTGTTCGGATATCAGCAGCCCGCCGGTCTGGGCCATGCCTTCGATCACCAGCGAGTTGGGAATCATCGGATAAAACGAGAAGTGATCGTGCAAATGCTCCTCGGCCAAGGAAATGCACTTGACGGCCTTGGCGTATCGTCCGCTTTCGAACTCGATGAATTTATCGATCCAGTACCAACGCATTTAATCGGTAACTCCCACTTTGCTTTCCACGAAACGGCACATGTCGGCCACCTTCAGCAGGTTGCCGAAGTCTTGTACAAGGGGGTTTTTAGAGAAATCGTCAAGATTGGCGAACGGCATGCGCTTGCGGAGTTCGGACAAACCGGTTTCGGTGACCTTGCCGTCCCGGACGTATTTCGAATCGGTGAGGATATCTTCTGGAAACAACTCGCCGCGAGGGATCTTGATGTCGAAGGCTTTTTCTAAGCGGAAGACAATGTCCAAAAAATCGATCGACTCGGCTCCCAAATCGCCCACCAAGGTGGCTTCCGGGGTAATGTCTTCCTCATCGACGCCCAAGGCATCGACCAGGGCAGTGCGGATTTTATCGAAAACTTCATCCTTTGTCGGCATGTCACTCAACCTCCAAACTAAAGTAAGAACTCAGAACGAGGAACGCGGAACTTGGTTTATTATTGGTATGCCCGCGTTAAACAAACTTGTATGTTACATCGCTTTTCAAGATGGAAAAGTAACAGCAATTCCCCTATTCTTATGTAAAAAACACAATTACATCATATAACCGCTACATTGTGAAGTCCTTTTCTCGGTGCAAGCGCTTTGTTTTATCTCTTCGGATTGGATTACCTATGTCTATATGCGGCAAAAGTTTACTATTGCCATTGCCTTTTGTAGTATTCATCCCACATAGTTCCGCGCACTTCGTTCTGAATTCTGCGTTCTGTATTCTGCGTTTATTAATATCCTCCCAGGCTCAATCCGCCGTCGACGCGAATGACTTGTCCGGTAAGGTATGAGGCCTCATCGCTGGCCAGGAAAGCAACCACGGCGGCGATTTCCTCGGCTTTACCGATGCGTTTAAGGGGAATGATTTTTTTAATCTGATCGCCCGCCACGCCGCGCACGACTTGGCTCATGTCGGTTTCGATCATTCCCGGCGCGACCGCGTTGACGCGGATATTCCGCGCGGCAAGTTCTTTGGCCATGGCGCGAGTCAGGCCGTCGATGCCGCCTTTACTGGCGGCATAATTTACCTGCCCGCGGGAGGCGAATTCGGCGGCCGTGCTGGAAAGATTCACAATGCTGCCGCGACGCTCGGTCATCATGGGCTGCGTTACGGCATGACAGTAGTTATAAGTGCCGCCCAAGTTGGTTTCGATTACATTTTGCCACTGTTTTTGGGTCATTGCGCCCAGCAGCCCGTCGAGGACGATCCCCGCCGAGTTTACCAGGACGTCGATACGCTGCCACTGGTCGATCAACTGATCGACAATTTGATGCGCGCGGCCGAGGTCGCGGACGTCGGCCTGCAAGGCATGCACTCCCCCGGGCGAGGATTGAAGTTCGCAGACCAGGCTTTCGGCGGCTTGCTGATTGCTTTGATAGACGAAAGCCACCTTAGCGCCCTCCGCGGCCAGCCGAGCAACACAGGCACGGCCAATACCCCGGCTGCCGCCGGTTACCAAAGCTGTTTTCCCTTCAAATCGCATCAGTTCTATTCTCGAAGAATTCAGTTCTATTCTCGAAGTATGCTTATTTTCTTTAAAAACAACGGGAAGATTTAAAGCATTGTTACGGGCGGCCTCACCCGCGACAAGGCAAATTATGGCCGATGATTTGCATGGTGTTCGCCTGTTTACATGGTGGATACCGCGGGAACTTCCACGCGGGGCTGATACAACAAGGCAAACTGGTTCCGCAGATCTTTCATAATTCTATGATCGTTCCACTCGTACCAGGGGCGGGTGTCGGCCAGATTATATTGCATAAGCGTGATCCGGGCGCTGACAATGATCCGGCCGTCGACCATGCCGTGAGCCTTGAGTTTTGTTTCGGTCTCGCCGGGTTTAAGGATCTCGGCGGTGACCAGCAACGTTTGGCCCGGTTCGAGGAACTGGCCGTATTTAACGTTGACCGCCTCTTTCAGCACCACAATGCTGTGGCTGAAATCCTCGTTATAACGAACCAGCCATGCGCTGGCTTGAGTCATGGCCTCGAGCATCAATACGCCGGGCATCACGGGAAAGTGAGGGAAGTGGTCGGCTAAATACTCTTCCGCCATGGTTAAGGCTTTAACTGCCTGGATTCTTACATCGGGCTCGATTTCAATAATCCGATCGATGAGCGTAAAACGCATTTGAGTTTTAATATGTGAAAGTTGACTAGGCAGGGCAACGCGGCGATAGTGTTAGTGTCCGCCCGTACCCGGGGCTACATCGGGTACAAAAGCAAGAACCGGTATGTCTCCACGTTTTTTAACCCCTAATACTAGTTCTGATTACAATAGTCAATCACCTGGCCCTAAAGCAACCCAAACTGTTTAATATAGCTTTTAGCCACTGAGTCTACAACTGGCCCCCTGGGGATCGAGAAAAATGCTTTAAGTTATTGCCGTGAAAGAGATTAGCAAAACAAGATCGAAGTGATCTGGCTTGACTTTTTTAAAAAAAACATTTCTAAACGCCTGCCAATCTGACAGGCTAAAAGATCAAAATACTGGAACGTTATTTGGCCGTAACTTCTTATTTGACAACATCTAATGTCGGTCTATAGCATTTTCGGCACGGTCTTTGCGGTTAAGGATATAATTAAGCGGACAGCAGACATGGCTTGTAGTGTGGAGCTGTCTGCTGAACGTCGATAACCGAGTGCCAACTGAAAACCGATAACTGAAAACTGATAACCGATAAGGAGGAACATATCATGAGTCTTATACCTTGGAGAAACAAACTGCACGGCGGCGCACCGTCAGAATCCACGCCGCTGGCTACGTTGCGCAATGAGATGGATCGGCTGTTCGATTCATTCATCCGCGAGCCGTTCGGTATGCTCGATTGGCCGGCGTTCATGGGCGGAGAAAAATGGTGGCCCGCGGTTGATGTGGCCGAGTCGGACAAGGAAGTAACAGTTCGGGCGGAAATACCGGGCATCGATCCCAAGGAATTAGATGTCACGGTAACCGGCAATCAACTGGTCGTAAGCGGCGAGAAAAAGGAATCGACCGAGAAAAAGGATAAAGGCTTTTATCACAACGAAGCCCGCTACGGATCGTTCCGCCGCGTGATTCCGCTGCCCGAGGGAGTCGATTCCGAGCACGTCGACGCCCAGTATGCCAACGGCGTATTGACGCTAACGCTGCAAAAGACCCCCGCCGCCGCGGCGAAAAAAATCGAGATCAAAACGAAAGAGTGATGCCAGATCTTGTGCGATTAAGATGCACGCATCCACAAGCCGCTTAGTGGATTGACGTAAATTTAATGCAATCCACAAGGCGGCTTATTTTTCCATGCAATTGACGTTGGCCTGATTTTTGGCAATCCGAGCTTCGGCCAAATTATACCCCGAAGGAACAATTGACCCCAGGGAGGTGTTTTAGTGCTGCGTATCGCTTATCCGGCCTTACTTCACATCGAACTCGTACTTAGTTACCACCGGCTTAGCGTCAGCTTGAGGCCCGGTTGAGGTGATAGCCACAGTCACCTTGCCTTTGCCGGTCGGCTTGATCTCGAATTCCTTGTTTCCCGGCCCTAAAACTGGCGAACCATTTGTCCGTTCCGAAATAAGGTTCGCATATATAATCTTTGCCGGACCGTCGACCTTGGCCGTGATCTTTGCGCCTGCAATCCCTTTGCCCGTCAATCGCACAATCTCGGTTTTTGTCACGGAGAATGGCTTATCATCTTGTGGGACGACAATCGACCGTTCTTTTGCCGCGGGCGTGGCAGGCGCGGTTTCATCTTGCGCTTGGGCATGAGTAAAAGCAGTAACAACCAAAATCATAATAAAAAGCGAACACTTCATGGCACACACTCCTTTCTGATAGTGCTTATGTCCCCGGGTCAAATACTGAACAGATGTTCGGGGAATAAAATAAGCCTAAACTTTTTTCCTGTGGTGTCAAGTACATTAATTTGGCCCTGCTGCCGCACTGGATTATTTATGATTTTTTCGATAAATTTACTTTTCGAGTATGTCCCAAACTGTTGATTGATTAAACGCATAAATAAAAAAAACCTCACCCCGCCCTCTCCTAAATAGAGAAAGGACATTAAAATAGGCTTATAAACATTGCCGGTTTTTTATCTCCGTTACTTACTAGGAGCCAATCATGCCATGTCTAGGCGTTCGCGGGGCTACGACGTGCGAGGAAAATGCGTCGGAGTCGATTTTAAAGGCCGCTCGGGAGCTTTTGGCGCTGATGATTCGTCAGAACGGCATTCAGGCGGATGACGTGGCCAGCGCGATTTTTTCGACCACCCGGGATTTGGACGCCGAATTTCCAGCCCTGGCCGCCCGGCAGTTGGGATGGTGGGACGTGGCTCTGATGTGCGTCAACGAACTGGACGTGCCCGGCTCGTTAAGGCGGTGCATTCGCATCTTGCTGCACTGGAATACTGATAAGCCGGCCGACAAGATTGTGCACGTGTATATAAAAGAGGCAGCCAAACTCCGGCCGGATCGGTCAAAAATCCCCCCAATAGATTGGGTAGAATTGGAAAGATGGATAAAAGATCATCTGGATGAGACTGCGAAACCTGCCCAACGATAAGGCGGAAGGCGAAAAGGCAACCCCGATGATTAGACCGGCTTGGAATAACGCACTCTCGACTTTTCACTAAACTACAGTCTACAGCCTAAAGCCTACAGCCTAAAGTCTATTTAGGCTCTCGTTGACAGGATGACCTAAGTTATTTAGAGTAAATGCGTTGAGAATTTTGCAAATTGATAATACTTATTACATGGAAAAATAATAGTGGCTGAAAAGGCATGGAGTGGAGTTTTTACCGAGGCCACGGACCGCCGGGTCGAGAAGTTCACCGAAAGCGTGAGCTTTGACCGCCGTCTGTACGCGCACGATATTTCCGGTTCGATTGCACACGCACAAATGCTTGCCAAAGTCGGTCTCATCACGGCCGATGAGTGCCAAAAAATTAGGCAGGCCTTGGAGCAGATTCGCACGGAAATTGAGCAGGAAAAATTTCCCTTCCACAGCGAACTGGAAGACATCCACATGCACATCGAGCGTGCATTAATCGACCGCCTTGGCGATGTGGGCCGAAAACTGCATACCGCACGGAGCCGAAACGATCAGATCTCGACCGACTTGCGGCTTTGGGTGCGGGAGGCGATCGGGCAGATTGACCACGGTCTTATCGAAGTCCAACGGGCGCTGGTGGGGCGGTGCGATCAGGATGCGGGCGTGATTCTGCCGGGCTATACCCACTTGCGCCGAGCGCAGCCGGTTCTGGCCGCGCATTATTGGCTGGCGTATTGCGAAAAATTCGAGCGCGATCGCTGGCGGTTGATGGACAGCCGAAAACGGACAAACGTTCTTACCTTGGGCACTGCCGCCCTGGCGGGCACAAGCTTGACGATCGATCGCCAAGAGGTCGCCCGGCTGTTGGGTTTCGACACCGTGGCCGCCAATAGTCTGGATGCCTCGAGCGATCGCGATTTTGTCTTGGAATTCGTGTTTGCGTTGGCTTTGATAGCCGAGCATCTGAGCGCTTGGGCGGAAGAATGGATAATTTGGTCCACGGTGGAATTCAGTATTTTGAAACTGCCGCAGGCGTTTTGCACCGGCTCGTCGATCATGCCGCAGAAGATCAATCCGGACGTTTTGGAGTTGATCCGTGGAAAAACCGCCCGGGTGGTGGGCGATTTGCAGACGCTATTGGTGCTGATAAAGGGTTTGCCCTTGGCCTACAATCGCGATTTGCAGGAAGACAAGCCCCCGCTGTTCGACGCCTTTGATACGGTCCATGCTTCATTGTCGCTCGCCGCACCGCTAATTGAAGGGGTGGAATTGAACCGGGCAACAATAGATGAACATTTGGATCAGGGTTATCTTGACGCCACGGCGCTGATGGAATATTTGATTCGCCGCGGCACTGCCCAGCGCACGGCACACGAGTTGGTGGGCGGGCTGGTCGGCCGGGCCATGGAGCGCGGGATGAGCCTTTCGGGCTTGCCGCTCGGCGAATTTCAAGCGGCCGATCCCACGCTGGATAAAAGCGTATTCGACGTTCTGGGCGCGGAAAAGGCCGTTGCGGCAATGGCAAGCTACGGTTCGACGAACCCGGAACATGTCGGAGAGCAAGTTCGGCAATGGAAAAAACGCCTTGGGATGGAATAAAGCAAGAACGCACGAAGGTGAAAAAGCATGAATGGAAAATGGCAAATTCCACATTGGTTGATTGGGGCTTTGCTTTTCACCGCGTCGGCCAATTGTTCATGGGCCCAGGAGCCGAAATCTAAATCCGAGAAAACCGATTTCGAAGAACCGGCCGTGCCGGAAGATTCGGCCGTGGCGGCGATATTGGCGACAAAGCCCGGCACGCCGAGCGAATGTATTCGGGCGGCAAAAATTCTATCCGATCTAAAGCGGCCCGACCTGGCTAAAAAGTTTCTGCAAAAGGTAATCGAGGCCAAACTCGACGCTCCGGCATTGGCGAAATTGGCCGACGAATTTGGTTCGGCAACGTTCGTGCAACTTGGCGCCCGCTTAGATCTGCATCCGCAATCACAGCAGTTGGCCGACGCGGTTTTGGCGGCCCAAAACACCGAATTACAGAATCCCCAGCGCGTGGCCAAATTGATTAAACAACTTCAAGATCCGTCGGCCGAAAATCGCAAGGCGGCGTTTTCGGGACTAATGGATGGCCGAGACGCGGCCGTGTCGGCGATGATCGAGGCGTTGGCCGATCCGGCTCGGGCCGCCCAGCACGCGGCGATTCGCACCGCATTGGCGGCAATGGGTCGCCAGGCCGTGGATCCGTTGTTGGAGATCTTGGAGCAAGCCGATCCGAAACTAAAGGAGCAAGCCATTGCGGTATTGGGCGAATTGAAGGCCCCCGCCCTGCAATTGTTTTTATTTCAGCCGTATTTCTCGGAAAAAAACGATGCGGGGGTGCGCGCCGCCGCCGGCGCAGCTTTGCGGGAATTGAGCGGGGCATTACCGACAAAGGATCAAGCGGTTCGTTTGTTGACGGAGAATGCCCAAAAATACTTCAATCACCGGCAGATGATGCCCGGCATAGTGGAAGGCAAAGTCGAGGTGTGGCATTGGGACGAATCTCGGCGGCAGTGCGCGGCTAGGCGAATACCGGCCGATGACGCCGCCAGGGCCTTGGCTGCCCGGCTTGCCCGGTATGCTTTCGACATTGCCCCGGATGACGCCGCAGCGGCGCATTTGTATATAGCCACCATGCTCGAGGCGGCGGCATATCAAAACGGTCTTTCAAAGTCTCTTGAAGAGAACATTACAGCAGTGATTGAGACAAAAAAGTTGGGCGCCAAGGCAACTGATAGGGCTCTGGCTTACGCGATGGCCAATGGACATCCTGCGGCGGCGACGGCTGCGGCACAAATTTTGGGGCAAATCGGCAAGGCGGAAGAACTGCTCTACAGAGGTCCCAAGCCAGGCGCATTGGCCTTGGCCCTGCAGAATCCGGACCGGCGATTGCGCATCGCCGCGGCACGGGCGATTGTGGCGCTTAAGCCTCAACGGCCCTTTGCGGGTTCGAGTTACGTATTGCAAACACTGGATTTTTTTGCGTCGTCCTCGGGCATGCGCCGCGCTTTGTTGGCCGGTGCGAATGTGGAAGATCTGCGAAAAATTGTCCCGGCGTTGTCTGCCGCCGGTCTGCAAACCGATACGGCCGTAAACGGCCGCGAGGCGATGCAAATGGCGGTTTCATCGCCGGATTATGAACTGGCGATGATTGATGCGGGCATCGATCGGCCGCCGATAAATCTCTTGTTGCAGCAGCTACGCCACGACCAGCGCAGCGCGGATTTGCGCGTGGGATTGATTGCCCGAGAGGGTTTTTTTGATCGCGCGGAACATGCGGCTGAGAACGATCCTTTGGCCAAGGCATTTCCACGGGCGCACGAGGATGCTTCGGTCGCCTGGCAGTTGGAGCAATTGGCCGGACTTAAGCCGGAAGAGTTCGTCACTTTCGAGCAGCGCCAGCGCCAGGCGGGCGATGCCTTGGACATGCTCGCCGAATTGGGGCGCGCCCCGGGCAAATTGTTCGATATGCACCAAGCGGAAAAAGCCGTATTAATGGCTCTGAATACCCCTTCGCTGAGTCGAAAAGCAATCGCGGTGCTGGCGACGATCAACTCGCCGGAAGCGCAACGAGTTTTGGTCGAGACGGCCGGCGGGACTACACAACCCCCGGAAATCCGTCAGGCGGCCGTTTCGGCTTTCCGCGAAAACGTACAAGCCCACGGCATTCTTTTAACCACCGACGAAATTAAAAAGCAATATCAGCGATATAATGAGAGCAAGAATCAGGACGCGACCTCTCATAAAATCATGGGGCTGATTCTGGATTGTCTGGAAGCGCCCACGAAAGCGGGAAAATAGTGGTTAGTGGTTAGTGATTTGTGGTTAGTGAATGAAACCGATTGTGGTTTCGCACTGCCCGCTGTTAGCCGGTCTTTATAAACTGATAACTGTAAACTGATAACCGATAAATATGAGCCGTATTTTGCAGTCATTTGATGTCAGCGATTCGGGGCCGCCGATTCCGGGATTGATCGGCTCCGGGCCGGCCATGCAAAAGGTGTATCAACTTACCCGGCAGGTGGCCAAATCGAATGCCTCGGTATTGCTTTTGGGCGAGACGGGCACGGGCAAGGAATTGATTGCCAAGGCCATCCATCGGCTCAGTCCGCGGGGCAGCGGCCCATTCGTGCGGGTAAACTGCGGCGCTCTGGCGGAAAATCTTCTGGAGAGCGAACTTTTCGGACACGTTCGCGGGGCCTTTACCGGGGCGATAGACAATCGCACCGGACGCTTCGAGGCCGCTCATACGGGCACGGTCTTTCTCGACGAAATCAACTCCACCACGCCCAAGCTGCAAGTGAAATTGCTCCGCGTGTTGCAGGAGTATGAATTCGAGCGCGTAGGCGACACGCAAACCATCCGCGTGGATACGCGGGTGATAGCCGCCAGCAACCGCGATCTTATGGAAGAGATCGAGGCCGGCCGGTTCCGCGAGGATCTTTATTACCGGCTCAACGTGGTGACGATTTATTTGCCGCCTCTGCGCGAGCGCCGCGAGGACATTCCGCTTCTGGTCGGCCATTTTTTGAAAATTTATAACGAGCGGAACCTGCGGCACGTGCCTCACGTGGAACCCAGGGCCATGGAAGCCATGGTGAATTACGACTGGCCAGGCAACGTGCGCGAACTGCAAAACTACGTGGAACGCGCGGTGGTCTTGGCCCCGGGCGACGAATTGACCGGCGATCTGCTGCCCGAGGCGCTACTGGGCCAGAAACCCCGGCGCATCGGACGCCTTCGCACGGCCGACATGGCCGCTTTGGCCGCGGAACTCATCGAGCAAGGCATAGCCAGCGGCGGCCCGCAAGCCGATAATCTCCAAGCCATGATCGTCAATCGCGTGGAGCGTGAACTGATCGCCCAAGTCATGGCCGAGTGTAACAACGTCCAAATCAAAGCCGCCGACCGCCTGGGCATCAACCGCAACACCCTGCGGAAAAAAATCGAGGAATACGGGCTAGAGAAATAGTTAATCATGCTATCCCGCGTGGGCATAATTTGTTTCGCTGCCAGTTATGCGATCGTGCTGGCGATGGAGGTCTCGCGGCTGGTGTTTCGCAGCGGGATTCGCGGGGCGATCATGATTGCTTGGGCCGGGGCCGGGTTGTTCGCCCATACCGTGTATCTGTATTACCGGGCGGTAAACACCACGGGCGTGCCGCTTTCCAGTTGGCAGGATTGGTGTCTGGCTGCGGCATGGGCGCTGATGGCGGTGTATTTATACCTGCTGTTTTTCCATCCGCAGACTTCAATCGGCCTTTTTCTTTTACCTATTGTGTTGGGGCTTATTGCCACAGCCGCATTTTTTGCCGGCGTGACGCCTTTCCCCCGCGAACCGGCTTCGAAGGTTTGGGGGGTGATCCACGGCGCTTCGCTGGTGGCGGCCGCGGTGTCGATGCTCCTTGGACTGGCCGCGGGTTTAATGTATCTCTGGCAGACGCGGCGATTGAAACAAAAACGCCCCCTGGGGCAAGGCCTGCGCCTGCCCAGTTTGGAATGGCTCCAGCGGACCAATCATCGCGCGATAATTATCGCCCTGATTATGTTGGGAATCGGAGTTCTAGGAGGCATGATCCTTAATTCCATCGACCATCGGCCTGGACAGGACCGCCTTCCTTTATCCGATCCCCTGGTCTTAAGCACGATTATAATGTTTTTCTGGTTGTCGGCGGCGGTTGTCGTAAGCCTGGCGTACAAGCCTGCCAGACAAGGCCGGAAAGTCGTTTATTTAACCCTCATTAGCTTTGTCTTCCTTGCGGCCGCCTTGGTTATGGGCTTGTCGCTCGACACGCGGCACGGCGGAAGGCGAAACATTGAAAAGTCAAACGTGCAAGAGCGGGAACGCCAGGAAAAACTGGAAAAAGGATAAGGGATGAATTATAGAGGGATGCAGGAAACCGCTTGCGGTTTCGCGATTAAGGCCGAAAACTGTAAACTGAAAACCGTAAACTGAAAACAATTATGCTACAGGTCGTCGGCTGCAGCCATCACAATACGGCGATCGAATTGCGGGAGAAACTGGCTTTCAGCCCGGCGCAAACCCCCGATGCCCTGGACCGCTGGCGGCGAGTGTTCCCGCGGACCGAGGCGGTGTTGCTTTCTACCTGCAACCGCGTGGAAATTTACTCGGCCTCCGAAGCGGACGTGGAGCCGTCGCTGGAGCAGGCAGCCTCGTTTTTGGCCGATTTTCACGGGCTTGACGCCAAATTGATTATTCAACACTTGTATCTGCACTCCGACGAGGCGGCGGTCCGGCACTTGTTCACCGTGGCTTCGAGTCTGGACAGCATGGTGGTGGGCGAACCGCAAATACTCGGCCAGGTGAAGGAGGCATATCAGACGGCCATGCTTCAGGAGAATACCGGGCCGTTGTTGCATTCGGTATTTCAAGCGGCGTTGCACGCAGCGCGGCGGGTGGCAAGCGAAACGGCCATACACCAGCGGCGGGTAAGCATACCGAGCGTGGCCGTGGCCGATTTCGGCAGGCAAATTTTCGAACGCTTCGACGATAAACACGTGGTCGTAATCGGCGCAGGCGAAATGGCCGCGGAAACGCTCCGTTATCTGCGCGAGGAAGGAGCGCATCAGATCACTATTATCAATCGCAGTTTCCAGCGGGCAAGCGAACTGGCGCCCCATTGGCACGGACGCGCGATCGCCTGGGATCAGCTTCACGAGGCCCTGGCCACGGCCGATTTGATCGTGAGCACCACCGGGGCCGGCGAGCCGATCGTTAGATTGGCCGATTTCCAACGGATAGAGCGTGCCCGATTCGGCCGGCCGCTTTTTATCCTCGATCTGGGCGTGCCCAGGGATTTCGATCCGGCCATCGGCGCCCGTCCCGACGTTTATCTGTATTCGATCGATGATTTACAAGAGGCGTGCCTGCGGAATAAAGCCTTGCGCGACAAGGAATTCCCCCATGCCATGCGGATCATCGATCAGGAAACCGCTCTGTTTATGACCGAGTGGCGTCACCGGGCGGTCGCTCCGGTGATCGAGCAACTCCGCCGCGGATGGCGGAAGCCGATGGAAGACGAACTTAAGCGCCTGCTCAATAAACTGCCGAATTTGGACGATCGCGCCCGGGACGAAATCCGACAATCATTCGACCGCCTGGTCAATAAGCTCCTGCACCCGCCACTGGAATCGCTCCGCGACGAATCCAGCCGAGGCGTGCCGCGCGCTCTGATCGAGGCGCTGGCGAAGTTGTTTAAACTTAAAGATTAATGGCGAGGAGTGAGGAATGAGTGGATAGTTGATGGTTTAGCCCGGCCGCTTGCGGCCGGTGCAAGTATGCTTAGGGGGAAAGGGAAGGGGGAAAGGAGGACATTCTGATTTTTTTATTAAAAGTAGAATGTCCCCTTTTCTTTAAATCCCCATCTCCGCTTTCACCGCCCCAAACGCCTCCATGGCGAATTGAAGGTCATCTGCCGTATGTGCCGCGGAGATTTGCACGCGGATCCGGGCTGTGCCTTGGGGGACCACCGGATAAGAGAAGCCAACAACATAAATCCCGCGCTCAAGCAGGGCGTCGGCCATGCGGGCGGCAAGAGCTGCGTCGCCGAGCATGATTGGGCAAATGGGATGTATGCCGGGGGTGATCTGGAAACCGCGCTTAGACATGCCTTGGCGGAATGTCTTGGTATTTGTTTCCAAACGGTCGCGCAATTCGGTGGAATGGGAAAGCAATTCGATGGTTTTCATGGCCGCGCCGATGATGGGCGGCGCAACTGAGTTGGAAAACAGATACGGCCGGCTCCGCTGGCGGAGCAGTTCGATAATTTCTCTGCGCCCGCTGGTATATCCGCCGCTTGCCCCGCCCAGGGCCTTGCCCAGCGTGCCGGTGAGGATGTCGATGCGGTCCATCACGCCGTGATATTCGTGCGTTCCTCGCCCTTGCCGGCCCAAAACGCCCACGGCGTGCGAGTCGTCGATCATCACCAGAGCGCCGTACTTATCGGCCAGTTCGCAAATGCCCGGCAGATCGGCCAGTATGCCGTCCATGGAGAAAACGCCGTCGGTGGCGATGATGCTGAACCGTGCATCGGCCGCTTGTTTAAGTTGCGTTTCCAGATCGGCCATGTCGTTGTTTTTGTAACGAAATCGCCGGGCCTTGCAAAGCCGGATGCCGTCGATAATGCTGGCGTGGTTCAGTTCGTCGGAAATGACGGCGTCTTCGGGGCCTAAAAGCGTTTCGAACAATCCGCCGTTGGCGTCGAAACAGGAAGAATAAAGAATCGTATCCTCGGTTCCCAAAAAGTTGCTTATCTTTTGTTCCAATTCCTTGTGTATCCGCTGTGTGCCGCAGATAAATCGCACGCTTGCCAGCCCGTAGCCCCAAAGGTCCAGGGCTTCATGGGCGGCGCGGATCACTTCCGGATGATCGGCCAGACCGAGATAGTTGTTTGCGCAGAGATTCAAGACGCCTTGGTGCTCCAGGACGGATACCCGAGCGCGTTGCGGGCTGGTGATGATCCGCTCCGATTTGTAAAGTCCGGTTTTGCGGATCTCTTGGAGTTGATCGGCCAGATAATTTTTTATATTACCGAACATTATATACGCGCCCTTTATTCCTCTTTCCAGGTCAGAATCACCTTGCCCGAGTTTCCGGAGCACATGGCCGCGAATCCCTTTTCAAAATCGGAGTAACTATAACGGTGAGTGATTACCGGGTCGATATCCAGGCCGCTTTGGATCATCACCGTCATTTTATACCAGGTCTCGTACATTTCGCGCCCGTATATTCCCTTAATGGTGAGCATGTTGAAGATCACGGTGGACCAGTTGATGGCCATTTCACCGGCCGGGATTCCCAGCATGGCGATCTTTCCGCCGTGACACATGTTGGCCAGCATGTCGCGGAATGCCGCCGGATTGCCCGACATCTCCAAGCCCACGTCAAATCCTTCCTTCATCCCCAGTTTTTTTTGTGCGTCGGCGATAGTCTGAGTGCGGACGTCCAGCGCCAGCGTGGGCTTGAGCTTCCGGGCCAGTTCAAGGCGATAGGGATTCACATCGGTGATGACAACGTAGCGCGCTCCGGCGTGTCGGACCACGGCCGCGGCCATGATGCCGATCGGTCCCGCGCCGGTAATGAGCACGTCCTCGCCCAGCACCGGAAAGGAAAGCGCAGTGTGCACGGCGTTGCCCAAGGGGTCGAAAATCGCCGCCACGTCGCGGGGGATGGAAGGATCGTGATGCCAAACGTTAGTCATGGGCAGGGAGATATACTCGGCATAAGCGCCGGGCCGATTCACGCCTATGCCCAGGGTCTCCATGCAAAGATGGCGCCGGCCGGCCATGCAGTTGCGGCAACGGCCGCAAACCACGTGTCCTTCGCCGCTGACAACGTCGCCTATTCGAAAATCCTTCACGTTGCCGCCCATGTCAACGATTCGGCCGACAAATTCATGCCCTACCACCAGCGGGATGGGAATGGTCTTTTGCGCCCAGGCGTCCCAGTTGTAAATGTGGACGTCGGTGCCGCAAATGCCCGTGCGCAAGACCTCGATCAGCACGTCGTTGATGCCGATCTGGGGAACGGGCACGTCTTCCAACCACAATCCGCCTTCAGGTTTGCTTTTTACCAAAGCTTTCATTTTTTGCATGAAAATTTCCCCAAGGATTGCATATTAGATTTCATAAAATTTTTAATACTGTTGTATTCATCATTTATTGAATCTCAGATAATGAATGTCGTGTTTTCCCATCAGAGCCGGGCCGTGTCGGGTGCGGAAATGCCGGGGCGACACGCCCCGGCTCTGATTTCTCCACGACGTTATTTACCTGAGACTCAATAGTCCCGGACATCGCTCCGGGAATTATTGAATCTTGTTTAATTGCAAAATTCTACAGCAATTGCCACGAATGAATAGGGGAAGACGCCGTTTTTCCGTCACTCCGCGCGTCGCAAAAACTCTTCCACCTGTTGTAGCGTGGGGCAGCCGGTCTGTCCGCCCCGTTGGGTAGCCTTTAGTGCAGCCGCGGCCGAAGCGAATTCCACACATTCCGCCGGAGATTTGCCCCGGGCCAGGGCCGCCGAATAAGCCCCGTGGAATACATCGCCGCACCCGGTGGTGTCGAGTACCTTAACGGCCCGAGCCGGACAATGAACGGGTTTTTTATAATCATCGGTCAAAAGCCAACTGCCGGCAGACCCGCAAGTGACCACTACCGCCCGGCGTTTTGCGGTCCACAAGGCAGCCGTTGCCTGTTCGGGTTTGGTCTTTCCGGTCAATTCCACGGCAAAGCGGTCGGAAATCACCAGGTGATCGACCAGTGCCAGCAGGTCAAGGAAATTTCCCTCTGCTTTGCGCTCGAAATCGGCCACGATTGCCACGCCGTTTTCGCGGGCAATACGCTGAGCGCGAATCGTGCCTTCCAGTCCGTGATGATCGACGAGAATAACGCGTGCGGAACTTATTAATTCCCTTGAGGGCAGTTCGACGTCTGCGCCGATGTCTCCGGCGAGCGAGGCGAATATCGTCCTGGTTTTATGGTGCTCATCGACGATGATCGTGGACTGTGCCGGTTTGGCCCCGGCACGCCGCGCGCAATGTGACGTATCCACGCCCTCGCGGGCGAAACAATCCGTCACATATATTGACAACTCGTCGTTGCCCAACAATCCGACATACGCACATAATGCCCCCAAACGCGAGGCGGCCACCAATGCGGTTCCGGTCAGCCCGCCGCACTGACGCAATCGATGCCGCACTCGAACTTTACTCTCCGCCGGGGGATATTCATCGACGTAAAGAAGATCGTCCACAGCCACCGCGCCAAAACCCAATATGTCGAATATCGGCGTCGTCATTTCTGACCGCCTTTATGCGCGAATGGCTATCGGGCTGAGTTGCTCGATGGCCTGTTCAGCCTCCCGGCGAACCCTGGGATCCTCATCATCCAAAAGGCGAGAAATCGCCGGCACTGCCTCCGCCGCCTTGGACCCTTGCATACGCAGGGCGCCGGTGGCGTTGCGCCGCACTCGCGGATCTTTATCGCTGAGTTTTTCGACGAGTTTCCGGATTAGCAGTAGATCGGGTTCTCTGGATATCTTCATTTCCGGACCTTTCCAAAAGTTTATCTATTTTGCTTATATCGACTTGCGATGCCTGCCGGCTTTCTGGTTGATGAACGGATTTAATTGAAAATAGATAAGATGCAAAGAAAAGGCGGCGGTCAACAAAAATGACGAGGATAGAATTCGCCGGATATCCTTGGTTATTAAAACAAGCTTTTTTATAGGTATTACTTTCGTAAAATACCCAATTGCCGATAGACGTTAATTTTTACGAGATGAGTAAGCTCGTTTTGTAGCAGAATGCAAAATGGAGCCAGATGAGTTTTTTATACTTCGATGAATCAATAAATTAAAGAACCACGCGGATAAAAAATCACCCCTTTTACACCGTTTGCTCGTTTTGACCACGGTGTAAAAGGGGTGAATGATTTATAATCGAATTCTCTTGTCTGCTATTGATCAGGCGAAACGACGCCGAACGGCCAACAGGCCCAGAACTCCACAAACCAAAAGTACCAGCGTGCCGGGTTCGGGAGTGGGATACAAGTCTTGAGTGTATGTTGTAGTGCTGTAGCCGGTAAATGAAATCTTATAAGTAAAATCCAACTCGCCAAGTATTGGGACCGCAGTACCGCCTTGATAATCGACATATCCAACATACTGGCCGCCGATGGGAACTGCCGCCGTCAATGTCAGAGGTGTGGCAGTCCAATTATTGGGCAGGGGATTTCCATCCGCGTCGAAAAGACCGATTACGCCAGCGTTAGAAAGATTAAAGGGATGCTCCATCTTTACTACGACGTGATAATCGGTCCATGCAAAATCAGTATCGTTTCCAAAGCCGTTGGTGACCCAGATGTTCGGATCATCCGACCCGCCATCCTGTGTTAAAGTCGCCAATACACTACCAGGCGAGCTGAGTTGGCCCCCGGAAATTGACAATGTGTAATCTTCAGGGCCTCCCGTTAAATCGAAACTGGGACTTTGAATTGATGCATCAACACTATGGTCCCCTAGAATCAGGCTGGCGTTGCTTATGGACGCACAAGATAGTAATGCACAGAAGACGATTGCAAATGTTCTAAACCTCATAAAAGCACCTTCCCCTTTCAATTTGGTTGTGGATTTTAGAGCTAGTTTGCTTGACCCCTTATGCAATCTCACGTTGGAGCCAACGGCTAAACTTTGGTATCTCCGGTTTCATGAAAACTATGGGTTTAATCTGAAATTAACACTCGCAAGAAACCGGCGCCCAAACAGATGGAAAACAAAGGGCGAAAGCATTACTGGCAGCGCCCATCATCCCCTGCTTGGGATGACCAGTTTCGTGAGAGTTAAGTATTAAACGCGCTGCCTCAAAATCATGAATAGAATTGATTTTGTGAGTTAAGCAATCTCTCTAAGTATCTTTTTATCCATTATGTTTTTTTTGTCAAGCAAATTTAATCGAATACCGACCATTTTTGGCAAATTAACTCTACAGGGGGTGGCGGGCTGAAAGAACGTCTTGCCTTGCTTGTGTACTTTTCCCATGCCATCACCCCCCCTGCCCCTCTTCCAATGGGGCAGGGGAGTTTTTGGATAGGCTTTAAAATAGAATCTCTTATTCCACGCTGAACTTATGTACTGTGGTATGTTTATAGGTTTCGCCCGGACGCAACACGGTGCTGGGGAATGCCTGTTGGTTGGGCGAATCAGGATAATGTTGAGTTTCCAGGCAGAAAGCGGCATGTTTCTGATAGGTTTTCCCGCCGGCAGTTATCGTGCCATCGAGGAAGTTGCCGGTGTAGAACTGCACGGCCGGTTCGGTGGTGTAGATTTCCATTACCCTGCCGCTTTTCGGATCGTCTACTTTCGCCACTAGTGTCAGTGCTTCACCTTCTTTCTTGTTCAGCACATAGCAATGGTCGTATCCGCCTGAGACCTGATCGATTCGCAAGCCGATAGTCATGGGCGTGGTAAAATCCATGGGGGTGTCTTTGACGGGCTTGACCTCGCCCGTCGGAATCAGTCCATCATCGACGGGTAAATAATTGTCCGCATTCAGCATCAGCTCCTCGCCGAGGATGTCGCCCGAGCCTGCGCCCGATAAATTCCAGTAGGTGTGATTAGTAAGATTAACGACCGTGGGCTTATCGGTTTTGGCGGTATAATCCATCTTCAGTTCATTCTTATTAGTCAGGCTGTAGATGACCCCCGCGGTAAGGGTCCCGGGATATCCTTCCTCGCCGTCCGGGCTGACATAAGTGAATTTCACGCCTACTGAATCCTTGCTTTTGACCGGCTCGGCCTTCCAAACGACCTTATCGAACCCTTTCACGCCGCCGTGCAGGGAATTCCCGTGGTCGTTTTGTGCAAGCGTATATTCATTGCCTTCAAGCGTGAACTTGCCTTTGGCGATACGGTTGCCATAGCGGCCGATTGTGGATCCGAAGTACGGCGTGCTTTTGTCCATGAAATCTTCCAGAGAATCGCGGAAAAGAGCCACGTTTTCAAGCTTGCCGTTGCGGTCGGGCAATTCAACGTCGGTGATCGTGGCGCCGTAAGTAATGATTTTTACCTTCAAGCCGTTGGCATTGGTCAGGGTGTAAAGGTCGACTTCCGTGCCGTCCGGTGTTTTGCCATAGGGTTCTTTCTTGATGCTCATTTTATTCTCGCTCTCGTTAGTGACAGGGGTGTTTGGGGAAGTGGATTCGGTCGCGTTTTCGGGCTGCTCTTTTTCGCCGGCCGCGGCGGGTGATTTCTCCTCCGCCGAAGATGCGCCGGTCGAAGGCTGGGAACCTGCCGAGCCGGTTTTTTTGCTCTCTTCACTGCAACCCAGGCCCAACAACAAGGACCCGCTTATGGCGAACGAAACCCACCATTTCCAGGATTTTTTCATATCTTCCTCCTTAATGTAATAGATCAATTGCGCGGCGACTCGCCGCCGACGCGCATGTTAATTAACGTCTCTTTGCTTTTTTTCGCTTCGGCGTTTGTCGGATCGATTTCGAGAATCTTGTCGAAGTCGGCCAAGGCTCGATCCAAATAGCCGAGCTTGTAAAACGCATACCCTCGATTAGCATACGCCGGAATGTATTTAGGATCAAGCTGGATGGCTTGGGTGTAGTCGAGCAGGGCTTGTTTCATATTGTCCTTTTGCCGGTAAGCCAGACCGCGATTGAAATACGCCTCGGTAAAGCGCGGATATAGCTTTATGGCCTGATCGTATTCGGCAATCGCCTTGTCCAATTCATTTTTCTTGTGCAGGGCTGTGCCTTGCCGCGAATGCGTCTGCGCTTCATCCTTGGCCTTCAGCAACGTCTCTTCCAGGTTATCGACCGCTTTGCCGCGTTTTTCCTTGTCATCGGGCCGGCCCCAATTTTTATACTCTTCCGGAGGTAAGGGATTCAGGGCGATCACTTCCTTGTATTCCGCCAGGGCCTTATCCGCATCGTTCTTTTCCAAGGCGATCATGGCCTTTTGAAAATGGGCCTCGGTAAAGTGGCTGTCCGACTTCAGCGCCAGATCGTAATCGGTTATCGCCTTGTCCACATCGCCTTTTAGATAAGTGGCATAACCGTGGTAATACAAGGCCTCCGGATCGTCCGGAGCGAGTTGGACTGCCTTTTCCAGATCGGCCAGGGCCAAATCCGTACTGCCTTGATTGAGCAAGGCATGGCCGCGCTCGCGAAAGGCATGGGCGTAATTCGGATCAAGACGCAAGGTTTCGTTCAGTTCGGCCAGTGCTTTATTGGTTTCGCCCTTGCCCAACAAGGCGTAACCCCGGGTGAAATGGAAGGAAGGTTCCTGGGGCGACATTTTCACGGCCTTGTCCAAATCGGCCAAAGCGGCGTCAAAATCCTTTTTCATGGCGTATGCGTTGCCCCGGTCGCACCAGGTTTCGGGATCCTGGGGTTCGAGCCCAATGGCCTTGGAAAAGTCGGCTATGGCCCGGTCCCAGTCGGCCAACTGCGATAGGGCTGCGCCGCGGCTGGCGTAGGCGGCGGCGTCGTTGGGAGCAAAACGGATGGCCTGATTCAGATCGTCCAGCGCCGGCTCGATCTCGCCCTTTTGCAGGCGGACAAAACCGCGATCGCGGTAGGCTTCGGCGTAGTTCGGAAACAGGCGGATTGCGGCGGTATAGTCGTCGATTGCTTTATCGATCTCGTTTTTGCGGAAATAGGCGAACGCCCGGTTGAAATAAATCCTACCGCCCTTTGGCGCCAACTGGACGGCGGTATTAAAGTCGGTAATGGCCTTGTCGAATTCTTCCTTGCTGACATAGGCCATTCCCCGGTCGCAATAAGCGGCGGCATATTTGGGATCGATCTTGATAGACTGGTTGAATAGGTCTATGGCGGCATCAAAGTCGCCTTTATCCAAAGCTTCAGTGCCTTTTTTATAAGTTTCGGTCGCCGGACTGGCGGCCTGCAAATCGGGAATTTTACCCATGCCGGGCAGATCGGAGATTTTTCCCATGCCCGGCAGGTCGGCTTTTGATTTATCGCCGTCCTGCGAACGCTGGCCCCCTCGCAGACGAAATCGCGGCCCTTCAGGCGCTTTGGCATTGGCGTCGGAAGAATCGGCCGGCTGCGTTCCATCCGCGCCGCGCAAAGCAGTGCCCAATCGGCTCCGCGTCGCTTGCGGCCACGCCGCCGTGCCCATTAGACCAACCATGGCCAGTGCGAATGCCAATACTCCAAAATGTCGAATTGCCGTCCGCATAAAACAACCTCCTTGTACATCTACCGCCGGTATTAGCGCCGGGTGAAATCGCTATAATCTATATTTAGCCAATTTTACCCGCTCCGGTAAAAACCGCAAGGCCGGGCGGATCATTTTATAAAGGCCGCCGAATTCGCCAATTCCTGCCGAAGGAAAGGCATTCAAGGCTTGACGATTGATTTCTTGATTTGTTCCGTGGCTTATCTGGAAAATCTCGCCATCCTCACAACCGATAACGATTTTGAAAACTTTGAAAAGCACTTGCCGATAAAAATACTAAAATAGACATTCAACCCAAGCGATCCAGCCATTTCACGCACTTTTGTAAAAAACCACTTGTGGTTTCACAATCCGTTATTCCATCATTAATAAACACGAATTGATTATTGTTTTTACTATTTCACCTCTTAGCGTTGGCAAACGGGGCAGAAAAAGGTGGAACGCTGGGCTTGCACGATGCGGACTATCTCGGCCGCGCCGCATTGCAAACAGGGGTGACTGGCGCGTTGATATACGCGGTGTTTGTCTTGATAATTTCCCGGTTCATCGCGGGCGACGCGATAGGTGCCGTCGCGGAGCGTGGAGCCTTGATGACGGATGGCCTCTCGCAGCACTTCTCGCGTTGCGGCGTGGATGGCCGCCCAGTGGCGCGGTTTCAATTTATTGCAGGGCTTCGCCGGGTGGACGCCCGCGCGGTGCAGTATTTCAGATGCGTATAAATTCCCTATGCCGGAAATCGCGTGTTGGTCGAGCAATGCCACTTTGATCGCCCGCCGACTGCCACCGAGCCGCTTCCTCAAAACTTCCGGAGTAATCCGCAGGGCATCGGGACCGACCCGCTCGGGCCCCAGCACTTCCCGGAATTCCCCGGGCGAGAACAGCCTAACTACGCCAAGTCCCCGCTGGTCCCAAAACAATAACCGCCGGGTCGAACCGCCGCTAAGCTCGAAAATCAATCGCAGGTGTTTTCGATCGGGCGCATTATTAAGCAGGACCAAGCCGGTCATGCGCGGCTCGATTACGATCCTCTCGTCGTTTTCCAATTCCAAAACAACCCGCTTGCCCAAGCGGCTTACTGCAACGATCGTTTGTCTTTTCACCCGACTGCAAAAGGCGGACAAGCGCGGATAGATCAAGATTGACTGCAATCGCGAACTGGGACGTTTCAGATTCCTGATCCGACAACCGACCACCGGTGCGATCCGCCGGCACATGGTTTCTACTTCGGGCAGTTCTGGCATTGGACGACGTTTGCAATTTGCCGATATATTCTCGCTCCCCGACCAACCTGCGGTCGGTGCCCGGTCGCGGCTATTGAGTGTCAGGTAATAAATGTCGCTTTTTCGCCTCAGAGCCGGGCCGTGTCGGCCCGGAATTACCGGGGCGACACGCCCCGGCTCTGACTTTTCATACGACATACTTTTTCTGACACTCAATAAACGAACAAAAAACACCGATAAAAACGGCTATCTAACCTCAGATAAATAATAACCGGTTTTTCATTTCTCCGCCACTATGACGTTCACGCTGAATTTTTCGGCCGGCGGTTTGTCTTTTTCCCAAGGGCGGAGGTACTCGAACTTGAGGGTCGCCTTTCCGGGTTTTGCCGCGATGAATTTGAAAACGAACGTTCCGCCCGATCCGACCATGTGCGGGTCGTGCTTGTCGGGATCATAGTCGCCCTTGCCGTCGGCCTTTACGGACTCGCTCTTTAACTCGACCATCCGCCACTCGAAGCCGGTGGTGCGATTCCCTTTTAAACTAATTTCCATCTTTTTTCCCGTTGCGGCCTTGATGGTCTTCCCATTCTCGGCGATGGTGATCTTTATCACGTCCGCGTCTTTATCTTTTGGCTTATCCGCGGCCGGCAGGAGTGAACCCGGCCAAAGAAACATCGACATGCCGATAATTCCCATTATTAGTTTTTGCATCATGTTTTTCATGGTTTTTCTCCGGGGATTGAGGTTGGATGCTTTTAGTATTTACAAAACTTTGACGACCACGATTGTAATATCGTCGCGTTGGGGCTGATTGCGGCAAAAGCCCTTGATCTCGCCGTATAGCGATTCGATGATCTCTTGCGCTGATTTATGGCGTTCGGAACGGATCGCCTCCAAGGCCCGGGAAAAGCCGTAACGCACCAGGCCCGGCGATTCCGCCTCGACCACCCCGTCGGTAAAAAACGTGGCTAGGTCGCCCGTGTTCAATTTATAAACCTGCGATGAGGGCACAACCGTATCCTCGCGAATTCCCAAGGGCAGGCTGGTGGAATCCAAAATGGTTACGTTGTAGCCGGTCTGTAGCAAATAGCCGCGCTGCCCGGCGCTGGCATAAACCATCGTGCGGTTATGCGGATCGAGCCGGGCCATGGCCAGGGTGACGAAGTGCAGTTCGGAGCTGTCGGCGGCCAGAACCCTATTGGCGCGGGTGAGAATTTCCCCCACGTCCGAATTTGCTTGGGCCAAAGTGCGGAGGCAGGCCCGGGTTTCGGACATTACCAGGGCGGGTCCCATGCCGTGACTGCTCACATCGCCCACGACCAGTCCCAGGCAATCGTCGAGCATGGGAATATAGTCGAAATAATCCCCGGCGGTGGCCTTGGCCGGATACAACGCCCCGGCGATTTCAAAGCCTTCCAACACCGGGGCGCGGGCGGGATACAATCGCTGTTGGATCTCTCCGGCCGCGCGGAACTCCTCGGATGTGTCGCGCATGGCTTCCTCGGCATGATGTCGCCGGCTCCGCTCGATGGCATAGCGCAAGGACCGCACCAGGAGTCGATCGGTCAACTGGCCCTTGACCAAATAATCCTGGGCCCCGGCCTGCACGGCCTTGACGGCCGCACGCTCGTCGCTTAAACCGGAAAGCACGACTATCGGCACGTCGCCGGCACGCGCGTAAATCGAAAAAAAAGTCTCCAATCCGTTGCTGTCGGGCAAACCCAGATCGAGCAGCACCACATCGAAGGGTTCCTCTTGGCAGCGCTGGATGGCCGCCGAGAGCAATTCGACGTGTACCAACTCGAACGGTCCGTGCCAGCGGTCGCCCAGCAGGTTCCGTATGATGTAAACGTCGTCCGGATCGTCTTCCACCAGGAGAATTCTTACGCGTTCTTCGTCCATATTAAAGGTGCGTCGAAAAATAACTTGTTTTTTGCCGTTAAGTCGCGTAAAAAAGGGGTCAGAACTATTTTTTTGTTTTAAAACAGATCGCAGACATTTTTCCCCTTGAAAAAAATAGTTCTGACCCCTTTTTTACGTTCAGGGAGGCAGTTCCACCACCTCGAACCAGTATTTGCTTAAAGTTCTAATGATTTTCACCCACTGACGAAACGTGGCCGGTTTGGTGATAAACGAATTTACGCCCATGTCGTAGGAAAAGGCGATATCGTCCTCGGCCGTGGAAGTGGTCAAGACCACGACGGGGATCCGCCGCAGTTGCGCATCGGCCTTGATCTCCTTAAGGGCTTCCCGGCCGTCTTTGCGGGGCATTTTAAAATCCAACAAGATCAGATCCGGGCGCGGCGCCGAGCGGCCGTTGGCGTACTCCCCGCGATGCCGCAGGTAGTCGAATAATTCTTCGCCGTCGCGGACAAAGCGAAGATCGTGCGATTGGCCCGCCTCGCCCAGGGCGTCGCGGACCAACTGACAATCCTCCGCATCGTCGTCGGCCATCAAAATCGTGCGCCGTTTGCCGGATTTCGCCATTTTTTAGGGTTCAGGGTTTAGGGTTCATATTCTTTGTTTGGGTTGCGGATTAATGCCGCCCTAGGGTTTAGGACACTTAATCACAATGGGTTTTATTAGTTTAATCGCCATTCATTATTCGTTTTTTGCCTTTCAATATTAGAGATTATGTTGCATGAATACTATCGTTTTCGGTTTTCCGCTTGGGCGACACAACCGGCAGCAGGACTTCGAACGTGCTGCCCTTTCCCGGAATGCTATGGGCGGAGATTGCCCCGCCGTGGTGCTGGACAATTCGCCTGCAGATAGCCAAGCCGATGCCGGTGCCTTCGTACACGTCGCGGGGATGGAGGCGTTGGAATATGCCGAAAATCCGCGTGCCGTATTTCTCGTCGAATCCTATCCCGTTGTCTTCAACGACGATACGGCACTGTTGGTTGGTTAAACGGCCGGGCTTGCGATCTTCCCGTCCGGGAATGTATCGTCCCGATACTTTAACCACCGGCGGATCGTCGGCGCGATGGAACTTCAATCCGTTGGCGATTAGATTTTGAAATAGTTGGTGCATTTGCAGGGGATCGGCTTGAACGGCGGGCAGTTTATCGACCTCAACTCGGCCGTTGAGCTGCTTGATTTGGACTTCCAGATCCGATACGACCTCGGCCGCCACGCGGGCCAGATCGACATTTTCGAATTTTTGCCCCTTGGTCGTCACCCGGGATAGGGCCAGCAATCCGTCGATAAGGGATTGCATTCTGGCCGCGGCCTTGTGCATGCGTTGGAGCGAGTCGCGCCCTTCTTCGTCGAGTTTTTCCGCTTGTTTTAAAAGCAACCGGTCGGAGAAGGTGCGGATTTTGCGGAGCGGTTCCTGCAAATCGTGCGAGGCCACGTAAGCAAATTGTTCCAGTTCGCTGTTGGAGCGTTCCAGTTCGGCCGCATAACGGGCTTGTTCCATTTCGGCCTTTTTCCTCGCACTTATGTCGCGGAAAAAAAAACTCATCACCGGAGCGTTGTGTTCCTGGCTGATGGTCATGGCCATTTCGGCCGGAAAACTTTCGCCGTTTGCCCGCGCCGCCGTCACCTCCACCCTATGGCCCAATAGCGATCCCTCGCCGGCGCTGAGATAGCGTTCGATTCGTTCCTGTTCGGCGACTCCCATACTGGAGGAAAACAAGACGTCGGTGGGTTTTGTGCCGATGATTTTGTCGCGGGTATATCCGAATGTTTGCTCGGCCGCCCGATTGAACTCGGTAATAATCCCTTCGTGATTAATAGTGATGATCGGATCGAGCGAGGATTCCAGAATGGCGTGTTTTCGCGCTTGCGATTCGGCCAAGGCCTGCTCTAATATCAGGCGATCGCTCATTTCACGATGGATAATGGCCAAGGTTGTGGGTCGATTGGCATCCGGCGATTTCACCCGCAGCATGGTGGTCTGGACCTCGATAAACTCGCCGCTTTGCAGGTTGCGCAAGCGGCAAGACCCTTGCCACTGGCCGGTTTTATTTACCGCCGGCACAGCCGTGTCGCGCAGCAGATCCCATGATTCGGGAGCATAATAGTTGTGCAAACTGGTGGCCGATACATCCTGTTCCTCGGCCAATCCCAACATCCGCCTGCCGGCCGGATTCAGATAAAACGGCTCGCCGTGCGAACTGGCCAGGCATACAAAGTCATTAATGCCTTCAGCCATGGCCAGGAAGCTATCCGTGAGCCGTACGTCGAAAGCCGAAGAGTTTGCGGATAATTCACCCATCACACCCCCCATATTTATTGTCGGCCGGAATTGACCGACGTCAATGGGAACGCCTATTGTCTATTATACACTGATAATAAAACTCTGTGATTTTCGGCAAGTACTTGCTTGTCTACACGGATTGTGAAATAATCGTTTCCTCGGAACCAAGCAACTCCGCTGAGTCGGCGGGATAAAATTCGTCTTATTCTAAAGGAAAAAACCGTGGCCAAAAAAGCCTCCGCCCGACACATTCTCGTTTCGTCTAAAGAAGCCTGCGAAAAACTCAAAACCCAAATCGCCGCCGGGGCCGATTTCGCCGAAATCGCCCGCAAACACTCCCAATGTCCCTCCGGCAAGCAAGGGGGCAATTTAGGCGAATTCCATCAAGGACAAATGGTGCCCGAGTTCGACAAGGTCGTTTTTGGCGATGAACTAGGTAAAGTGCACGGTCCGATTAAAACCCAATTCGGCTATCATCTGATTGAGATCACCAGCCGAACCAATTAACAAAACCAAAAGTATCTATTTCACTTTATATTCAGCCCAGGTTGAAGCCGGTCTCGTTTTTTACAGCCTTTTCATGGATTATAGTTCGCGAATCCAAATATTGCGGTAGCGGACCTTGTTGTTGTGGTATTGCAACTGTAAAGGCATCTTGGCCGGATGGGCGGTATACCCAGGCGCTTGGGTAAATGAAGTGGCGCCCTGGATTTCGAAGTGATTTTGGATAAGCACGCCGTTTTGCATGACGGTTATATATGACGGTTTAGTCAGTGTGCCCTGTTCGTCGAATCGCGGCGCTGAAAATATAATATCGTAAGTTTGCCACTCGCCGGGTTTGCGGCAGACATTTACCAGTGGCGGACGCTGTTTGTAAATCGCCCCCGCCTGGCCGTCCGGATACGTGGAGTTATCGTATGAATCGAGAACTTGCACCTCGTACAAGCTCATCAGGAATACGCCGCTGTTGCCCCGTCCCTGGCCGCTACCTTTAACCTCCCGGGGCGTAGTCCATTCCACGTGCAACTGGCAATCGCCGAAGGCTTGTTTTGTATGGATGTCTTTTTTGGCGGTGATCACGCACCCGTCTTGGACCTTCCAGGCATCGCCGTCGACCCATTGCGACATATCTTTACCGTCGAAGAGCACGATGGCATCGCTTGGCGGAACGCCGGGACGACCGGGATCTACTACCTTTACTTCCGGCCATTTGATGCCGCTGATATATTCCTTAAGTTGTTGGGCGAACAATAAAAAACCCAATAACAACATGCCGACAACGGCGAACGTGCTCATAATCACGCGATAATTTAATAATCCTTGCACGGATCGAGAAAAAAGACGCGATATTATCATGGCTCTTCGAAGGTTAAAATAATATGTTTTCGGACTATTTTACTGGTTCCCACGCTCTGCGTGGGAACCCATATTTCGCCGGTTCCCACGCAGAGCGTGGGAACCAGGGTACGATAATATCTCAACGCGGTATAAAATCCTTTTCATTGAGGTTTTTTCTTTGCGGGCTTTTTGGAAGGTTTCTTTGGCTGTTGCTGTTCAGGCTCGGGTTTGGCGGCGGAGTTTTGGTTGGCCTCCTTGTCCTCGGCCGGTTCCACCACTGGAATTTGGGTTGTGAACAATTCAACCTTGTATTTACCGAGGGGAATGAAGACCCTGTAGTGAATTTTGCCTTTATTGTTCAATGCCTTATATAATTCGTCCATGTCCTTGAGGAATTCGATCTGTTTTTTCAGTTGATCGAGAATTTTGCCGGCCGCTTTTTTCCTGGCGCTGCCTTCCGGGGAATTATCGAATGTGGGTTGTATGCCGGCTTGTTTCTTGGCAAAATCATTCAGCGCGGCGAGGGCCTCCTGGGCCTTGAACGTCTTCATTTGTGAACCAGGTCCGGGAATTTCATAAATGGCCGTGGCTTTGAGTTCGAGTTTTTGATCCGACATTTCCGCGGTAATTTTCACCTTGAAGTTGGCGAACTTTTGCACCGTGAAAACCAGCGTGATTTCACTTTCATCTTCGGTTTTTACTTCCAGAACGTCGCTTGGTTGCAGAGCATTAGGGGGAAAATCGCCCTCCAGATGGATAATTTGCACGCGCAAATTACCCGACTCCGGCGGCGATTCCATCTGAAGACTCACTTTTGCCACGCCGCTGTCCAAATCCATCACAATGGGCTCCACTTGCCGTGGATGGCACAATTGTACAAATTGCCGTTGACCTTGGACAAAAGCAAGTATCCCGCAATTTTTCAAGGCTTCGGCATAGGCGGGCGTGACGTCAGGCATCCAATTAAACACCAGGTTTCCGGCATTCAGCCTCAGTTGGGCAATTTCGGTCTGTTGCGGAGAATTGCCGTTGTTTTTAGATGCCGTTTCCACGTAAATCTGCCAAAACGGCGACTGCCGGGCAGGGATCATGATAAAAGAATCCGCGCCTCTGAAGGCCTTATCGCCGCCAATGAGTACAAGCTGCAAACTCGCGCCTGGGGGCAAAAAAACCCTGCCTAATGACGCCGTTTTTTCGGTTATGTTTTCATGCGCGTCTGGTTTAGGAATTTCAGGTAAATCGACGTTTGCGGCCAGATTTTTTAACAGTTCTATCTTCTCGGGCTCGGGTACGAGCGGCTCGGGTTTAGGCGGCTCGGGTTTAGGCGGCTCGGGTTTAGGCGGCTCGGGTGTAGGCGGCTCGGGTGTAGGCGGCTCGGGTTTAGGCGGCTCGGGTTTAGGCGGCTCCGGCCTCTCCCTGGTAATAGTGCCATTGCCTAGGACATGGACGGTCGCCACTTCACCGCTTTGGCCAAAATGCAAAATAAACGCCACGGCCAGCAGCATAACAATTACCGCCGAAACGCCCAGCGTTACTACCATCCGCAGCGGAGTACTCAACAAAGCCCGCAGGGGTGCCGGGAGCTTATCGAGCCGGCTTGGCGGCGGTTTCCTGCCGATTATGGGAGTGGATGACGATACTCCAATTCCCTTGCGGAACAACTCGCTTAAATCCGTGCCCAACAAGTCCGGCCCGGGCAATTCGTCGACCGGTTCCTTCTTTTTCAACTGTAAAACGCGCTGCACGCGTTTTTCTCCTGGCCGCCAAGCGGCCAAGACCTGGCTTAATTCGGCCGCAGTCTGGTAACGGTTGGCGGGCCGTTTAGACATCATCTTTTTACAAATCTCGATAAGACTTTGGGGCACGTCCGACCGTTGAGCCGAGATGGACTGCGGTTCTTGGTTCTGATGTTTTAGGATTCGCTCGGGCAGGGTCCCTTCAGGAAATGGGGCGTGACCGGTAAGGAGAAAATACAGCGTGCAGCCCAAGGAATAGATATCGGCACGATGGTTGAAATCAGAAGTATGTAAAGCCTGCTCTGGGGCCATGTAGTCAACGGAGCCTAGGATTCGCTCGTCCTGTTCGCTTACTTCGCCTCCCACTTGTTCCTGACCTGCCAGCCGGGCCAGGCCCATGTCGAGGATTTTTACCACGCCCTGGGGGTTGACGATTAGATTCGAGGGTTTGATATCACAATGAACCATCTTTCGGGCATGGGCATGAGCCAGACCATCGGCGGCTTGCCGGACGTAATCCACCGCGCTTGCACAATCCAGTGGACCTTCGGCTTCCACCAGGCGTTTTAAATCCAGCCCCTCGACATATTCCATGACCAGGTAATACTGGTCGCCTTCGTTATCCACGCTGTAAGCCTGGACGATGTTCGGATGATCCAATGAAGCGATGGTTCGCGCTTCGGCAAGGAAACGTTCCAACCCGGCCGGATCTTTACCAATATGCCGAGGTATGATTTTCAGGGCCACGCGCCGGTTCATCATCACGTGCTCGCCCAGGTACACGCTCCCCATTCCGCCCCGGCCGAGAAGTTCGAACAACTTGTATTTGCCCACCGTGCATTTGCTGCGTCCGGCCAATAATTGACCGGCCTGCCAGCGAGTGAGTATACCTTTGCGGACCAGAGTTTTAGCCAATTCGGGGGGATCGGACATATCTTGGGCAAGACGCTGGACTTCAGCAATCTCCTCGGGCTTTAGAAGTTTGCTGCGTTCTAGAACTGCCAGGAATTCATCCATTGAGCCAAGAGCCATGTGCGATAAGACCTTTACGGCTTGGCCGTTCCGTTTAATTTCTTTATCTGGCCTGCTTCACTAACTTATAGTTTACCAATATTATCAAAAAAAGGCAATCTATGGGGTAAAATCGGCCCCCGCATCGATCCCTTCGACGAATCGCGCCAAAAGATCCGCCGCCCGGTCGATGTCGTCCATCGAAATCATCTCCACTGGGCTGTGCATGTAGCGGTTGGGAATGCTCACCAGACCGGTGGCCACGCCCGATCGGTTGATTTGAATGGCGTTGGCGTCGGTGCTGGTGGCCTTGCCCGAGGCCGCCAATTGGTAGGGAATCTTGTGATCGTCGGCGGCCTGAATCAAGCGCTGAACGACTTTCGGGTTCATGTTCGGACCGCGATGTATTACCGGGCCTTTGCCCAGGCGCACGTCGCCCTCTTCCTTCTTTTCTATGGTGGGGCAGTCGGTGGCGTGCGTCACGTCCACGGCCACGCCAATCTGCGGATCTATGCCGAACGCACTGGTCCGAGCCCCGCGCAGCCCAAGTTCTTCTTGCACCGTGGAAACCGCGTACAAACCGCACTTGATTTTCTTCCGCTTGCCCGAGCGACGCAGGGCCTCGATCACCACCCAACAACCGGCCTTGTCGTCCATGGCCGGCGATACGGCAAAATTGTTCTGCAACTGATTGAAAGCTAGTTGCACCGTAACCGCGTCGCCGATACGCACCAATTTCGCCGCTCCATCCTTGTCGGCCGCCCCAATATCCAGCCAAAGATCCTTCATTTTCGGCACTTGTTTGCGTTCCTCTTCAGTAAGCAAATGCACGGGCTTACGGGCGATAACCCCTGGAATCGGGCCGCTTTCGCTCCAAACAGTCATCCTTTGGCCTATTAGCACTTCGGGATCCCAACCGCCGATGGGCTGAATATAAAGAAAACCCTCGTCGTCGACGTGCTGCACAATCAGACCGATCTGATCGCAGTGTCCGGCCAACATCACGCGTAGCGGCGATTTCGGATTTTTTACCACTATCAAATTGCCGTGCAAATCGGTCCGCACTTCATCGGCGAAATCGGCCGCGTAATCGCGGACAATCTCCTGCAATCGGCTTTCGTAACCCGACGGACTGGGTGTTTCCAAAAGTTTTTTAAAGAATCCAAGCGCGGAAGATTCCACGGCCGGTCCCTCGCAAGATTAAAAGGATATAATTTATTGGCACTAAAACGCTAAGTATGCCGATTACTGGGCTTTATGCAAGAGATAGAACCTATTCTGCATTTTATGACTTTTATGACTAAAGGACTCTAACATTACTCCCCTCGCCCGCTCGCGGGAGAGGGGCCGGGGGTGAGGGTGGCTGGGTATTGTTAGAGTTCCTAAAACTACTCAAACTTTACAGGCTTGCTAGTCTAGCGGCTAGATTAAAGACACCCGTAAGACTTAAAACGGGATTTTTTTATCAATGCAAGTTTCAAAAGAACCCGTTGAACTCACTGTCGAGGCCGCGCAGGCCGGCTGGCGGTTGAATGTTTTTCTTGCGCATCATTCCACCGACTACAGCCGGGTGCGCCTCCGCCGGGTGATTACGGCGGGCGGGGTGAGTATTGACGGGCGGGGAGGTTTCCGTATTTTTTACACGAATTCTCCTTTTGCCACCGTGATTGCCTTCCCGCCGACCCATACGTTTATTTTTCCGTCTTTTTCCTCTGCCTTAAGAAGCAAAAGCGAAGGCCGGCCGATTTCATAACCTTGCTCGGCTCGGATATCGATTATCTGTTGCCCCCAATAGCGATGTCGCACGAGATATCCTGCAAGACAACCATTCCCGCTGCCCGTGGCCGGATCCTCGGGCACGCCGTAATAATCGCCGAACATCCGAACGCTGATATCGTTTTCCGATTTATGCGGTTCCGGGCAAAAAATCGCAATTACTTTAGCCCAATTATCCTTGATCAGCTCAAAATACTTGTCTTTATTAACCTTGGCCCGTTTCAACGATTCAAGATTCCTAAGCGGTACAATTATATGTGGCAAGCCTGTTGAAACTTCCTCGATCTCAAAGCGATGGTCTATCTCGCCCTCTTTCAAACTTAACACTGCCGCAATGGTCTCCGGGCTGAATCGACGGCCAAAAACCGGCTCGATCTGGTTCATCCAATAGATATTTTCATTTTCGCCGTCGCCGAATGTAACGGGAATCTGCCCGGCTTTCAAATTCAACACGATCTTGCCCGCGGCGATTTGAAGTATCTCATGTCGAATAATATGAGCAGTGCCCAAGGTAGGATGTCCCGCAAAGGGGACTTCTTCGCGCGGCGTAAAAATCCGCACGTCAAAACCGCCCTCGCGTTGCGTTTCAGAGAGAATGAAGGTGGTTTCCGAGAAATTCATTTCCCTGGTGATGCGCTGCATTTCAATATCGCCAAGCCCCTTGCCACACCGAAACACCGCCAATTGGTTGCCGGCGTATTTCTCTTCGGCAAATACATCAACAATGTGGAAAGTAAGTGCGTCCATTTAGTTCTATTCCATGTATAGATAATCAATCCCAAATATCGAGCGGCTTGGTCACAATTTTAGCTCCATGAAAATCGTGTTCGCAAGGGGCGTGTCGTAGTAGGCCGGGCAAGGCGAGAACCCCAGTGATTCGTAAAGCCGCATAGCTGCGTGCATAATCGGCAGCGTATCGAGCTTCATTGTCGTATAACCTATAGTCCGCGCCTCAGCAACGATTTTTTCCGCTAGTATCTTCCCAATTCCTCGACCGCGAAATGCCGGCCGTACATAGAGCCGCTTCATTTCGCAAATGCCTACATCCAAAGGCCGGAGAGCAACACACCCCGTCGCCTCATTACGCACTTGTGCCAGCAGCAATCGTCCGCATGGACGTGCATATACTCCCGGGAGCCCGGCCAACTCGGCGGCGAATCCTTGAAAACAGAGATCCACCTTGAGCCAAGCTGCATACTCCTCAATCAGATAACGTGCCTTGGCAATATCTTCGGGCGTGGTTGCTTGACATATCTTCATTTCCGTGAAAAGCCCATGCCTAAAGCTTTTTTCCGATGGTAAAAATCCTTTCATTACTGATTTCAAAATCGTAAGAACTCCGCTTCTCCATGAATTCGATATAAAATCCGGCTTGTTCAAAGTAACCGGCAATTTCTTTCTCTGTAAACAGTGTAAAATATATCTCGGTTTCTATTCCCAACAGATCGTTGTTATATCCTTCGGTTGTACCTGCCTTAACTACAACAAGCAGATAACCATTTGGCTTTAACACCCGATAAAACTCACGGAAGATGCCGTTTACATACATCTTGGGAGTATCGATTATCGAATAGTATGATATTATTCCGTCAAAAATACCATTATCAAATGTCAACTTGGAAATGTCTCCTAATTCAAACCTCATCTCTGGATTGTTACGTCGAGCCAATTCAACACATTTGTCGGATATGTCAACGCCGATAACTTGATAACCTTTATCAAACACATATCTACCAATGTGTCCTGAAGGCCCACAGCCGGCATCGCAGATCATTGAATCCGCATTGAATTTGCTTACAAAACAGTCCAAGATTCTTCGGTCATATTCCTTTTCCTTCATTTCATTATGAAAAAGGTCGTGATACCTCTGGGCCGCCAGATTATAAGCCTGCCTTGTTTTTAAATTTATGAGTTCCAAAGAGTCCGTCATATATTAATCCGTATGTTCCGCATGAATTTTGATTGTATCGAAGAACGATAAATCCCAGCGGTCCATCCATTCGATCTTGAAGCCATCGCCGGTGAATTGCATCGGCAGCCAAACATAGCCGCCGGTTATCGCGTCTTTCGGACGCCAAACGTCGAACATGGCGATAAACGCGTCTTTCTTTCCCTGCACGGGAAGAATGAAGGTGCTCTGCCCGCCGAAGGTTTTTTCCGGGCCTAACTTTGATTTTGGATTAACTCCGACGCAGGGATTTCCCAGTTCTTTCCAAGGTCCCCAGATGGAATCGGCCACGGCGGACCGGACGGGGTTGGGCGCCCAACCCGTGCAGCCCGACGCGATCAGGTAGTATTTGCCGTTACACTTGCAGATTGCCGCGCCTTCCATCCAGCGATTCTCGAATGCGCGAACGTACTTGCCCGATTCATCCAAGTAGTCGTCCGTCAATTGCGAAATATGGAGCGTGCTGTTGTGTTCGGAAGAATAAATGTGATACGCTTTTCCGTCGTCATCGACGAATAGGTTCATGTCTCTAGCGTGCTGGCCTTCCTTGAAATCGCGTCCGAGGATGTTGAATTTCGGCGTTTTTTCATTTTCGCCGTTGGAAAAAATTCCCGCCGCCTTGGCTTCTTCAATGGTTTTCGGATCTTTTTGTTCGTCACGGACGTTTATTGGCCAGTGTCCGGCATTCGGACGCATGCTTTTGATGTACCGGTACGGACCGATGACCTCGTCGGCGACGGCCACACCGCTGCGAGCGCCGCCATATCCTCCACCCTTGGGTTCAAGATGGAACCACATCACGAAAGTTTTTGTTTTTGCGTTGTAGATCACCTTTGGCCGTTCGAGTGTGCAGCCGGCGGCAATTTTGCTTTTAGGATCATCAGATACTTTTAGTGCAACGCCTTCATCGAACCAGTTATAAAGGTCCTGGGACGAGTAACAATGGACGCCCACATGGGCTTGATTTCCTTTTTCACCCGCCACTTTATGTTCGCCGAACCAGTAGTAAGTCCCGTCGAAAAACATAATTCCGCCGCCGTGTGCATTGATATGCACCCCGTTATTGTCCGGCCAATTCTGGTCCGGGATGAATTCCGTCCGCTTGGCTTGGTCATCGGCAATGCTAAGTGAAACTAAGGTCTGAAAAATGAATGTCACTATAAGCATAAAAATTTTTGTTGTTTTCATAATATCGCTTCCAGGATATGTTGGAGGTATGTGGCAATATTCAATTCAATCGTAAAGTGATTATAATGTATTGGCCGGATTTCAACAGTCTATCCGGTTCTCCGCTCAACTTGCCCCTCAAAGTCAAAGGGCTAACACAGCGTTATTACTTATGCAAGTTTCAAAAGAACCCGTTGAAATCACTGTTGAAGCCGCGCAGGCCGGCTGGCGGTTGGATGTTTTTCTTGCGCATCATTTCACCGACTACAGCCGGGTACACCTGCGCCGGGTGATTACGGCGGGCGGAGTGAGTATCGACGGGCGGGGAGGCAAGCCGGCGTATCGGTTGATACCGGGACAACGAGTTCGAATTGTTCTGCCGGAAATCCCGCGCGAGGCGCCGCGCCCGGAAAATATTCCGCTGGATATCCTTTATGAAGACGAGCATTTGGCGGTCGTAAACAAACCGCCCGGCATGGTCGTGCATCCGGCGCGCGGGCACTGGTCCGGCACGCTGGCCGGCGCACTGCAATTTCATTTCGGCGGAACTCTGAGCACAAGCGGCGGGCCGACGCGCCCGGGGATCGTGCACCGGCTGGACCGCGACACCAGCGGGACGATTCTCGTTGCACGCAACGACATCGCCCATGCCAAACTCGCCAGGCAGTTCAACCAGCGCACGATTGAAAAGGAATATTTTGCTTTGGTATCGGGCTGTCCTGAACGGGATCGGGATTATATCGACTGCCCGATCGGATTCCATCCGCATCAGCGGGAAAAAATGGCCATTCGCCGCGACGATGCCCAAAGCCGGTCGGCCCAGACATTTTATGAAGTTTTAGAACGATTCGACGGTTTTGCCGCCATGAAACTATTGCCAAAAACCGGGCGCACGCACCAGATTCGCGTGCATCTCAGCCACATCGGCTGTCCTGTGCTGTGCGATCGGCAGTACGGCGGGCGCTCGAAAATCACCAGGGGCGAAATCCGCCGCGATCCCGGCGATTCGCTGATTCTGCTTGCACGACAGGCCTTGCACGCCCGACGCCTGAAATTCACTCATCCCGAAACCGGCATAGTGCTGGAAATCGAAGCGCCCTTGCCGGCCGACATCAAGGCAGTGTTGGATGAATTGCGGAACTATAGGGGCAAGGGGCCAGGGGCCAGGGAATATCACCATAAGGCCGCGACCGGTGGTCACGATTTTTAGCCCCAAGTTGCCTAGTTTATCAGGTTGGACGGTTTGTTCATCTTGTCGGCAGGGCCCTTTTGATGGTACACTCCTCGCCCTTTTAGAAACTTTTCGAATTACGTGCAAAGCCACGATCATTGATCGCGGGAAAAGATGGGCAAGGTCATCGGTTTTTCACTAACCGCGACCGACCAACCTTTGGTTGGTGCCCGTCGCGGCTTTACAGGGAAAATCTGAAACTGCAACATAAAAAACCTTTGATTCAAAGAGGTCGGCGGTGTTTCGAAAGTGGCCGATTCGCTCGAAGTTGCTCGTGGGCCTGAGCCTGCTGGTGCTGGTGGTGGCCACTCTTGCCGGCAGCGGGTTGGTTGCCACGTATTCGTATCGCAATTTGGTGAATAGCCTGAGTTGGCGAGTGAGCGAATTGCCGGTGGCGGCCGAACTCAGCCGGCACGTCGGCGATCTGCGCATTACCTTGAGCGAATTGCGCGGACTGCGTGCGAACACTTTCGATACGCATTACAGTCGGGTTCTAAGTTGCCGCAATCAGTTCCGCGATCAGTTAAAAGAAGTCGGCGAGACCCTAGCGCGTTATCGCGACCAACTGGAGCATGAGCAGCAACCCGATTCGCGCATGGCCGACATCAAACTCGAACGCGAGACGGCCCGAAACATCGCGATCGCCTTGGCCCGGGTAAACGAGGCCAACCGCGACGAGGATTGGATGCTCGACGGGGTGAAAATCGAGGAACTCGACGGCGAGTTGAAAGAACTGGAAAATCTTTCCACCGAATTGCCCAGCCACTTGCACAAAAAACTGGCGGGTTTTGCCGACGAGGTTCGCGGCCAATACCGCATGTTGATCAACGGAACATGGGCCGTTACCATAACGGCCGTACTGCTTTTCGCCGTATTTATGCACTTGTTTTACCGCTGGATTTTCCGGCCGCTGAGGATTCTCGTGGCCGGTTCGCGCCGCGTGGCGGGCGGCGACTTCGATTATCGCATTTATCTGGCCACCAACGACGAGATGTCCGAACTGGCCGAGGCCATGAACGGCATGACCGCCCGATTCCAGGCCATCCGTGACGATCTCGATCGCCAGGTGCAGGAGCGGACAAAACAGGTGGTGCGCGCGGAGCAGATGGCCAGCGTGGGGCTTTTGGCCGCCGGGGTGGCGCACGAAATCAACAACCCGCTGGCCTCCATTGCATTATGCGCCGAATCGTTGGAAAGCCGGATCCGCGACGCTTTGAATCCGAGCAACGAACAACATGCGGTTGTGGCCAATTATTTACGGATGATCCAGACCGAGGCCTTCCGCTGCAAGGAGATCACCGAGAAACTGCTGGATTTTTCCCGCATCGGTCCGGTGCGAAGGCAAAATGCCGACCTGGGCGAGCTGATCCAAGGCGTGATCGACATGGTCAAACACATCGGCAAGTATCAGCGAAAGCATATTGAATTTATTCGCCGAGAAAAGGTCGTGGCCTCGATAAGCGCGCAGGAGATAAAGCAGGTCGTGTTGAACCTGTTGACCAACGCCCTGGACAGCCTCGACGACGACGGCACGGCGCGAATCGAGCTTTGCGCGCGAGACGATTATGCCGAGATAACCGTGACCGATAACGGCTGCGGCATGGATGCCGACGTGCTTAAGCACATTTTCAAGCCGTTTTTCACGCGCCGCCGCGGCGGACAGGGGACCGGCCTGGGATTGTCGATCAGTTACCGGATCGTTTCCGACCACGGCGGAACCATCGAGGGCACAAGCGCCGGCGCGGGCCGAGGCGCCAAGTTCCGCGTGCGATTGCCGATACATCAATCACGGCAGGAATCATATAAGGAGACCGACCATCGCCGCCAAGCCGCCTAAAAAGTTGAAATTGTTGTTCGCCGACGACGAAAAATCGCTCCAGGAAGTGATGCGTTTGGAACTGCCCAGGATGGGACACGAAGTGACGGTCTGTCCCGACGGCACAACGGCCGTGGCCGCGCTGGAGCGCAACACCTACGATTGCATCCTGGTCGATCTGGACATGCCGGGCCTGAAAGGGATGGAGGTAATCGCCCGGGCGAAACAGTTCTCGCCCGACACCGAGGCGGTGATCCTTACCGGCAAATCGTCGCTGGAAACCGCCATTGCCGCGCTTAAGCAGGGCGTGTTCGATTATCTGACAAAGCCCTGCAAGCTGGTCGATCTCGAGGCCGTGCTCACGCGCGTGGCCGAAAAACGCGAATTGACCAATAAATACCGGGCGCTCAAGCAACGCCTTAAACGGCTGGAAGGATCGTCCGATCTGATCGGCGATTCGGAAAAAATGCGGCAAGTCGGCCGGCTGATCGCCAAAGTTGCGCCAAGCGACTCGACGGTGCTGATTCTGGGCGAGACGGGCACGGGCAAGGAACTTGCCGCCCGGGCCGTTCACGACCGGAGTTTGCGAGCGGATATGTCCTTTGTGCCCGTCAATTGCGGCGCATTGCCCGAGAATCTGATCGAAAGCGAGTTGTTCGGGCACCGCAAAGGGGCTTTTACCGGTGCCGACGAGCATCGCAGCGGACTTATCGAGTTGGCCGACGGGGGCACGCTGTTTCTGGACGAAATCGGCGAGTTGCCCAAGTCCTTGCAGGCCAAACTGCTGCGATTCCTGGAAAGCGGCGAAATCCGCCGGGTGGGCGATAACGAGTCGTTCAACTGCGACGTGCGAGTGGTCTCGGCCACGAACCGTCATCTCGACGAAATGGTGGCCACCGGCGAGTTCCGCGAAGATCTTTGGTATCGCGTCAACACCTTTGAAATACAACTGCCGCCGTTAAGAGATCATCTTGAGGACGTGCCGCTGTTGGCCCGGCATCTGGCCGGGCGTTTTGGGGCAAGGATCGCCGCCGCCGACGAGGTCTTCACGCCCGAGGCCTTGGAGACCCTGTGCCGGCACTCATGGCCGGGCAACGTGCGCGAACTGGCCAACGTGATCGAACACGCCATGATCCTTTGCGAGAGTTTGCCGATCGATCTGGAGCATCTGCCGCACCGTTTTATCTCCCCTTGCATGTCGGTGCCAATGAACCGGCCAATGAACGGTCAAAGCGGCAATCTTCGCGAAATGGAAATACAGGCCATCCACGAGGCCCTGGCCCGGCACAACGGCAACAAACCCAAAGCCGCCGAAGAACTCGGCATCAGCCTGAAAACGCTCTATAATAAACTCAATCAAGCAACGATTATGAGCAAGACGGCATAAGCCGGAAGGTGGCTCGGTTCTTTTTCGAATATATCCGGGGCAAGATATATTTCTTAAAAAAGATTGGCAAGAACTGCCTACGGTAGACACGCTCGCGGCCTAATTATCAGACGGAAGCCGTTTGATATGAAAATTCACTGATATCAGTATGTTGCTTGGCATGTTCGATGGTCATGCTGACAATATGGCCGTTCTTGTCGAGTTCTATGAGCACGTTCTCGTTCAGGTCGCGAGTTTCCACGATCTTCTTGTCGCTGAAATTGACAAGGAGCGTATCGCTATCAGGAAAGTACTTAATTCTCATTTTTTAAACCTCCCGAAATCCTCGGTCAAAAAAAGCATTGTGAACCGTCAGGCCGTCTTCGAGAAGCACGACGCGCAGATACTTCCCGCCGGCTTCTAGAATCCGACCCCATTTTTTGATCCGGCCGTCAGACTGAACAATTTCTTTCAAGGGATTGGCGACGACTTGCTCGATCCATTCGATCTTGATATCGCGTCGATCAGATCGTTTATGCGTATGCAGGAAATACTGCGTAAATCTCATGCCAACATAATACACAAGGCAGAGAAATCCGTCCAGTAGACGTATCTATATATATCAATCGAAATGCTTAGTCTTTTTTCATTTAGCCATCAGCCTTTCTTTTTTCTCCTTCGATCCACTTCCCGGCTGACGACTTGACCCATGCGGTCGGCGGCGCGATTCACTGCGGCAATCAAATCCACGTCCAGGTCTTCCACTTTGATGGTTTTACCGCCTTTTAAATTTACCAGGATGCGGCACTGTTTGTCGATGCCCCGGCGCGGTCCGTTCACGTCTTCCAAGTGCACCTGGACGCGAGTAATCCATGAGTTGAACTGTTCCAGGGCGAAATTCATCCGCCGCTGGACGTGCGATTCGGTTGCTTCGTCAAGATGGAGATTTTGAGAGCGAATATCGAGTTCCATAAAAATCCTCCTCAGTGCATCTTACAACATCCCTTAACAACTATATAAGCGACGCTTGTGTGGAGCAATCTTATAGTGTTTTCAACTTCGATTAATGACTTGGCTGCGTTCCCCTATTGCAGATCGTGCGGTTTATAGGAATTTAGGTATGCGGAAAAACTCTTGTTTTAAGTTCATTAAACCCCCTATAAAGGGGTGGTTTCGTGAGGTACTAAAAAAATCTCGGATAAAAATTCTCCAGGATAATTTTAACCTACTTACAATTATCATGTCATGGTTGATCATAAGTTAATCTAATGATAAGATAATGTTATGAACATCGAAACGCTCCGCATATTCTGTGACGTGGTCCTACATCAGAGCTTTTCCCGCGGGGCCGTGGCCAACGAAGTCAGCCAATCGGCAGCCACGCAATCTGTGCATCGCTTGGAGTGTTATTTTGGAGTGCAATTGGTTGACCGTTCGAAGCGCCCTTTCGTGCTGACTCCCGAAGGGCAAGCCTGTTTCGAGGGTTTTCGCGAGGTATTGGAGTTATACGATTCGGTTGAAGCACGAGTTCGCTCCTTGCGCATGGAAATCAGCGGTCTGGTGCGGGTAGCGGCGATTTATTCAGTCGGCTTGCACGACATGAGCCTTTGCATGCAGGAATTCATGCGCAGCCATCCCAAGGCCAAGGTGCGTTTGGAATATCTGCATCCCAACAAGGTATACAACGCCGTGCTCAACGCCGAGGTGGACTTGGGCATAGTTTCCTATCCCGCGGCGTCGCCCGATTTGAACGTGATACCCCTGCGATCGGAAAAGATGGTCGTGGTATGTCAGCCGCAGCATCCGTTGACGCGCCACAAAGCCGTTACCGCCGAGCACCTGCAAGGCGAGGATTTCGTGGGTTTCGATCGCGACTTGAGCATTCGCAAGGAGATCGAACGGCAGTTCCGCCAGCGCGGCATAAGCGTGCGGGTAGTCATGGAATTCGACAATATCGAAACCATCAAGCAGGCGGTGCAAATCGGAGCGGGCATCAGCATTTTGCCGGAGCCGACGGTCCGGGCGGAAACCAAAGCCGGCACGTTGGCTGCAATACGCCTGATAGCGCCTGAATTGAAGCGTCCCATTGGAATCATCCATCGCCAGCGCAAAGTTTTCACTCCCACCGTGGGCAAGTTCGTGGAGTTGCTCCAGCAGTCGCAAAAGAACGTCGCGGAGGAACCATGATGAGTAATAAAGGGGTCAGAACTATTTTTTGAACGAAAATCGGGAGAAAACTATTCGTCAATAAGAAAAATAGTTCTGACCCCTTTATTCCCTTTATTCGCGGAGGAACCATGATGCGCGAGGCCGAAGTGCCCGTCACCTTCCTGCCGGCCGGCAGAACGGTTTATGTGCTGGCGGGAACTCGAATAATCGAGGCGGCCGCCGAGGCGGGCATCATCCTGGATTCGCCCTGCGGCGGGGAAGGAATTTGCGGCAAATGCCGGGTGAAGATGGAGACTCCGGCAGGCGAACCCACGGCGGCTGAAGAACAATCTTTTTCACCCGCTGAAATCCGCCGGGGATTTCGCCTTGCATGTCAGAGCCAAGTCCGCGGGCCGGCAACGGTTCTTGTTCCGGATGCCTCGCTCCTGACGGCCAAACATCAAATACTGGTCCGCACCGAAAAAATCGCCTCGGAGCCGGATGAGAAATCCGCGGACCGATTGATCGATTTTCCGCAAGGCGACACCACGGCGGAGAAATTCGCCGTTGCCGTCGATGTCGGCACCACGACACTGGCGGCCTTATTGCTGGACCTGAGCGCGGCAAGCGATCGGGCCGTGGCCTCGCGGTTGAATCCGCAGACCCGGTTCGGCGACGACGTGCTTTCGCGAATCTTATTCGCGCGAGAAAATCCCCAGGGACTGCAAATTCTACACGAGGCGATAATTTCGGCGATAAACGAGATGATCGGCGAGTTGTGCGCCCAGGCTGGAATCGAACGCGAAAAGATTTACGTCCTGGCTTTTTCCGGCAATACCGCCATGCAGCACCTGCTTTGCCGAGTGGATGCCAGTTCGCTGGGCAGTGCGCCGTTTGTGCCGGCCTCGGATTTTGGCTTGTCGCTTAGCGCCGGGGAATTGGGATTGCGGGTCCATCCTCGCGCCAGAGCTTATGTTTTTCCGATTATCGGCGGATTCGTGGGCGGCGATACGGTAGCGGGCATTTTAGCAACCGAGTTGACCAATGTGCCCGGTCCGGCGCTGTTGGTCGATATCGGCACCAACGGGGAGATCGTGCTTTGGGCCCGGGGAAAATTGACCGCCGCGTCGACGGCCGCCGGGCCCGCCTTCGAGGGCGCACGCATCTCCTGCGGAATGCGCGGCAGCAGCGGCGCTATTGAAAAGGTTATTGTCGACGGACGGCTGCGGATCAATGTGATCGGCAATGCCGCGCCGGCCGGGCTTTGCGGTTCGGGTTTGATCGACGTTGCCGCCGAACTGCTGCGGCACAAAGTCCTCAGCCCCCAAGGAAAACTGTTGAATCCGGATCAACTGCCCGAGGGCGTTTTGCCCGACCTTAGAGAGCGCATTGTACTGCACGGCGGAAAAGTGGCTTTTTTGCTGGTGTCCGAGAAAGAGTCGGCCACGGGCAAGGCGCTGGTCCTAACGCAGCGCGACTTTCGCGAACTGCAACTGGCCACGGGTGCGATTCGCGCGGGCATTGGAATTTTGCTCAAATGCGCCGGGCTAAAACCGCAAGATTTACAGGAAGTGTTCATTGCCGGCGGGTTTGGCAACTTCATCCGCCGCAGCAATGCCCAACGCATCGGGCTTTTACCGGACCAGATCGAGCATCATCGCATATATTATCGGGGCAATACTTCGCTGGCCGGGGCGCGCCTGGCCGCCCTTTCGCTCCGCGCCCGGCGCTTGGCGGAAGATATCGCCCGGCGGACCGAACACGTGGATCTTTCCACAGACCCGGATTTTCAGGAAGCATTTGCCGAGGCGATGATTTTTCCGGAATAGTAATAGTTTACAGTTCACGGTTTGCAGTTCACGGTTTACAGTTTACAGTTCACGCCGACAAACCGCTTGCGGTTTAGCGATAAGCCAATAAAATGCCGTTTTCCTGAAATAATTGCCAACTCAAACAAGTCTCTAAGCGCACGTTTGAATGGGAATTGGTATAACATTTATTCTTCGTCCCTGGCCCTAATCTCCGGCCCCTAACCTCTGACCCCTATCAGTGATGTCCGCAGCCTGGGCAGCCGCCGCCGCGGGGGACGTTGGGATTTTCGATGGCGAAACCTTGGCCCATCGGGCCGTCGACGAAATCGATGGTCGCCCCGTCGAGATGCAGGGCCATTTTCTTTTGAGTCACTACATTTATGCCGTGCTGCTGGTATTGGGCGTCGATGGCCGGATCGAATTGGTTTTCGAATCCCAAGGTATATTGAAGACCGGCGCATCCGCCGCCGGCAATGCCCATGCGAAGCATGGTCGTGGATTCCAGTTTTTGCGAGTCCATAAAGCGTTTGATTTCAGCGGCAGCGGTTTCGGTCAAGATGATGGGCATTTTTTAATACTCCGGGAGCGGATTCGTGAGGGTCAATATAGTAATTGTAATCGTAAATTGGGGGAAAGCAAAGGGATGGTGATTATAGATTAGGGGTTAGAGATTAGGGGACAGTGGTCGGTGGACAGTGGACCGGACTACAACATGGCGTCGATGAAAGTAGATTTTACATGAGGGCAATTGTCGTTGCGCTACGGTGCAATTGCAGTGAGGTAAAGTTGGGATTGGACAGTCAAAACTAGCTGCGTCCCCGTTTCCCACTGGATGTGCCGGGAGAGTTCCGGAGACATCATAAATAATTATTGTTTTTTTCCATTATTCACGCTAAACCGCAAGCGGTTTATTTTTCTTTTGTTTGCGCTTCGCCGAACAAGGCGCGGATGCAGATTTGGGACCAGGTTTCGAAGGAGTCGAGGTCGGGGAGGATTTCGGCGACGCCTTGGAAGCCGCTTTCTAGGATGTCGGATTCGCGGGGGCGGACTGTGGGACGTTCGACATTGAATAGGTGCACTACGCCGAGGTGGACGCGGCCGACTTCGGTTTGGTCGTCGTTTATCAGTCCGACGCATTTGGCCGTGTAGGGCGTGATGATTTCTACTTCTTCGTCCAGTTCGCGACGCATGCCTTCTTCATAGGGCGAGGAGTTTTGGTTCGGATCGGCGTCGATGGCCGAGATGTGCCCGCCGATGCCCACGCTGCGCTTGCGGTGCAATCGGCCTTCGCCCATGCCTGCGCCGCGGGTGTATTGGAAAAGGTTTAGATTTTTTTCAGGGTCGGTATAACAAAAGATCACGTAGGGGATCAATTGCTTGAAGCCGGGGTCCTGCTCGACTTCGCCGCGGGGACGGTAACTCATAAATCGGGGACTGAACAGGACGTTGAGATAACGATCCACCTGGGAGTTGAATCCCTGGAAGTATCCAAGGCGATGGAACAGATCGGCGGGAACGACCAAGACACACTCGGCGGGGACTTCGGACACGGGGATCTCCTATCAATAATCATTAACAATATATTTTTGTGTAAAGAGGAAAAAAGGGAAAGGGGGAAAAGGGGAAAACAAAAAGAAAGTTTTAATTACGTGTAATTTTGTTATTATTTAGCGGATTGAAGTGAATCAACGAAAAAAGTCAAAACACAACCAATTTTCACCACGAAAGAGCGAAATAAAGAAAGCACGAAATCTATTGACCTTTGCCTTGTAAATGAACCGTGGGGCAGGTTGCCAACCTGCCTTTCCTGGGCAGATTAGCAATCTGCCCCACGACCTAGTGATCCATTCACTAGGCAAAGGTCAATAAACCTTCAATTCTTTTTCATGTTTTCGTTCCTTCGTATTTTCGCGTTAAACAGTAGTGGTTCCGTGTGGTTCACTGCAAACAGATAAAATGATATGTAATTTTAAGAACCTATCCCAAAAGTCATCCTGAGCGTAGCGAAGGATCTCCGTATTTGGCAATATATTGTCCATATGTTCCTTCAAGATTCTTCGCTTCGCTCAGAATGACATTATTGTTTTGGGATAGGCTCTAAATATAAATCTTTTCCCTTTTTCCGATTTTCCCTTTCTTACACAAATCCTTTTTCCCTTTTTTCCTTCTCTTACACATAATTTTTATATAACTTTATTCCTACAAAATCAGCATGGCGTCGCCGTAGCTGTAAAAGCGGTATTGTTCGCGGATCGCCTCATCATAAGCTTGTTTAATCAGGGCGTCGCCGCCGAAGGTGCGGACCAATATCAAGAGAGTGGTGCGGGGAAGGTGAAAATTGGTCAACATTGCGTCGACGGCGTGAAATCGGTACGGCGGGCGGATGAATAAATTCGTGGGGCCGCGGAAAGGTTTTAGCAGGCCATCGGCGGCTGCGGTTTCCAAAAGGCGGACTGAAGTGGTGCCCACGGCAATCGTTCTTCCGCCCCTTTGGCGGCAGGTTTGGATTATGTTAACGGCGTCGGGCTCGATTACTCCCCATTCGGCGTGCATTCGATGTTCCGAAATTTTATCGGCCGTAATCGGGCGAAAGGTGCCTAATCCGATGTGCAAGGTCAACTGCGCGATGATGACTCCGATTTCTTTTAGCCGGCGCAACAGGGATTCGGTGAAATGCAGACCGGCGGTGGGAGCGGCCACGGAACCGGGCAATCGGGCGTAGACGGTTTGATAATTCTCGCGGTCGGACTCGAGCATCTCTCCGTCGCGGATGTACGGCGGCAGCGGGACGCGACCGAGGCGGTCCAGAATAGCGAACGGATCTTCGTCGGACTGGGGACGGACGATCCAGGTTCCATCTGGTTCTTTAACAGTCAAAATGAGGCGAATATCTTCCCTGCCGTCAACATTAAGCAAGATTATCTGCTCGCCTGGGGTAAGTTTACCCCTAGTGTGGCTTAAAACCCTCCAAGCCTTGTCAGGTGCGGCTTCGAGGAAAAGGCCTTCCCATTTCCCCCCCGTATTGGCACGGTAGCCCAGTAGTCTGGCGGGTATGACTTTGGTGTCGTTCAGTACCAGGCAATCGCCGGCGCGGAGGATTTCGGGCAAATCGCGTATGTACCTGTGATCCAAGGAGTTGTGTTTACGGTCGACGACCAGCAGCCGGGCGTCGATACGCGAAATTGCCGGATTTTGAGCTATAAAATGCCGGGGAAGAGCGTAGTCGTATTGGTCCAGTTCGCTCATGGGTTTTGCGGTTTACCGGCTGGGTTGAAGCTGAGCTTTACTATGAGGGAAGCAATGAGTATAAGCCTCTTTTCCCTGGTGCGGAAGCAGTACGGGACATGACCCACGGCAGGGGGGAAACAAACTTGTCTGTTGTGGATGAAGAGTGTATTGTGCGTTCCCACGCAGAGCGTGGGAACGAGAATCTTTTTTCGTTGGACGTATCGGTTTGCATTAGATATGGCCGAATCGTCGTCAGTTCATGTTCCGGTATTGTTAGATGCAGTCGTGCAATGGCTCGATCCGCGTCCCGGTATGGTGATGGTGGACGGGACGTTAGGTGGCGGGGGACATGCCAGGGCGTTGCTCGAGCGGGTGGGAACGAATGGGTTGGTCATCGCGATTGACCGCGATCCGGAGGCGATTGATAAGGGGCAGCAAAAATTTCAAGGGATGCCCCTCAGGCTGGCGCAGGCAAATTTTTGCGACTTGCCGGAGGTATTGGAGCGATTGAACATCAAGAGCGTGGATGGAGTGATATTGGATTTGGGAGTTTCCAGCGACCAATTGGCCGATGAGGGGCGGGGATTCAGTTTTTCGCTCGATGGGCCGCTGGACTTGCGGTTCGATCCCACCTCGGGCGAGCCTGCCCGGCGATTGATAAACCGACTCAGCGCCAAGCATCTGGCCGAGTTGATTTTTTATTTCGGCGAAGAGCGATACAGCCGGCAGATCGCCCGGGCGGTTGTCGACCAGCGGCGGCACAAGGCGATTGAAACCTCGCTGGAGTTAGCGGAGTTGATACGGCGGGTAGTGCCGCGGTCGAAGCACGGAGAGCGGATCGACCCGGCCACGCGGACCTTTCAGGCGCTTAGGATCGCGGTGAATGACGAACTGAAATCATTGGAGATCGGCTTGCGGCGGATCCCGGATTGTTTGCGACCAGGGGGCAGGATGGCGGTAATCAGTTTTCACTCGCTGGAAGATCGGCGGGTAAAGGAGGTCTTTCGCAACGATCAACGATTGAAGAATCTTACTTCCAAACCGATTCGCCCGGAGGCGGAGGAGATCGAGCGGAATCCGCGATGCCGAAGCGCGAAACTCCGCGTGGCCGAACGTGTGTAATGACAAGTATTGGTAATTCCGCCCTCACCCTAGCCCTCTCCCGACCGCTGCGCGGTGCCCGGAGAGGGGACTGTTTTGATAATGTGAAAAAACGGAGGTGGATCATGAACAAAGAGGCGAAAATAGGGCTGACGATAATTCTTGTATTGATGATTACCTTCGTGGCCGTGGTGGCGAAGAGATTGTATAGCTCCCATGCCGCCGAGCAGGCTTTGTCGGCTGAAGACAAGGACGCCGAAAGATCGGATGTGCCGGCAAAGGCGGAAAAAGAAACATCGGACAAAGCGGATAAAGCAAGAACCGCAGTCGCCTTGGCAGACCAACCCAGGGTAATTACGGCCACGACCACGACTGGAAAGCCGCCTCGAGGCACGGCAAACGAGGATGATTTGTGGAACAAGGCGACCGATTCGGGCAGGAAGAAGATTTCCCACGGCGGGGCAGCGGAGTTGAAACCGAGAGACTCGTACATGCCTGAGCCGCCTAAAGGCGAGGTTGAGGATCGGTATGATCGTTATAAAAAAGCGGACGGTCCGGGATCCCTGGAA
>JBEKFZ010000010.1:0-76786 GCA_050013075.1 Thermoguttaceae bacterium | reverse complement strand
TCCTTGACGCGCAATCCCGAAATTACCGGGAACGTAATAATAATTTATTATATATGCCCATAGTCAACAATATCAGAAATTAGGGCATACAGGCCGTGCTAGCATGAGATTTACACCCTGGCGCGGGACAAAGCCGCAACAAAAAACCCCCGATGTGATCACCGGGGGCTATTGAGTGTCAGAAAAAGAATGTCGCATGAAAAGTCAGAGCCGGGGCGTATCGCCCCGGTAATTCCGCACCCGATACGGCCCGGCTCTGAGGCGAAAACGCGAGATTCATTATCTGAGACTTAAGGACTCTAACAATACTCCCCTCGCCCGCTCGCGGGAGAGGGGTCGGGGGTGAGGGTGGCTGGGTATTGTTAGAGTCCCTTAATAAATACAGTTTAAATGGATTAGAGAATACTGCAACGCCCTCACCCTAACCCTCTCCCAGAGGGAGAGGGGATTTGGGAGCGGTTTCGATTGGGGTTTCGTGCGAATCGGCCGTTAAGGGCGAGGCCTTGTCGGCATAAGGCGAAGTGACGCCGGGTTTGTACTCGGGCACCAACTTGCGGAGATGATTCACGATTAGCCAAGGATCGTCATCGCCGAGATTTAGTAACCTGTCGACCGAGGCGTGGAGTTCTTTGGGGTCGCGGCGCCCGCCGCCGAGGACCAGGATTTTGGGGTGCCGGGTAGGAAGATATTTCGCGTCGGCGTAATGCAATTCTTCAAAGAGTTTCTCGCCGGGACGCAAACCGATGAAAACGATCTCGACGTCGCGGCCGACTTCCAGGCCGGAAAGGCGAATCATATCGGTTGCCAAGTCGACAATCCGCATCGGCTCGCCCATGTCCAGCACGAGGATCTCGCCGCCGTTGCCAATGATGCCGGCCTGGATCACTAGTCGGGAAGCCTCGGGAATGGTCATGAAATATCGCACTATGCCGGGATCGGTCACGGTAACCGGGCCGCCGCGGGCGATCTGTTGCCGGAAGATCGGCACCACGCTGCCCGAGGAATCCAACACGTTTCCGAATCGGACCGTGACAAAGCGGCAAGAAGACTGTCCGGCCAGGGACTGCACGTAGAGTTCGGCCACGCGTTTGCACGCGCCCATTACGTTGGTGGGATTAACCGCCTTGTCGGTGGAAACCATCACAAAGGAATCGACCTTGCACTGCATTGCCAGATTGGCCAGGGTGCGCGTGGCGAGGACGATGTTTCGCAGGGCCTCGCAAGGGTGTTTTTCCATCAAGGGCACGTGCTTGTAGGCGGCGGCGTGGAAGATGATGTCCGGCCGGCAGCTTTCCAGGATCTCGCGCACGCGTTTTTCATTCAGGAGGTCGGCGATTTGCACGTCAATTTGCACGTCGCGGCGTTGCCGGTTTAATTCCTGTTCCAGATAAAATTGTCCGGTTTCCCAGCGGTCGAGCATTATCAGGCGTTTGGGCGAGAATTGCAGCAACTGGCGGCAGATTTCCGAGCCGATGCTGCCCGCGCTGCCGGTGACCAGGAGCACGCGATTATCGATCCATTGGCGGATGTTATCCAGCTCCAATTTTACGGGTTCGCGGCGCAACAAGTCTTCGATGGCCACGGGCCGAGGTTGCACGGCCAATCGTCCGCTGATGAGTTCCTCGAAACTGGGCAAGACCTTCACTTGCATCTGGCGTTGGCGGGCTTCGTCGACCAAGCGCCGCACCTGCCGGCCCGAAAGTCCGCCGGTGGTTATGAGGATTTCATTGACTCCGTAATGGGCGGCGATTTGGCAGGTTTCGGGCAGCGTTCCCAGCACGCGCGAACTGCCGATGCGCGTACCCACGCGCTCGGGATCTTCATCGATGAAACCGACCACGTGATAGGGCATCTTGCGGTTGCGCACAATGGCATAAAGCAGCGATTCGCCGGCCTCGTTTGCGCCCACGATCAGGGTGGGCACTTTTTTTTTGGAAAAGAAGGCAAACGGCGGCCAATTGTTTTCGTGCAACACGCGGAGAACGGCCAACAGGCCGCCGACGGCCATGATGGTCAACAACCAGTCCAAAGGCAACACGCTGCGAGGGATGGAGTCGAGCTGCAACAAATAATAAATGATAACGGCCAAAACGAGTTGGTTAACCGTGGCGGCCCAAAACAGTGTGATTAAGTCCTGGAAAGTTACATAACGCCCCAAAATATGATGCACGCGAAACCAGAGAAACACCATCATCTTCAGCATCACGACCCCGGTTACGGTCAATAAAAAGGCGATCCATTGATCGCTGCTGAGTTTACCCTCGGTCCGCAGCCAGAAACTGAGAAAATAAATCACCACAAACAGCGGAATCAGCACGAAAATGCATAACAGCGACCGCTGCAATCTGGTAAGCTCGTTTGCCTGTTCGGCTGATGCGCGGGGCGATTCACTAGGTCCATGCAAGCGGCTATGGTCGGTCTCGTTCACAGTGCATTTCCAGGAGGAGTAGGATAAAGAATTCGAGTTTTCAGTCTTTTAAGCGACCTGATTAAAGTTACGAATACTATTATTTTATTATAACACTTTGAATAACGATTACCTACGATCAGGCCGGCCGCTTTGTTTAAGGGACCCGTCATGGATTTGCCGGTTATGTCTTTTATTGCGGGTACGTGGCGTTAAGTTAAGTCCGACTGCCAAATGCAACCCACCATAAATAGGGGGCAGTTTTGCCGCATTAATCAATCCGCAACTACATTATAGCGTTTAATTATAAACAAGGGCCATCGGCAAAACAGGGCAATGATCAAGGCAGAGGAGGAGCGGTTTGGGAAGAGGATGGCATGTTAGGGTTATCTAACAGGCTGGCGCGGTAGTTATTCAACCAATCTTCGATCTTTTTAGCCATGGCAGTCTGATTCTTGGATCGGGCAAGTTCCAGGGCCTTCTGACCGGCGTCGATGGCCTCGGAGGATTTATGAATTTCCGCATACACCAACGCCAAATTGAAATATGCCTCGATAAGATCAGGTTTCAAGTGTAAAGCTTGACCATAAGCTTCGATGGCATGTGGATATAAGCCCGCCGCTTTATAAGCGTTGCCCAGGTTATAGTGGGGTTCGGCGTAGTTGGGTTTTAGCAACACGACTTTCATGCAATGTTCGATGGCCTGCTCAGGCCGACCTATTTGGACCAGTATGGCGCCCAAGTTGTTATGGGCCTCGAAATAGTCGGGATTCAGAGCCACGGCTTTTTCGTACTGTTCGACCGCATCCTCCGTTCGGCCTGCCTTGTACAATACGCTAGCCAAATTGCCGCGACCCATCCAAAAGCCCGGATTTTTTTCTAATGCCGCCTGATAAAGAGTTACGGCGTCGCGGTAGATTTCGTTTTGCCGGTATGTAAGAAATGTGAAAGCCACCGCCGCGGCAACGGCGATAAGCGTCGCTAACCAAGGCATTCCACTACAGGCAAGGCGGTGCCATGCGCTCCAGCCCGCCGACACCAAGGCAATCATCCCAATAATTGCAATGTGTTGATAATGATCGGCCACGAGCGAGTATTTCATGAAGCCCACGTCCGTAAAGCCCATCACCGGCAGCAGCGCCACGCAGAAAAACACCCAGGCAAATAAAAACGGCCGACTCCAGGTTGCTTTATACCGCCAAAGCACGGCCGTAACCATCAACGACGCCAAAAGCGGCAGCCACCATAGCGGGTTGCCGGCCGCAATGTGCCACTGCGGATAGACGAACGCCAGATCGATCGGAAAAATCGCCTTATACAGGTAGAACCAGAGCACGCCGCCCGCTCCCAGCACGCGCTCCAAAAAACTGGCGATCCGGAGAACTTCTCCAGAACCGTGCGTTTGGAACCACACGTTCACCATCGACAGCACCGCGGCAACCAGGAAAAACGGCGCGGTTCGCACCAGGTCTCGTCTTGTCAAAGGACGCAGCCACCAGATAATTCCCAACAGCAACACCGGCAAGACCACCGCCGATCCTTTGCCGAGCATCGCCAGCACAAAGGCGGTCAAACTCAGCCAGTACCAAAGTGGAGAGTGGAGAGTGGAGAGTAGAGAGTGATTTTTGTCTCGTTCCCACGGTCCGCCGTGGGAACGTACAGGCGCCATGTCTGCGCTTGCCGTGGGCATGGCGGCCTTTATATACCACAGAATCGACAACAAAAAAAACAACATCGCCATCGTGTTTTTCCGCTGGGCGATCCAGGCCACGGATTCCACGTTTACCGGGTGGACGGCGAAGATCATGGCCGCCAAAAATGCACCGGGAATGGACAATTTCCGCAAAATAATCCAAATCAGCAGGGCCTCGGCAATGTGCAATATCAAATTGGTAACGTGGTAGCCGGTTGGGTACATCGCCCACAGGCGCCATTCGACCCAGAGGGCGGTATAAGTCACCGGCCAGTAGTCGTCAGATTTGGTGGTGCACCAAAATCGGTACAGGCCGTCCGGGGCTTTGATAAGAGCATTGTCCGTCAGAAGCCGGTCGTCGTCCAAAATGAATCCGCCATTGATTGAGGGGCGATACGCGAAGAACACGGCAACGACGAATAGCGCTACTCCCGCCGGCGCGCGTAAGTGCAGCGCTGCCGGGATAAAGGCGCTTGATAGGGCCTGGGAAACGTATTTATCGGAAGATCTCTTGCGCTTTAACATAAGCGGTTGCCGGACATTAAAAGCTTATCCCAAAATGTTTAAGTTAGGGCGGGAGTTGAACTCCCATCCCTGCAAAACTCCGCATTTAGGGGTGACAGTACAACTGCCAATCCAACATAATCTTATTTTGGGACTAGATTGCGAAACCGCAAGCGGTTTACTTGCAAAGATGGCGCCGGGCGTGCTTTAATGGACGCTAACGGATGCTGCGGTCCAGCGGCGGCCGGGCCTGCAAATTTTGCGGTATCGCCAACGCATCCTGGTAATAGAGCGTGACTTCCTCCGATACCAGTCGTGAACCTAGGGCTTTGCAGTACATCTCGGCGCGGAAAACATGATTCCCGGGCGCTTCGGCGCGTGCGCGGATTTTGAGCACTATTTCAGTCCCGGGGGTGATCGTGGGAATCGGCATGAACACGACTTGACCCGATGCGATGCGGTTTGCACCGCCTTCGGCCCCGGTCGGTTCGATACCGCGGGAAAAGTATCCGATTACCTCGACTCCTTCGGCATCTTTAGTCCCGCGATTGCGCACGCGGATTTCGTAGACGGTTTCTTCGCCAACCGGCACCGGGGCGCCGGGGTCTTTCACCTCGAGCGCCAAATTAGCCACCGATTCAACCTGGGTAACGGCCACGGCCGAGGCGGTCAAATCATCTTCGGCGCTCGCGGCTACTTCCACGCGGCTGATGCCCGCCGCACTCGGAATACACTTGATTGCAAAGGTTTGGACGGAGTCGGGATTGACTGTTTCAGAGGACCAATGCAATTTATTGCCGCCGCTTTCGCCGCGTGCGCCTTCTATGCCGCTAAGATATTTCAGACCGGCCGGAAGAATGGCGGTAAAATTGATGTTTTTGGCCGGGGCGTTGCCGGTGTTGCTCAGGCGTACGATATAAGCCGCAGTGGCGCCCACAAACTGCAACTTCGGTCCTTCCACGCTGATATCCAGTCCTGCGCGGCGGACAAGTACCTTTTCAGCCAATTCGGCATGAAGGCCGGCGTCGCCTTTGGCCTCGACTTGGATTTCGAGCATTCCGGACTGGCGCGCGGTGAGTTCCACTTCAATCAGTTTGTCCTCGCCGGCGGGCAAAACGCCCAATTCATAAGTTGCCGGCAGGTGATCGCCCGGACCGACCGGTAAAAACTTGATCGAAAGGCCCTCGGCATTACCGGTGCCAGTGTTGGAGAGTTTCAGCCGATAAGTTTCTTTCTTGCCGTAAAAGACTTCGCGAGGCCCGTCCAGTTGCATTTCTAGCTTAGGCTCCTGCACTTCAATCAAGGCCCCAGAAGCGGCGGGCTTGAATTCCCAACGCACGGCCAAATCAAAGGGTCGGCTTTGGCGAGGCACTATGCGCAGGGCCATTTTTTCCTGCGATTTGGCCTCTAAACGCCCTACTTTCCAGAGGAAAGGCGCGGATATTTGAACCGCAGACGCAGTTTGGGTCGAACCGATACTGGCTTCCGCGCCGATCACTTCGGCCCATTCGGGAAGATTCACAAATACGATCAGATCCTCGGCCGCCACGTCTCCGGAGTTGAGGATCTTAACTTCATAAGAGGATTCCTTGCCGACTGTAATTTTCCGCGCTCCGTGAGTCTCCACGCTGAGAATGGGGCTCTTGTGCGCGAAAAGAATGCCGTTTACTTCGCTTGCTGCCGGAGTTTCGGCGTCGGCAAAAAACTTTCCGGCGTCTTTTGCATCATCCGGTTTTTCAGCGGATAGCCCTTCGGAAACGGTCGCACCATCAAAGTCTATTATCGGCGAAGTCCGCTCCGCGACCAACGGATGATCGGAAGACGCCGCCGAAGCCGGACGTTTTGCCGGAGTGGGCCGGCTGGCAGTGTTAACCCCGGCGGTTTTGTCCGTTATCGGCCGGGCCGATTCGCTAGAAACTGAAAATGGATTGATTACAGCGGGTCGTGAACCTTTTGGCTTGAATGCTCCTTCTTTTGCCGAAGAAGAAGTACCCGGCAGGGATGAATCGCCGGAGGAAGCATCAAATACCGAACGGCGAAATTGTGAAAGTCGTTCGTACAACGGCCGAGTAATCCCAGCACTCTGATCGGAAAGTTCCACGGATCCATCCGATTTTTTATCTTGAATGACAACGAATGCTTGTCTCGAAGGAGCGATCGGCGTCAACTGTGTGTTTTCCGGAGTATCGGCATTGTCCTGAACCTTTGGTTCTTCATAATACCGCCGTCCCGGACGATTCTCCGACACCTGGGCAGCAGGTGAAGAGGTGTAACTATCGGACCTGTATACTCGAACCGATCGAGATGAAGAGTTGCCGGCCGTTTGTTGCTGATTGGTGTTGGATGACTTTATGACGGCGCCGTCCTTGGAATCGGGAGTATTGCTGGAATCCTGGTACGGGACGTATTTCCCGGGTATTGGCCGAGGCGCCTGCTTATTATTTTGTGAATTCTCTTTATTCTTTTTATTGTCACGGTTATCTTTATTGTCTGAAAATAAACCGCCAAAGAGCGTCCGACCAAAATCGTCCAATCGCTCACCAATGGTTTTACTTCCAGAGCCAGATGATGTGCCCTGGACAGATGCGGATGACGTTTCCTGGGCAATGGCAACGGAGGCCATACCCAAGAATTCCAGAAGGATAACAATAGTAAATAGTTTTCGGACCGACATGGTTACACCCTGCGCGCATTGATGGCAGCGGATTAAAAGAACTCCACATTGGGTATCGTCACGGTGAATTTGTGGGTTTAGTCAAGTTTTCCGATTTGAACGGAAAGAAGGAATGGCAAGGCAGGGAGGTATAGGAGTTTGCGGCAAGATGCGCAACAAGCTGAATATAGAGAAAGGTTTGGTGTGTGTAGGAAATCTTATTTACCTGAGTTTTGGATGAAGTATGGTAATATTTTGCCCCGGAGGGACTTGGTTATATTTTGCCCCGGAGGGGCTTAGTCGTATAGCCGGCGGCGTTAGCCGCCGGGAGATAGGATACGCAAATAAAAAAGCCCTGAAAGGGCGACATTGAAGTGGAAAACGCCTATCAATGCCGCCCTTTCAGGGCTTGATCCGCCGTTTAGACCTGTACCAGGGACTCACGTCCCTGGCTACACAACTAAGCCCCTCCGGGGCAATAGATGGATTCGTTAAACATAAATCAGGTTATTTGGTTTTCCAAGTTTTAAAATAATCCGCAAAACTCTTATGCAACTCTGGAATGCGGCGTTTAAGGCGATCGCTTAGTAAGTCGGGCGGATTTTGAGTTTGCAGCTCATGCAGATAATTTACCAACTCCTCGTGGGCTTCGCCCGGGCCATGAAGCATAAAGCAGACCCAAGCCCAGCAGTCGCGATATTCCGCCTTGCCCATCTGCGTAAGTTCGGTACATTTTTCCAGATTCTCAATGTTGGGGACCATGCCCAACCATACATTCCAACGAACGTCGCTAAAATGCGGATTGCCTGAAGCACGTTTTTCGGCGGGCAGTTCAAAATAGCCGGCCAAACCTTCGTCCAACCACAAGGGGATGTTTTTCAACGAGGCATGTAATAAAGCGTGCGTACATTCATGGCGCAGGTCGATTTCAAATTGGGGACTGAGAAAAGCGAACACCCTGCCCGGCCCATTGCCCTTGATGTAAACCGCCCGACGAAACGGCACGTTGGGAAAGTGCTGTTTCAGATAGCGATCGTAGGTTTGCCGGTCGTGGAAAAGATAAATCTGGATGGCTTCCTTTGCCAGGGGAATGTCTAGTGCATGCACCAGGTCGTTTTGCAGTCGAGATAGTTCATCCAGAAAAGGGCCGATGCCTTGGAGGGAAAAATCCGCTCGGCAGATAAAAGGCCCTGCCGTTCGCGTATCGGGCCAGTCGGCGGCAATTCCACTGCCAACCAGGGCCAAGACAAGCATCAACGGAAACCTGCAAATAGCAAAAGTTTTTTTAACTATGCACAACTGCGGAAAAGGCATCTTATCTAAAATATGAACTATTCGGTTATGGCTTTATGCCGCGATAGGTAGTAACTGATAAGGCATAGAGTGGTTATGATGTTGTTGGGGGAAATTAAATAGAGTTGTTAAAATCGTCAAGAGCAATAAGTACCTCCGGCTTAGGGATAAGAGTCGATAACTATCGACAAATTCACCCTCACCATGGCCCTCTATCGGAGGGAGAGGGGAGTTGGATCGGCTTTTAGTAAAACCATGCCTATCCCCTTTTCTATTATCTTGTTATGGATCATGATATAAGCATGAAACAAGCGATTGGTGTTGACCTTTGTGGTTGAATTTGGTACTTTTATACCCTGCCCGGGGGGCTATGGTAGCAGGTTTTTGTACCAAGGGAGCAAGACAAGATTATGCCGTATTCCGCAATAGGCCCCATTGCCGTTCATTTGCCGGAAAAAGTGGAAAACATAGAGCAATTAGCCTCGATGTTCGCCAAATGGGATATCGAGACGATCTTTGCCAAGACAGGCGTTCGGAACCGCCATATAGCCGAGCCGGACCAATGCGCATCGGACCTGGGCGTGGCGGCGGCGGAGCGGCTTTTCGCCCGGCACAACATCGACCGGGAATCGATCGACTTTCTTCTGTTTTGCACGCAAACGCCGGATTATCTTTTGCCCACCACGGCCTGTATCATGCAGCATCGCCTGAGACTGCCTACTTCAATCGGAGCGTTGGATTTCAACTTGGGATGCTCGGGTTTTGTTTATGGGCTGTCGATGGCCGACGGTCTGATCCGCAGCGGGGCCGCGCGGCGGGTGCTTTTAATCACGGCGGAAACATATTCCAAGTATATCGACCCCAGCGACCGTTCGTTGCGAACCATCTTCGGGGACGGGGCGGCAGCCACTTTGGTCGAGGCATCGGACGAGCCTTCGCTGGGTCAATTCATTTTCGGCACCGATGGTCGAGGGGCCAATACATTGATGGTCACGGAAGGCGGGGCCCGGTCTAAAAACGGCGCAATCCAGCCGAGCAAGCGCAAGCGCTGGCCCAGCAGCCTGTTCATGGACGGGCCGGAGTTGGTCAAGTTCTCCCTCGACGTGGTGCCGCCTATGATCGACCGCCTCCTGACCCAGTCGAAATGGACGCGCGACAAGGTCGATATATATCTAATGCACCAGGCAACGGCCTTAATGCTGGATTATCTGCGCAAACGCCTTAATCTGGACTTGGAAAAAATGCCCGAGGCCTTGGAACACTACGGGAACACGGTTTCCTCGACGATTCCGATTTTGATCCACGACCTGCGCGTCGGGGGCAGATTGCGGCCCGGCAAGCAGACGCTGATGATCGGTTTCGGCGTGGGACTTTCCTGGGCCGGGTGCGCATGGACCGAAACCTGGGAGGCCGAACAGTGCGCCTTCGAGCCAGTCGAAGCCCATCGCCAGGCAGCGTGAAATCCCCTTTGTTGGGAGCTAAACGATGAATATGCCCCTAAATAAATCATTCATGCGGTATTAATTACACGTTCATAAGGATAATGCCATGTCCACGTCCGATTGGCGCGAGCAGTTGACGCCTAAAGTGCGAACCCTGCAAATCATAGTGGCCGCATTGAGTTTCGGCTGTTTCAGTTTTTTAATCATTGCGGTTTTTGCGACAGGGAATTTTAACAAAGCCGTCCAGCAACCTACGCTCACATACATTGCCTTGGCGATGGCCGCCATGATGTTGAGCGTGTGGGCGATTTTGCCGGGCATTATCGTAGCCCAGGGACGGAAAAACATTCAACGGATACTTCTTTCCGAGGCCAAACAAACCAGCGAAAACTCCGCCGCCGACAAAACGGAAAAAGAAAATACCAAAGCCCAGGCGCTTTTGTATTTGCTCCAAACAAAAACCATCGTCGCCTGCGCATTGCTGGAAGGCACGGTGTTCTTCCTGCTAATCGCCTATGTTGTGGAACATTCCATGCTCTCTATTGCAGCGGCCATAGCGTTTTTGCTTTTGCTGTTGGCCCAAATGCCGACGATCGGCCGGGTGACAAATTGGATCGAAAACCAATTGCCATTGGTGGATGTGTAAAGAAAATCGGCATTGACGATCGGGCCCGGCTTCTTTAATGTACTCTGCCCTTTTCTGGGTGATGTTCTGCGCATTGGCCTGGCGAGGCATATTGCCTAAGCTTCCCGCGTTGCGCATATCATCCAAAATTACTTTTCGGCGTTGTAATGCGTCGTTACAGCCATCCAACAATGATAAAACGATTGCGCCTAGAGCGTTATTCATTCTGGTGTGAAGGATTGGGGAAAGTTCGCACACGTAGTGTGTGGGACGGGCCGCACACGGTATGTGCCGCCCATAATACACGCCATGTCAGGCTTGCTAGCATTGGCGTTTTTTTAGTTGCTCTAACCTTTGTTGCCGGTTGCGCCTCGTCAAACTGGGTTACGCTTCGCACGGTTCCCCAGAATCCGCTGGTTGAGCAGTTACAGTTAACGTCATACTATGGGCCGCGTCCCAGCAAGCGGACCGAGCAGTTGCTCCGCCTGCACAACTTGACATACATATCCAGGAGCGATCCCAGAGGGTTGATCAAGCGGCTTCAGGAGTTTAACAACCGCGAACCCGTGGCCGACCGGGTGTATGCCATGTCGGAACTGGCGTATCTGGGCGGCATGGAGGCCCAACGCGTGGACAAACAAGTGGCCTTGGATCTTTTCGGCGCGTCGGTGCTTTATTCATATCAATATCTGTTCGACGATCGTTACAACTCGACCCGCAATCCGTACGATCCGCAGTATCGCGGGGCATGCGACTTATACAACTGCGCCCTTGAATCGGGATTGAGAATCATTTGCACCAACAAGGAGCTAAAGCCGGAGACATCGAAAACCATTCACACGGCGGCAGGCACGTGGGATATTACTTGCAAGCTGAGGGGTTCGCAGTGGAAGCCGGAAGATTTCGCCCGATTCGAGTTCGTCTCGGACTTTAAAATTACGGGGCTTAAAAACCAATATCTGGCGCACGGCCTGGGCGTTCCTTTGATTGCAGTGCGTCCGAACAACGATAAAGACGGTACGGCGGGGGCCAAATACTATCCAAGAAATTTAAGTTTTCCGGTAACCGCGTTTTTACGGCCTTCGTCCAGTGAAGATTTGCGCTCCGGGCAGGATATGACACACGAGCAGGGCGTGCTGGAGCTTTACGATCCCTTGACCACCAGCGAGACGGTTGTCGACCACCATCTTGTGCCCTTGGAGAGCGATCTGACCACGCCGCTGGCATACTTCCTCTCGAATCCGGAACTCGACGCCCTGGCCACGGCCGGACTTTTGCACCCGGAAACTCTGTTGAAGCCTGAAAATCTTTTGAAACCGGCCGAGGCGATTTTCAACCTCCGCCAGGACAAGCAAGACGCGGTAATGGGCCTTTACATGGTGCAACCCTACGAGCCGGGCAAAATACCGGTTGTAATGGTTCACGGCCTGTGGTCCTCGCCCATGACCTGGATGGAGATGTTCAACGACCTGCGCAGTTCCGAGGACATCCGCGACCATTATCAATTTTGGTTTTATCTTTATCCCACCAGCCAGCCGTTCTGGCTCTCGGCCATGCAAATGCGCCACGATCTGGCCGAGGCCCGACAGACGCTCGATCCTAATCGGCAGGAACCGTCGCTGGATCAGATGGTGCTGATCGGGCACAGCATGGGCGGGCTGGTCTCGGATCTGCAAACCCTAAACAGCGGCAACGACTATTGGCGACTGGTCAGCAAAGAGCCATTGGATCAGATCAAGACGGACGCGGAAGTCCGCGAGAAACTGGCCGAGACGTTTTATTTTCAACCTAATCCGTCGATACGCCGGGTGATAACCATCGGCACGCCTCATCGGGGCAGCCCGTTTTCAAACCAGACCACGCAATGGCTGCTGGGCAAGTTGATCAGCCTGCCCCAGACTTTGATAAACAGCCAGCAAAAACTTTACGTGCAAAACCCGGGCGCTTTCGTGGACAAATCGCTGGTCAAGGTTGACACCAGCATCGACTCACTTTCGCCCCATTCACCGATCTTTCCGGTTATGCTCTCCAGCCGGCGTCCTCCGTGGGTGAAGTATCACAACATCGTGGGCGTTGTTCCGTCGCAACAATGGTGGCTGAACAAAATCTCCGGCGAGGGCGACGGCGTGGTGACCAAGGAAAGCGCGCACGTGGATTATGCCTCTTCGGAGATCGTCGTGCCCGCCGATCATTCCACGGTCCACACCCATCCGCTGGCCGTGCTCGAAGTGCGGCGGATTCTCTTGGAGCACCTGAACGAACTCCGCGGCGAACCGCTGACCGCGAGCGTAGTGACCCGCCTGCCGCGATGATGGATTTCTTGCCTCGTATTCGTTCATTTTGCTGGGCCGACATTGAACCGTCGCCCCAATCATTATATAGGATTATTGGTCATACACGTAAATTGACTATTGGGGTATAATTTGATAAACTTAAAAGGTATACATGAATTTAATGAGGAGTGATGCAATGGAGACCACCGCAATGGGAAAAGTTGTTGTTTCCGCGCTAATAGAGAACCTGCAAGACATTTATGATGCTCAGCGAGGCAGTATTCCAAAAGAGAATGTTCGCGCGGCTGAAATTTCCGAAGCCTTGGTCGATACCGACGCCACATTCCTTTCACTTCCGCGAAAACTGGTTCAGCAACTAGGATTGCGGCAACACCGCTCTCGAACTGCTCGCACCCCAACGGGAATCGTTTCATTCGGCATCTACGAAGCTGTTCGATTGACTGTGCAAGGAAGGGATTGCCTGAGCGAAGTAGTGGAGGTTGCCGACGAATGTCCGGTGCTGATCGGCCAGATTCCGCTGGAATCATTGGATTTCGTGGTTGATCCCGTCGGGCAACGGCTTATGGGCAATCCCGATCACGGCGGCGAACAGATGATCGATTTGTTTTTCTCCGATAGTAAATAATGTAGCATCAAACATTTTTAATTGTGGCAAATGCACCCGGAGCAAGCTCCGGGGCTAAACAATGAATGTGGCATTATTGACTACTAACATTGCCCGGTATGCCGGCGGGCGATTTCGTCGCGCAACCGGGCGGCGCGTTCGTATTGTTCGGTGGCTACGGCGTCGTCCAGTTGTTCGATAAGAGTCGGGCCCAGGCCGTACTCCTTGCGCAAGGACTCTTTGAGTTGTGTTAATTGGCCGACCAACTCGTCTTGATCGAATCGTTCTTCGGCCTCGAGCTTGGCGTACATTTCCCGAATGCGATCCAGGGCACGGTTGATTTCTTCCACGGCCGCTTGGGGATTGGAGTCTTGCACTTCGGCCAAGGTGGCGGCCTGTGCGCGGTGGAAAATGACAAACGGCCGGTACTGCTCGTGAGAAAGGGTCCATTCCGGGTCGGTCGACCAATGGGCGACGAAATCCATCAGGGCCAGGGTATGATCGGCGTCGGCAACTGCCCGGCGAAACTCTCGCAACGCCAGGCAGCAAATCCGCCGGTGATAAAACTGCAAGAATTCACGATCGATTTCCATGCGGTTTTCGTCGGTCAGTGCGAAAGACTCGCCACGGCGGACAAGTTGGGCGTTGAGATAATCGAGATAGGTTTTAGCCCCGCCGGGGCGCTGGCCGTCCGGCCGGCCGACGGTTTCCATTTGCAGCAGGCCCATCTCGATTCGCATTTGCATTACTTTGCGGCCGTCGGAGGCTTCGGCAAACCGAGCGCTGACTACTCCCGGTTGAAAAGGCCAGTGTCGAAGGATGAAGTCGATGTCTTGTCGCTGAGGCATGGTGTGTGATTTCCGCGTATTCCGAGGAATCGAAAAGCGTGTTTTTTATAATTGGACTTTTGCAAATTTCAAAATGGAAATCCCCTCTCCCTCCGGGAGAGGGCTAGGGTGAGGGCTGTTGGCTGAAAAAAGGTTTGAGTTGCTTATGTGCTTCCCATGCCCTCACCCCTACCCCCTCTCCCAAAGGGCGAGGGGACCAATATGCAAAAGTCCAGTTATAATTATTTTGCTTCCACGCCGTTTTGCTTGTGGGCGGCTGGGCCGATTAGTTCTTCGATGTCGGTTTCGTCCAGGGTTTCGGATTTTTCCAGTGCTTTGGCCAGGGCCTCGAGTTTATCGCGGTTGCGCGTGAGAATATCAAAGGCCTTGTCCGAGGCCTCGTGCAGAATACGGGAAATTTCCTCGTCGATCAGTTGGGCGGTGTGTTCGCTGTAGCGGCGAGGCTCGGTCATCTCCTTGCCCAGGAAGGGGTGATCCTCGCTGTCGCGGAAGGCTACCGGGCCCAGCCGATCGCTCATGCCCCAGTAGGTGACCATGCGCCGTGCGAGTTGGGTGACGTTGTTCAGATCGTTTTCGGCGCCTGCGCTGAACTCGTTGAAAATCATTTTTTCGGCGGCCCGGCCTCCCAATCCGATCACCAGGCGGATGTGCAATTCCGATTCGCTGATGTTCAGCCGGTCTTCCTCGGGCAGGAGTTGCGTGGCGCCTAAGGATCGGCCGCGGGGAATGATGGAGACTTTGTGCACGCGGTCGCCGGAGGGCATAAGCCAGGCCAACAGGGTGTGGCCGGACTCGTGATACGCGGTCATGGACTTTTCCTTGCCCGTTAGAACCTCGTCGCGTTTCGCGCCCATGAGGACTTTGTCGCGGGCGTATTCGAAGTCGGCCATATCGACGTTTTTTTCGTCGTTCCGGCTGGCCCAGAGCGCGGCTTCGTTTACCAGGTTGCGGATATCGGCGCCGGTCAGGCCCACGGTGCCGGCAGCCAGCGTCTCCAGGTTCACGTCGGGGTCCAAGGGCACGTCGCGGGAATGGACTTGGAATATGGCCAGGCGGCCCTTGAGATTGGGGCGATCGACGGTAATGTGGCGGTCGAAGCGGCCCGGGCGCAAGAGGGCCGGATCGAGCACGTCCGGGCGGTTGGACGCGGCCATGACGATCACCGATTCGGTTTGGGTGAACCCATCCATTTCGCTGAGGATTTGGTTTAGGGTTTGCTCGCGTTCGTCGTGACCGCCGCCCACGCCCGCCCCGCGATGGCGTCCGACGGCGTCGATTTCATCGATGAACAGAATGGCCGGGGCGTTTTCCTTGGCGGTGTTGAACAAATCGCGGACCCGGCCGGCGCCCACGCCCACGAACATCTGGATGAATTCGGATCCGTTGATGGAGAAGAAAGGTACTTCGGCCTCGCCGGCCACTGCCCGGGCAAGCAGGGTCTTGCCGGCGCCGGGCGGACCCATGAGCAGAATGCCCTTGGGCACGCGAGCGCCTAGGCGCTGGAATTTTTGCGGGTTTTTCAGGAATTCCACGACCTCTTCCAATTCGTGCTTGACGCCTTCCAGGCCGGCAACGTCCTTGAAGGTGACAGATTTGTCGCTGGCATCGTAGCGGCGTGCGCCGCTCTTGCTGAATCCGCCCATCAGTCCGCCGGTGAAGATGGAATCCCTGGCCCTGCGGAACATGAACCACAATCCGGCAATCATCGCGATGGAGACCAGCAGATAAACCGAGAGCACCGTAAAGGTATTGTCGCTAGGTTCGGCAACTTCATAGTTGGTCCCGAGTTGTCCGCGGAGTTGGTAGTCCAGGTTCTCGTCGATCGAGGCATAAGGCGGCAAGATGGCAACGAATTTCGGTTCCAATTTGCCCGGCGGAGTTTTGAATTCGCCATAGGCCGTCGAACCCTGGACCTTTACCTTGGCGATATTTTTTTTGTCCAGTTGAATACGGAAATCGCCGTAAGTGATTTCGGAGCGTTTTGTGCGGTCGGAGTTATAGTACACCAGAGCGATCACGACCGCTAGTATTAGAAACACCCAAATAGCCGAATTGCCGCGGACCGGCTTCGGCAGCGGTTTGCCGGGAGGCGGCGGCAAATGATTTTTGTCTTTTCGATCTTCCATTGACTAATCATCCCTATGCCGGCCGTTGCCGGGTCGGTTTTAATAATGGGGAAGGAACATTGAGTTTTTAAAATCTACCCCATGAATTGTATCGAGATGTGCGGAAATAGCGATGCCTTCCCCTCTATTGGGTAAATCGCGAAACCGCAAGAGGTTTGTTAGCAAATATAAACAATTTAGGATATATGTCTTATCCTAAACGGCATATTCGGCAATAATTTCCAGCAAAGATTGGCCGAATTGTTTTAGCTTTACCGGGCCGATGCCGTTAATCGTGAGCAATTCAGTTGTGGTTTTCGGGCGTTGGCTTACCAATTCATTCAAGACGCTGTTGTGAAGGATGCAATAAGCGGGAATGCCGGCCTCGTCGGCGATTTCCAAACGCCAGCGCTTCAAGGCATCTAATAGTTCAGCATCGTTTTTGTGCGATATTGCGGGGGCGGATTTTTTTACACCCTGGGGCAATTCGGAAATGATTATCGCGTCACCGTGGATTTTCTGGAATAGTTCCGCCGAAATCGGCAGTAGATTCTGAAGCTGGGTTTTAGCCTTCATCACCTCGCTGCCGAAGTCGGTAAGTTTTACCACGGGCCGGAATTTTTCAATCTCCTCTTGGTGCAAACAGCCTAATGAAATCAGGGCGTCGATCAGCATGACGACCTCCGGCTGCTTTAAATGCTTAAGCAGGCCGAAAGTGCTCAGCCGATCCAGGCCCAGTTTTTTAACCTTGGCGTCGGCCGATCCGCAAAGCATCTGCGCAATAACATTTTTCCCGCAGGCGAAGCGGGCCTGGGTGCGGGCAACACCGCTAAGCGCCATGCGCACGGCTTCGAGCGACTTTCCACTGGGGATTCGCTGATCGGCGGTAGATTTCCCGCAGTTATCGCAATGCCCGCAGCGATTGGGATCTTTTTCGCCGAAATAGCGGAGAATTTCCTGCTGACGGCAGGAGCCGTTAAGGGCAAAAGCCACTATCCGGTTGAGTTTTTCCAATTCCGAGGATTTGCGAAGTTCCAGGGCCGCGAAGTCGATGTCGAGTTTATCGAAGGGCAGGTCGCGGCGGACCATGCGAATCGCCCGGCCGCGAAAGGGCGGAATGAACGTGAACGCCTCCAGGCGATTGAGTTCGTGCAAGGCGTGCAATAGCGAGGGTTGATCTATTTCATCACCGACCGCCAGGCGATTGGGGGAAAACGGGATCAATTCCTGCCGGCGCGTGCCCACCAGGCGTTCGACCGCGCGGAGCACTTTGCGCTGCACCTTGGCCTGTTTGGGCAGCAGATCGACCAGCGTGGGCAGGTCGCTGTCGATGCGGATGGAGGCCAGGTTTTGCGAGGACATAAGACGTTCCAAAACGCCGGCTTTTTCCAAGAGTTGTTCGCAGTTGCCTACGCCCTCGGCGCTTAAGGATAAGCCGAGGGTTTCTTTGACCTCTTGTTGCGTGAGTTCGATTGGGTCGTCGTTAAGTCCGCGAAGAAAATCGTACACCTGGGCCACATACTCGCGATCGGGATAGGCGCTGTCGATAAAAAATCTTTGGATGTAGATGTCAGAGCCGCTATAGAGCATCAGGCAACGCGAATCAAGCCCGTCGCGGCCGGCGCGACCGGCTTCCTGATAGTAGGCTTCCAGGCTGCCTGGAATGTTATAGTGCACCACGGATCGGACGTCGGCCTTATCGATGCCCATGCCAAAGGCGTTTGTGGCAACCACGATATCAGAGCGGCTGTCCATGAAAGCGTCTTGGGCCAAGCGGCGTTGGTCGGGCAACATGCCGGCATGATACACGGCAACTCGGCGCTTGGTTTGGGCCGCGAGCAGTTGGGCGACTTCCTCGGCGCGTTTGCGGGTCGAGGTGTAGATGATGCCCGGGCCGGGCGTTTCGCCGAGAAACTGCAAAAGCATTTCGGTTTTTTGGCGTTCACCCCGGGGCGCGAAGACCTGGTAAAAAAGGTTGGGCCTTTCGAAACCGGTGATGAAGGTTCGCGGCTCGCGTAGATCGAGTTGTTCGATGATGTCGCGGCGGACATTGTCGGTGGCGGTGGCCGTAAGGGCAATGGCGGCCGGATTGCCGAGAATCCGCCGGAAATAGCCCAGCCGGGCGTAGTCGGGACGGAAATCGTGCCCCCACTGACTGATGCAGTGCGCCTCGTCGACGGCCAGCAATTTGATTCCCACCGCCCGCACGGCGTCGATAAACTTGCCGGATCGAAAGCGTTCGGGCACGACGTAGACCATTCGATATTCGCCGGCCGCCATGCGCAAGAGCCTGTTGTTCTGCTCGGCAAGCGAAATTGTGCTGTTGATGAAAGTAACCGGCAGCCCCAGGGCGTGGAGCTGATCGACCTGATCTTTCATCAAGGCGATAAGCGGCGAAACGACGAGCGTTAAACCATCGAGGACAACGGCGGGCAATTGATAACAGAGGCTTTTTCCCCCGCCGGTCGGCATCACGCACAGGCAATCCTGCCCGGCGAGCACGGCCGATATGACTTCCTTTTGACCGTGGCGAAATTCCGTCAGGGAGAACCGGGGTAAAAAGGTTTCCAGATTGTCGTGGGGGACGCGGTGCATGATAGAACCTTGTATAAGCCTCTATCATACGGTCAAATGAGGCCGGAATGAATAGCCCCACAGAGAGAGTGAATGCCGCCGTTTGAGACGAATTGTTACACCGACGTGTTAATGGCAGAACGTCATTTACCAATGCCGGCGATAGTAATAGTAGGGCGGTCCCGGGTATGGACGCCCATACGGATATTCCTCCACGATCACCGCCGGAGGCGGCGCCTGCTGGATAACCATGGGCTGAGGTTGGACAACCGGCGGTTCCTGCATGGTGGCGATAACTCGCTTGCTTACGCCCTGCTGCTGTAGAACGATGACGTCTTGGGCTTGTAGCGGAGCAGCCACGCCGTGTATGCGGACGTGGTTGACGATGAGTTCTTCATCCACGCCGGCCCTGGTCATGTTGATTACGTCGGGGATCGTTACCGGATTGCCGGAAACTTGTCGTCCAAGTTGCTGAGCGATCATAGCGCGGTTTCTGGCATCCTGCTCGTCCAGTGCGCTGCCAACGGCAGCGCCGGTGATCGTGCCGACTCCGGCGCCAATGGCAGCGCCGGCCAATGGGTTGTGGCAAGCGGAACCGATTGCTGCTCCGGTGCCTGCGCCCAACACGCCGCCTAAAAGTGCGCCCTGGTCGGACTTATACGGCGATTGGCAACCGCCTATTAGCGAAATAATAAGAATAGACGCAGTCGGCAGAAAAAGGCGGCCGGAAATCATTGCACTACACCTCGATGAATCGGACCCATATTGCCCCTGGACACTGCTAAAACAATCAAATCGGCGGATTATTCTAAATGAGTTGTCTTTGGTCAAGATATGTTAGGGGTTTTGGGCTGAATGGAAAGGCATGTGAAATAAAATCATTTAGAGCCTATCCCAAAAGTCATCCTGAACGTAGTGAAGGATCTCGGTTGCAGCCCCATTTACCCATTTTTGCCATTGGGTTCTTCTAGATTCTTCGCTTCGCTCAGAATGACGAATATTGTTTTGAGATAGGCTCTTAGTACCAAGATCATTAACTATCTGATACAAGCTTTGAGCGATAAAGCGGGATCCGCGGAGTCAAAGCCCGGAAATTGCTGGTTTAATTCTTATGAACCTTATGGCATAGATGAGGTTTGGGACAACGGCATTTTCAACGAGTCCAATCAGACGTGGCTTACGTTTTACGTTCGTTACCGCATTTAGAGCCCACCCCGATCTTATACCAATTCTAATTCAAACCTGCGCTTAGACGCATGTTTGAGTTGGCAATTGTATCTATATCAAGAAAACAGCATTTTGTTGGCATATCGCGAAACCGTAAGCAGTTTGTTGGCTGCGCAATCTTGGCAATCTGCGCAAACTATTCCGTTTTTTTCAACTTTTCCAAAAGTTCTGATTAAATAGGCCCGATATTCTGTGTCGGCAAGGACTGGAATATGTTTGGTTCATAGGCTACCCCAATTTTTGAGGTATGGACATGTCTTTTATAAAACACTGGATTGCCAAAATAACGGTAATCGGATTAGGTTTGATGGCGGTTTGTCCAATAGCCTCGGCCCAGTCGGTTTTCGATGATTCCGAGACGGACGTGACACCTCCAAAAGCAGAGTGGCGGCAAAAAGTATTACACAACAATAAAGCCCCACAACAAATGACTGGGGCATCGGTCCAGGATAACGAATCTCACGCACTTAAGTGGTCGCCGTATCCGAATTCAAGTCAGGATGCAGAGTATAGCTCGAATGCCCAACGCTCTCAGTATGCGGTTGCAAATCAGGATGCCGAGTATCGTACGGCCCAACGATCGCCGTATCAAAACTCAAACCGGGTCCGGACGGAGGGTGTTTCTTCGGCGGCTAATACTCGGCCTAAAAACATCCGAGTTGCGCAGCGAGAGATCCCAGCGGGCGTGGACGAGGATCCCGGCACGACCCGATACGAACCGTTGGCTGGGGACGGCCCTTTTGCGCCACAAGACGGCCCTGGTTCATGCTGTGGCGACGATTCATGCTGCGGAGATTGCAATGATTGTGATTGCCCCTGGATGGCAGTCTGGAGCAGCGGCCCGCGGAGTCTGGCGATTTTCGCCGGAGTCAACGGGTACAAAGGTCCGCGCGACCGCGGCGGCAACGGCAACTTCGGATTCACGGAAGGCCTGAATTTCGGCGCCCCGCTGGGCGACCCCTGGGGATGCGGATATCAACTCGGTTTTGCCGCGTTGCAAGACAACTTGTCCGGTTATCAGCAGAGCGTTCCCATAGACGACACGAACCAATCCGCAATTTTGACCGCCGACCGGCATCAATACTTTTTCACCGTAGGGGTATTCAACCGGGCGGAATGCTGTGGGTGGCAGTGGGGAGTGGTTTTCGATTTGCTGCACGATACCTACTACGAAACATCGGATCTGAAACAAATCCGCACGGAAACGGGCTACCTTTTCAATGAAAACTTCGAGGTCGGCTATTCCGGGGCTTACGGCATAGGGGGCGACAGAGTTCAGAACACATTGGCAATAATGAACTCGAATAAAACGGCCCTGGTCAACGCCTTTTTGAATCCCACCGATCAATTCGTGGTTTACTTCAGGCGCTATTTCCAGAACGGCGGCAACGGACGAATTTGGGCCGGCATGACCGGGTACGGCGACGGCCTGTTCGGCGCCGACGCCTGGGTTCCGCTGGGCGGCAGTTGGGCTATACAAAACTCGTTTAACTACCTGATTCCGAAGCAAGGCAGGGGCGACGACGGGCAGATCAATGAGTCCTGGAGTTTGGCGATCAATCTGGTCTGGTATCCCGGACGGTCGACCAAGTGCCTGGGGACCAGTTGCTATCGTCCATTACTGAACGTGGCCGATAATTCGTTGTTCATGGTCAGGGAGAACAGAGAGACCACGATTGTCACGCGGCAATAAGTCACTTGCCTAAAGAGTGGGGGATGCCCGAAGGGGTCGGTTTGCCGGCCCCTTCATCGTTTAAGGGATTAGGGTTCAGGGTTTGGCAGAGCGGACGAGTTGACGCGGTGGATTGTGATCGCGGCAACGTCGCTTTGCGGCTTGCCGCCGCGCAGGCGTTTTTGCAACTGGATGGTAAGGGTGTTGTCGTCAACCTTGGTCAAGGTGGTCGTGGAACTGACGGTATCGCCGCTGGCCAGCACTCCCTTCATTTCAATTATCCATTGCTTGCCGTCCGGCTTCCAAGCGCTCTCGGTAAACCCGCCGGTAGATTCGAACAACCAGGAACGGATCGACTTGGCCTGCGGATCCCAGCCGATAATCTCCGTGCCCTGCAATTCGAGCTGTTGCGTGTGCGTGCTAAAAGTGCGAGTAAGGAAGCTCTTATTCGCCGTCCATTGACAGGTGGAATTGATGGATATTTGGTTTGCTTTGTCAGATTGGGCGCTTGAAGGCGCCTGGGTGGACCATGAACCGACCAGCCACTCTAAAGCTTTAAGATGTTCGTAAGCGGCGGGAACATGGAGCCTTTCCTTTACGCCTTCGATAAGCCAGTTTTCGCCGGAACGCACCAATACGATCGTGGCCTTATTGGAACCGATCCGGCCGGGCAGCGGCGGACTGACTTCCGGCACGATTTCCGCCACTACCACGCGGCCTTCCTCCTCTTCCTTTATCGAGAGCACCTTAATGGAAAGTTTTTCTCCGGGGGTTCGTGCAAAGAAGTCCTGGAACAGCTTTTCGATGGCCTCGCGTCCGACGATTTTGTCGCCCAGGGGGTCGATAAACTCGCCGTCGCTTTTCCATAAAGCGCCTATGGCCTTGGCATCGCCCGCGTTAAAGGCCTTTTCATACTTTGCAAATACCTGATCGATCACAGGATGCGAAGCGGCCGATGGGTCAGTATCCACGGCCCGGGCCGAGATGGTTGAAATCAGCCCAAGTATAACCGTTATGGTCGTAATGCTTATTCTTGACATTTTCTTCTCCTTGGAACGGTTCAACTTTCAAAAATGATAAGGAAAGGGTATGTTTGTTTACAATTGTATCAAAAGTGTAGCTCAATTCCATCCCGGTCAAGAATTGACGTTCAATTAACGATTGTTAGGGTTTTTCCCAAAAAAACGAATTGCTTTTCGTGTTTAAGAAGATAGACTTATACGATTGAAGACGTTTTTCGCCTGCCAGTCCGCGGAGGGACAATTGGGAGAGCATTATCATGAATCCAATCAGATGTAAAACAAGTCTTGCCGGTAGTTTCTGGGCCGGATTGGCGATTTTACTCTACGCCGCACTGCCCGCCCAGGCCCAGTTCGTGCCGGGGCCCGGTTATTATCCGGACATGGGCGTGGTAGGGTCTGTAACGGCTGCGTATACAAGTGCCGCACAGCAGAATGCATACATGCAAAACCGGCAAATGCAGATGACTTCATCCATGGCGAAGAGCCTGGCTTGGCAAAACATCAACAGATCGATGCAAACGCAAGCGGCTTCTCAAACTGCGACGGTTTCCGATTCGGGTCAAGCCGCGCGGGATTGGATGTTCCAACACTCAGCGCCCAGCCGTCCTGCGCGAAGGCCGATGACCTTGCCCGCCACGGAAATGGCAGCGGTCGTTCCTGCCCAGGAGTCCGCCAAGCCGGCGGTGCAAAAGGAAATCATGATTTGGCCAACGCTTTTGAAAGATCAGCGTTTTGAGGGGGACCGTACGGACGTGGAGGTGCCCTTCCGCCGCGCTTATGCCGACGGCAAGCCTTTGATGGTTGCTGATTATCAGGGAATTATCAAAGCCGTGGAAAATATGAAGGCCTCGGTCAAAAGCATGGAATCCCAACTTGTCGAAACGGAATACAACTCCGTGCAAAAATACCTGGATGATCTTATCGCCGACGCCCAGAAACGAATCCAGGCCAGGGAGGGAGCGGAGAAAAAGGAATAGGACGTTGAACTGACATCTCAGCGCGTCTTGTACATGTTTTTTATTGCAAATTGCAAATTGAACAAGTGCAATGAATTGCTTTATTATTTCTCCTTAAAAACCGCTTGCGGTTTCGCAATTCTATTGAGTAGTTGCTGTTTCACTCCTTTTTCCCGCCGGTAAACCAGCCGATTACGTAGAAGAACACCGGCGTCAGCAACAGGCCGAACAGGGTTACTCCCAACATGCCGCTCAGTACGGCGATTCCCAGTGCTTGACGCATTTCAGCCCCTGCGCCGGAGGCGGCAACCAGGGGGACCACGCCGAGGATAAAGGCGAACGAGGTCATGAGTATGGGGCGTAATCGGACGCGGCAGGCTTCGACCGCGGCCTCGCCGAGCGAGAGCCCTTCCTTTTGCCGCTCTTTGGCGAACTCTACCACCAAAATCGCATTCTTGGCGGCCAGACCGATAAGCACCACCAGGCCGATCTGCGTGAAGATGTTGTTATCCATATTGCACAGCCATACCCCGGCGATGGCCGCCAACAAACACATGGGCACGATCAATATAATGGACAAAGGCAGGGACCAACTTTCGTACTGGAAACAAAGCACCAGGAAAACCAGCAATGTGCCCAGCAGAAACACCCAAACGGCGGTGTTTCCGGCCAGAATCTCTTGGAGCGTCAGTTCGGTCCATTCGAATCCCATGCCCTGGGGCAGTTCTTTTTTGGCAAGTTCGTCCATAATGGCGATGGCCTGGCCGGAACTTGTGCCGGGCGCGGTGTTTCCGTTGATTTCGGCCGACGGGTACATGTTGTAACGGTTGACGGCGGCCGGTCCGCTTGTATTCCGCACGCTGACCAGTGTTTGCAGGGGCACCATTTGCCCGGCGGCATTGCGGACCCTGAGTTTGCCGATATCTTCGCTCCGGGCGCGGAAGGCGGCGTCGGCCTGCACGTTCACCTGCCAGTTGCGGCCGAAGCGGGTGAAATCGTTGACATAAGCGGAGCCTAAATAGACCTGCAGGGTGTCGAACACTTGATTTAGATCGAGCCCAAGGCTTTTGGCCTTGGTGCGATCGACGTCGAGATATAGTTGCGGTTGATTAGCGCGGAAACTGCTGAACAATCCGACCAATCCGTGTTGGGCGTTGCCTGCTTGTGCCAGGTCGGCCACGGCGGCTTGCAGTTTATCGAAGCCGTAATCGCCCTTGTCTTGCACTTGAAGTTTGAATCCGCCGGTATTTCCCAGTCCGTCGACGGGCGGGGCCCCGAACACAACTACTTGGGCTTCTTGGACAACCGATAGACTTTGCCGCAATTTGTCTTCGTTGGCGTCGGCGGATAATCCGGGCTTTCCCTTGCGATGTTCGAAGGGTTCCAGGATCACGAACATTCCGCCCATATTGCTGATGTTCACGCCGGTGAGGATGGAATATCCCGGCACCCGGATTGTATGGGCAATGCCGGGGATTTTGCGGGCGATATCGTCGATTTTTATCATCGCCGCTTCGGTCCGCTGGAGGCTTGCACCGTCGGGCAATTGGGCGTTGCAGACCAGGTAGCCTTTGTCTTGATCGGGAATGAAGCCCGAGGGAACGGCATTGAATCCGGCATAAGTAAGTCCTAAAAGCCCGGCATAAACCAAAAGCACGATCGCGCTAATGCGGAGAAGCCCGCCCACCATGCGTCCGTAAAATTTTGTGGCCGCATCGAAGACCCGATTGAAGCCTTGGAAGAAACTCATCAAGAGAAAGTTGATCGAAAAACTTGCAAACCAACCCAAGACAAATCCCAGCGCAAAAATGACTGCTCTGAATCCCCAAAGCAATGACGTGTTGGCGGGAGTATGCGTTTCGGCCGATTGATCGGGCATATAAACCGACAGGCCGAGCCATGAGCCTATTGTCGGGGCCAGCAGCCAGCAGGCCAGCAGGCCGGCCAAAATTGCGATACCAAAGCGGGGCAATGCCTCGCGAGTTTCCTGTGCGTGCTCGCCAGCATGGGGCTTGATGAGTTGCACGGCCCGGGCAGGGGCCATGGTAAGTGCGTTTACGGCTGAAATAATCGTCGCGGTGGCGATGGTCAAGGCAAACTGCCGATAAAATTGGCCGCTTATGCCGGCGATAAAGGCCGTGGGAATGAATACCGAACTCAAGACCAGCGTAATGGCGATGACCGGCCCGGTGATTTCGTCCATGGCCTTGATCGTGGCGTAGCGCGGGGGCAGGCCCTTGGCCATCCAGCGTTCGATGTTTTCGACCACGACGATGGCGTCGTCAACCACGATGCCGATGGCCAATACCAGTCCGAAAAGCGAGAGATTGTTCAAGGAAAAACCCAAAAGTGCCATCACGCAGAAGGTGCCGATGAGTGAGACGGGCACGTCGATCATGGGCATCAGCGTGGCGCGCCAGTCTTGCAGGAAGAGCAATACCACGATGAACACCAGGACAAATGCCTCGAACAGGGTTTTGTATACTTCATGCACCGACTCGTCAATGAACACGGTGGTGTCGTAAATGATGCGGTAGTCGATGCCGCAGGGGAACGTCCGTTTGAGCTTTTCCATCTCGGCGCGGATTTTTTCGGCCGTCGCCAAGGCATTCGCGCCCGGAAGTTGGAACACGGCCAGGGTGATCGAGGGTTGGCCGTCGAGATAACTGTTCACGTCGACGTTTTTCGCGCCCAGTTCCACCCGGGCCACGTCCTTTAGGCGGGTGATCTGGCCTTTATCGCCGGTTTTGATGACGATATTTGCGAAATCTTCGGCGTCAATCAATCGGCCCAGCGTGTTGATGGGGTAATCGAAGGCGATGCCTTTTGGAACGGGCGGCTGGCCGATGCGTCCGGCGGCGACCTGAACGTTCTGTTCGCGCAGGGCACCGACGACGTCGTCGGCGGCCATGTCCCGTGAGGCCAGTTTATCCGGGTCCAGCCATACCCGCATGCTGTAATCGCGGCTACCCAGGAAGGCCACGTCGCCCACGCCGTCCAAGCGGGCGAGAACGTCCTTTACGTCGGTGGTGGCGAAGTTGCTCAGGTAGAGTTGGTCGCGGCTTTTATCGGGCGAGATCAGATTCACGCAGAGCAATATACTGGGCGAACGCTTCTTGGTGGTCACGCCTTGACGTCTGACTTCCTCGGGAAGCCTGGACTGGGCAATGGCCACGCGGTTCTGCACGAGCACTTGGGCCATGTCCAGGTTCGTGCCCAATTTAAAAGTGACATCCAGCGCCATGTTGCCGTCGTTTGTCGAGCAGGAGGACATGTAGAGCATGTTCTCCACACCGTTGATTTCCTGTTCGATGGGTGCGGCGACCGTTTCGGCCACGACCTGGGCATTTGCGCCCGGATAATTCGCCGTTACTTGGATGGTGGGCGGGGCGACCTCGGGATATTGGGCAATGGGAAGCCTTGTCAATGCCACCAGTCCCAACAACACAATCACCACCGAAAGGACGGTGGCCGCAATCGGTCGATCGACAAAAAAGCGTGCGAACATGGCTGGGTTTACAGTTTACAGTAATCAGTTTACAGTAATCAGTTGTCAGTTAAGGTCGTTCAATTTGCAATTTGCATTTTGCAATTACCAATTTGCAATGAAAAACAGGCACATAAAATACGCTCAAATATCAGAACAAAAACTTCATTCCATATTCCCTTCAGTCAGTAAGCTGGGCATGGGGCCTGGGCGGGGCGTGACCTTCATGCCCGGGCGCACGCGCTGGATGCCGTTTACAATTACCCAGTCGTCGGCCTTAATGCCCGCCTCTATCACGCGCAGGTCGCCTTGGGGCGATCCCAAACGGACCTGCTGATATTGGGCCACGTTGTCTTTGTCCGCCACGAGCAGGAATTTTTTGTCGCGATCGGTTCCAATCGCGCTTTCGGAAACTAAAAGCGCCTGCTTGAAATCGCTTGCGGGCACGCGGACGCGGACGAAAAGTCCGGGAGTAAGCCAGCGCGAGGTGTTGTCGAACACGGCGCGGACGCGGATTGTGCCCGTGCTCGAATCGACCTTGTTTTCCACGAAATCCATTGTTCCTTGGTGCGGGAATCCTTGTTCGTTGGCCAGGCCGATTTCAACCGGGACATTCCATTCCTTGATGTGGGCTGCTTGAGGATTTTTGTTTTCATCACGCGCCATCTGCTGCGAGAGCAACAAAGTGCGTTCGTCAATGTCGAAGTACACATAAACGGGATTGGTGCTTACGATGGTGGTGAGCACGGACGATCCGCCGCTGCCGGCTTGGACCAGGTTTCCGGCGGTGATTCTTGCCCGGCTGATTCGCCCCGGAATCGGCGCGGCGACTTTGGTGAATTCCAGGTTTAATTCTCCGTCGCGCACGGCGGCTTTGGCGGCCTGCAATTGAGCCTCGGCCATATCTTTGGCGGCGATCTGCTGATCGAATTCCTCGCGGCTGATGGCCCCGGAGGGTAGGAGCTTTTCGGATCGGGCAAGGTCGGCCTTGCTTTTTACTAAAAGCGCCTGGCAGCGAGCCACCTCGGCTTGGGCCTTGTCCAAAGCGGCCTGATACGGCCGGGGGTCGATTTCCACTAGTAGATCGCCTTTTTTAACTTCCTGCCCGTCGGTGAAACATATCTTCACGCTGTAGCCGCTGACCTGGGCACGGACTTCGACCTCCTCGACGGCCTCGGTTCGGCCGTGGAACTGGGGAAAGTAGTCGATGACTTTCTGGACGATAGGCTTGCTGACCGTGACCTCCGGCGGGGGCAACTCGGTTAGGGCGGGCGGTTTATTTGCGCATCCGGCGGCGGCCATCGGCAAAACTATCACGGCAACCCATGCGAAGCGGAAATGGATATTCATATAAGCCTCGAATGTATAAAGCTTGTAACGTACTCCCTGGTTTCCACGCTCCTAGGTTGAAAATTTTTGTAGGGTGCGTGAAACGCACCGCATTTTATGGGGAATGGTGCGTTTCACGCACCCTACATATTGTGGTCATGGTGACGCGGAGCCGATAAATTTACAACCTCGGAGCATGGGAACCAGGAAAATGTTTTAGGGGAAATTCTATGCAAAGGTACCTTGAAAAGGCAATCGCGTAAGGCGAATAAAGCCATGGCCGATTGCGCAGGGCGGAAAAGCCACGGCCGGCGACATTATCGGTTTTTCCTGTTTTTCGGTCCTGTCCGTTGCAACCGTAACCGTCCCTATTTCATGCTGCAAGCGGCATGGGGACGGAGTCGATGGCCGGTCTAACGGGCATTCACGTCGTTTTCGTTTAACATAAACGCCGCTGTTTCGCCGAGTTGAATTTGAGGAGGAATAATAATTGTGAAATCGACGCTCCGCAACGAGCAGATTTGGCTGGCCGTGGGATCGCTGATGATTATAGCGGCCGTGGCCTTGACCGCCGGCCTGGTATATACAAAGGTCGTGCTGGTTCCTTTTGTGCTGGCGGTTTTTTTGAGCACGGTGGTCATGCCGCTGGTCGATTTTCTGGTTCTCCGCTGCAAAATCCCTCAGTCGTTGGCAATAGCGCTGGCCTTGGTCTTGATAGTCGTGTTCCTCAGCGTGTTCGGCATGTTTTTGATCGGGGCGGTCGATGCCATCGTCACTACGGCTGGAGAATATATCAGGAGTTTCAAGGATCCAACCGCTCATATATTCAAATGGTTGGAAGATTGGCATATTAAAGTCGATTACGACAAAATTTTAACCGTCGTGGAACAGCAACTGCCGGCGATCATTACCCAGGCCGTGGGCACGGGCACTGTTTTGATCGCCAGTTTGATCGCCAACGGATTTTTAATCACTTTCTTTGTCATTTTTTTGCTGGCCGGGCGCGATTCTCATCGGAAGCCGATCGGCCTGCTTAAAGAAATTGAAAGCGCGGTTCGACGCTACATAATCACAAAATTCGCCATTTCCGCCGTAACCGGCCTGCTCGTTTGGCTGATACTCAACGTGCTGGGACTGCAAATGGCATTTGTCTTCGGATTGTTGACATTCCTGTTGAACTTCATTCCCAGCATCGGATCGATAATAGCCACGCTGCTGCCGCTTCCCTGGGCCGCTGCGCAATTCGACAGTGTTTGGCCCATTATCGGCGTGGTGGCGATTCCCGGGGCCGTGCAGATGGTGATCGGCAACGCGATCGAGCCGAAACTGTTGGGACGCGGATTGGAACTGCACCCGGTCTCCATACTGTTATCCTTGGCGTTTTGGGGGCTTTTATGGGGTTACATGGGCATGGTGCTGGCCGTGCCGATAACCGCCATAATTCGCATCATCTTGATCCGCTATGACACTACCCGGGCGATGGGAAATTTATTGGGCGGAAAACTGCCCGGCCAGGATATTGCCCTATGAATTCTAATCCCAAAATCGTGGAAATTGCCTGTCTGGGCGAAGCGACGCTGCCTTCGCCTTTGCGCCGCACCAGCCTGCCCGGCGATGGGAAGGCGAAATTCGTGCCCGAGCGGCGCTATGTTCGCCATCCGGTGGAAATTGCCGCCGATGGGCCACCGGAAACGGAAATCTGGTTCGAGAAGGCCGGCGCACGGGAAAAGATTTTCTTCGATCCGAAGCACACCAAGGCGGCGATTGTCACCTGCGGCGGAGTATCCCCCGGACTGAACGACGTGATTCGTTCGTTGTTTATAGAATTGTACATGAACTACGGGGTGAAGAATATCTTGGGAATCCGGCACGGATATTTGGGTCTGAATGAGCAAGCCGGAGAGCCGCCGGTTTCATTGAGCATGGAAATAGTCGAGGACATTCACCGGGAAGGAGGCACCATTCTGGGCACCTCGCGCGGGCCGCAGGAACCGGCGGTAATGGTCGATTTCCTGCAAAAACTGGGAGTCAACGTGTTTTTTTGCATCGGCGGAGACGGCACGCAGCGCGGCGCTCATCAGATTTACGAGGAGTGCTCGCGGCGAGGGGCGATAATAGCAATTGTAGGCATCCCAAAGACCATCGACAACGACATTCAATATTGCACCCGCTCGTTCGGATTGGTTAGCGCCGTTGAGCAGGCGGAAAAAGTGCTCGGCTGCGCCCACGTGGAGTCGAAAGGGGCGGTCAACGGCATCGGATTGGTAAAGGTTATGGGCCGGGACGCCGGGTTTATCGCCGCATTCGCCACGCTGGCCAGCCAGGACGTCAACTTCACTTTGATTCCCGAGGTCCCCTTTGCGCTTTACGGCGAAAAGGGGTTTTTAAACGTCCTCCGCCAACGGATGCTCTTGCGAAAACATGCGGTGATCGTCGTGGCCGAAGGGGCCGGCCAAGATCTGTTCGCCGGCGAGAAAGTGGAACGCGACGCCTCGGGCAATGTAAAGTATTCCGATATCGGATTGTTCCTAAAACAAGAAATCAACCGCTTCTTTGCCCAACATGGCCCGAAAATCGACCTGAAATACATCGACCCGAGTTACATCATCCGCAGCGTGCCGGCCAATTGCGACGACAGTATCCTATGCGATCAATACGCGCGGCAAGCCGTACACGCAGCCATGGCCGGCAAGACCGACGTGCTTATAGGATACCAATGCAACACGTTCGTGCATTTGCCGATTCCGCTGGCCACGGCCGAAAAATGCCGCGTGCAAATAGAAGGGGAATTGTGGACGTCGGTTTTGGCCGCCACCGGGCAACCGCGGTTTTTTGGGTAAGGCCGGGGAGCCGATCCGGGGGTTGGATTCGTAGTAATGCCTAGCTTACCGTCAATAATGGGGGGAATTAAATGAAAGTCAACATGTTATTATGTCCCGGTCTTTTCTTGTTGAAATAAACCAAATGGCAACTACACAAGTGAAGAACCAAAAGTATATAATGTTATGGCGTTAGAAATCGCTTGTTTCATTAATCGAAGGAGTAGAACATGAAAGCCTATCCATACAAGTTGAAGATATTTGTATTTGCGCTGCCGGTCGTGTTGGCGGCGGCTTTGTGTTTAGCGCAAAGCTATGATTTTTACGGCGGGTCTGGCGGATATCCTTATGTCGATAACCGGGCCACTACGGTCGGGCAAAGCTATGCCTACGGATTGGGCGACGTTATCCGCTCGCAAGGGGCTTATAATCTGATGACTTCGAAGGCGGCCATCAATGCCACCGAAGCCCAACGCAACGAAATACAAAACAACGAACAATATGCCAGCACGTATTTTCAAATGCGCAGGGAGCAACGGGCGGCAGCGGCCGAGCAGCGCAGCCCTCGCCCGACCGCCGAGGACCTGGTGCGATATGCCCAGATGGGCAAGCCGAAGCCTCTTGGTCCAAATCAATTGGATGCGGTATCTGGAAAGATATATTGGCCGGCGGCGTTGCGGACCGATCAATTTGTGTCCAGCCGCGGCATATTGGATGAATTGTACGCCAAGCGGGCAAAATACGGCGATATTTCAATGGATGATTTGATGAAAATTCAAGATGAAAGCAAAAAAATGATAACCCAGCTCAATCAGCAAATACGCGATATTCCGCCAATGGTATACACTTCGGCAAAACAATTTCTGGTGAGCCTGGCTTACCAAGTCCAGCTTGTCGTCGGTTGAGAATACACTCTAACAAATCAAAAATAGTTGATCATTTTGAACGGAGAAAACCATGCGAATCGGGTTTTTTATCGGGGGAATATGTGCGTTATGCCTGGCGGCGGTCATTACCCAGGCCGCGGAACCATCGACGGCCGATCTTATCGCGGGCTTGAAATCCGGCGATGAATCGGCGCGTTTGGCGGCTATCGATAGCTTGGGCCAAAAAGGCGAACAGGCAGCCGACGCCGTGCCCGCGCTAACGGCCTTGCTCAAAGATCGTTCGCCGGTCGTGCGCGCCCATGCGGCCAAATCGCTGGGCGAAATCGGCGCGAAGGCCAGGCCGGCCGTGCACGAATTGGCATTGCTTATCTCCGACACGGATGAAACGGTGCGGAGGACGGTCGTCGGAGCCCTGCGGAAGATACATCCTGATCCGCAAGTGGGCGTTCCCTTGTTAGTGAAAGTGATGGAAGACAAAGACCCGGCGGTAAGAGTCCGGGCCATGCGAGCCCTGGTCGCCTCAGGCAAGGAAGCCGTGCCGTTTTTGATCCAGGCTTTGAAGGACGAAAAAGCGGCTTATTGGGTTTGCTTGGTATTGAATCAGATCGGTCCCGAGGCCCAAGATGCGGTGCCGGCACTGATTGTGCTGCTAGGCGATAAACGGCCCCAGGTCCGCCGGGAAGCAATACTTACGCTGGCCGAGATCGGCAAACCGGCGGCGCCGGCCGTTGGGCAACTTGTCAAAGCATTGGACGATGAACTCGACCGAACGCCGGCCGTCTATGCCATAGGCCGGATCGGCGCTGCGACGGGCGACGGCGAGAAAATAATTCGCGGGTACATGAACTCTTCGGACAAGATTCTCGGCGCGGTGAGCATTTGGACACTGGCTCGATTGCACCCGGAAAACAAGCAACTCGTAAGCGATGCCACGCAACGGTTGTTCGAAGGTTTGAAGTCCGATGATCCGGCGATCCGAAAGGCATCGGCCAAGGCCCTGGCCGAGCTTCGACCCGGTCCGGAGATTGCTTTGCCGATAATGGAAAAAGCCTTTGCAAACGCGGACGAGAAAGTCATCCGCGGGGCGTTGGATGCTTTGGCCGCCTTGGGACCGGCGGCCGTGCCGAAGTTGATCGAGGCATTGAAACATGAAAACATTCGGCCATACGTGGTTTATATGTTAGGCCAGTATGGGCCGGCGGCAAAACCGGCGGTCGAAGCGCTGGCCAAACTAATCGATGACAAAAATCCCGACGTCCAACATGAGACATTAATTACTTTGGCAAAAATCGGACCGCAAGCCAAAGCCGCCGTACCGGCATTGGTAAAAACATTGCAGCGGAATGAAGGATCGATCTGTTGCGCCGGTACATACGCGCTGGGAAGCATCGGTCCGGATGCGAAGGAAGCCGCGGCGGCCATTGCCAAGAACTTGGACAACAACGACGAAACGCTTGCCATGCTCAGCGCCTGGGCGCTGGCGAACATTCAGCCGCAAGACGGCAAGACGGCCGAAAAAGTCGTGCCGATTTTGATCCGCGCACTGGCCAATCCGGACGCGAAGTTCCGCCGCGGAGCGGCCGAGGCGTTGAAAAAATTCGGCCCGCTGGCAAAATCGGCCGCGCCGGCCTTGCGGAATGCCTCGAAAGACGGCGATGAAACGGTCCGCAAAATGTCGGCGGAGGCCTTAAAGGCGATCAGCGGATAAAAGCCTATTCCAATATCTGATTGGAGTTTTTATTGAGTTTCATGTAAAAATAATGTCCTGGAAAAAATCAGAGCCGGGGCGTGTCGCCCCGGCGTTTCCGCACCCGGCACGGCCCGGAAACTGATGAGAAAACGAGACATTTATTCTCTCAGACTCAATAGCCTTTTTCGATTTGTAACTTGAAATCTGCATTTTTCAATTTGCAATAAAAAAAGTATGCGCGAAAAATGCGCAGAAGTCTTAAACCAAGAATCTTAACCGCACCAGTTGCCAATCGGCGAATTGCCGCTTTGCATTGAAAAGCATCGCTGTATTTCGGCCGGCAAATAAATCGGCTTTCCACAAAAAAACGCAATTTAGTGTAACAAAATGCGATTATTTGTTATAATGAGGAAGGTTATAAAAGCTTTAGTGGACCAGTACTGCAACAAGATATTCTAGTTTGCCTGAGAATGAATAATATAACGCCAGTTAAAAAAAGCGCAGAACGAATTCTTGTATGGTGTTGTGTTTTGGCGTTGACCGTGGTTTTCGTCCAATCCGTCAGGGCCGCGCCGCCGTCGGGCACCAATTGGGGATTGCTCTATGCCGACGAGTTCGGCGGCTCCAGCGTGGATACGCAAAAATGGATCACGGAGTACCCCTGGGGGCAGACACATGATGCTGGTAATAGCGCCTATATGTTGCCGCGAAATCTCAGCGTCGCCAACGGAGTCTTGACCGAAACGGCAAAACGGGAGACCGCCCCGGATGGCAAGGCATTTACTTCGGGCACAATTTCAACCGGCTACAATTTTTTAAACTACACCTATGGATACGCCGAAGCGCGAATCAAACTGCCCTCGCGGCTTGGCTCTTTTCCGGCGTTTTGGGGATTGTACAACGGCTGGCCGCCCGAGGCCGACATCATGGAGTACCCCATCTTTACCAGTGGTATGAACTATAATAAATACAACATAGCCTACCACTACACAAATTCCAGCGGCGATCATGCATCCAGCGGTGGTTGGGTAAATCCGGGCGGCGTCGGCGATATAACGACCGATTTCCATACTTTCGGCTTTGAATGGTCTGCCACGGCACTCAAATATTATTTCGACGGTACAGTGATGAGGACGTTTACCAACGCAACCGAAATCGCCGATCTGGTGGACGCGTATATACTTCTTACCAACGGTTGGGGTTCTTGGCCGGGGATGCCCGGCCTGGGCGGCTGATGAATCGGCGTCGCAGCCAGGTTCTCGAACATCTGCGCCAACAGGCCGACGAGGAAAAAATAAAAAAACTCCAGGCCGATTTGCAGAATCGGCATCGGCGGACCGCGTAATACCCCCTATTTTGAACCAAAAGATTGACAAAAACGACGATTTTTGTCATATTCAAGGGTGCTTTCCTTGAATATTAGTACAAGACGTGCCATTTGGAGTGTTCCGGAACAGGTATCATTCTTTTATGGTTTTCTCAATGGCCTGGACCGGGTCTTGTTTTTTGCAAAAGAAAATCATTATTGGGTATAATAATACGAGGCGAACAAATCGATCGCTAATACATGTCATAGATGCGATTCCGTTTTTCGGAGACCGGGCATGATCGCTTAAACTGGTGAAAACTATTTAACAATGGTAAATCCGCAACGTATCTTTGCATCCTGCGGCGGTTGGCGGTTCCCAATAGTGTCAGCCACTGGACTTTGACGACCCTGCGAGAAAAGATTATCAAGATCGGCGCTAAGATGGATAACTAAACGAACCTGGGCCGGTCCCAGGTTCACTGCATATGGGAAATTTCAGATCACTTTGCGAGGAGATTCGATGAGCACGCACGGCTCAACTCGACTTGCCATCGCGGTGGCGATCGTCGCGCTATTTCCAACTTTTGTACACGGGGCGATCCTCTCGGCAAAGCGCGGCTTTGCGGACACGGGTGCAAACTACAACGATCTGCAGGCAACCGGGGCAGGTTGGTATTACACCTGGGGAACCGGTGTCGGGAGTCCGGGCACGTTCGACGCCAATAACTATCCGATGTTCTGGAACGCGCCGAGCCAGGCCACCATCGATAACGTCAAGGCGCGCAATCCAGTATATGTGCTGGGCTACAACGAACCGGAACGCTCGGACCAGGCAAACATGTCGGTGGCGGCCGCGATCACATCGTGGACGCAAATCTCCAATAGTTTCACCGGCACATCGACCATGCTTGTCACCCCGGCGGTGTCCGACACAACGGCGGGCAAGGCGTGGATGACCGACTTCCATACTCAGGCCGTCGCTGCAGGTCTGAAAGTCGATGCGGTGGCGTTCCACTGGTATGGTTGGAGCACTCCAAGCAACCCGTCACAAGCAGCCGCCAACTTCGAGGGCAGCGTCAACTGGTATCACAACCTCTGGAACAAGCCGGTTTTCATTACCGAGTTCGCCATCCACGATTGGGGCGGAAGCTACACCGACGCCGAGATCAGTGAAGCGAACCGGCAGTTCCTTAATATCGTCATTCCCTGGATGGAATCGACGAGCTACGTCGCAGGATATGCCTGGTACGAGTGGCTCAGCGACGCGCACCTGTACGACCATGACAGCTACGAACCAACGGTAATGGGGTACGATTACATTGGCGCAGTGCAGAGCGGCTCGACCTCTGATATCGGCGGAACCAATCTCGGCGAACACATCGCTTATCTCAATGGCGGTCAACTCACGATGACCGGCTCGGCTGGGACGGTGAAATATCTCGAAGCCCTCTACGATCCGAATGTCACCACAAATACCAGCGTCATCTCCGGAACAATTGACTGGAGCCCCTCCACCTGGACAAAAATCCAAGCCGGCGCAACGCTCAAAAAAAGTGGCACCAACACCATCAGCCTTACTTCAGGAACTGTTACCAACAACGGCGTGCTCGAAGTGGCGCAAGGCGTCCTGCGGCTTGGCGTGGGAGCGTCATCCGGGCAAGGCTCCATCCTCATATCCAGCACCGGCGACGCCACTGGATCCACCGCGCGGCTTGAGCTCACGGGCGGCACCTTTGTCCCCTACTCAATCACGTTCGCACAGCGCAACGACCCCGCCGGCTCCGACGGCATTCGCAATGTCAGCGGCAACAACACTCTGGACGGCCCGATGACGATCGCTGCCGGCGGCAATCAGGCGCGTGTGCAATCCGATGCCGGACAGCTTACGCTGAATGGGCCTATCACCACTAACGCCACCAGCGCCCGCAATTTCTACCTGCAGGGCGCGGGAAACGGTGTCGTAAACGGTGTCATCTCCGACAATGCCGGCAACTCTAGCGGAACCATCAACGTCTACAAGCAAGGCGCCGGCACATGGACGCTGACGGCCCCAAACACCTATGGCGGCACGACCACCATTTCCCAAGGCACTCTAAAACTAAACACGGTTGCTGCTCCAAGCGCCACTCATCGCTGGAGCTTCAACAACTCCCTGGTCGATTCCATCGGCGGCAGCACCGCTACGATTGTGGAGGTAGGTGCGAATAATGTCACACTGTCGGCCACCCAAGCCACAGTTGCCGGCGGCGATAGGGCATCGTCAGATTACATCCAACTTGGCTCGAATTTACTGCCCAACACCAACTCGCCGGTCACTATCGAACTCTGGGCTACGCAGAACACCGTGCAGAACTGGGGCCGCATTTTCGACTTCGGTTCAGGCACCACAGAAAGCCTTATCATGACTTGGACTAGGGGCACTACATCCACCCAGGACCGGGTGGAATGGGTGGACGGTTCAACTAAGAACACAGCGGATGACACCAACCAGCCATACACTCTGAACACCGAATATCATATCGCGATGGTATTGACTCCCGTGGGCAGTCAGACGTTAGTCACTTGGTATTCAGCACCATCGGGCAACGCCAGCTTGGGTACAGCCCAAGGCACCTTTATAACCAATAACACTTTGGCCAATTTAACGGATTCGGCAGACAACCTGGCGCGATCCTTCTGGAGTGCGGACAGCACGGCAAACACCAGTTACAACGAAGTGCGTTTATGGAACGGCGCCCTCAGCTCAAACGCTCTCGAAATCCTGCACGACGCCGGTCCCGACGCGAGTCTTAATTCCTTGAATCTAGGCAGCACGGGCTCGCTGCCTTCAACCACGGCTGTGAGCATTACCGCCAGCGGCGCCACGCTCGATCTCAGCGGCATTGATCAGACCGTCGGGTCGTTGGCGGGCGTGGCGGGCACTTCCGTGCTGTTGGGCTCAGGCACGCTTACTGTCGGAGGCATCGGAACGTCCACAACCTTCTCCGGCAACATCTCCGGAACCGGCGGCATAATCAAGAATGGCGGCGGCACGCTGACGATTGCAGGCACAAATACTTATGGCGGCACGACCTGGATCAACAACGGCGTTTTAAAAGGCGGCGCGGTTAACGTTCTTCCCAACGGCCCCGGAAAGGGCAACGTCTCGATCGCCTCCGGGGCCAAGCTCGACTTGGGCGGTTTCGACCAAACCATTAACGGACTTTCGGGAAACGGCACAGTCGATAACTCCGTCGCCGGCAATCCTGTTCTGACAATGGGGGCAAATGACGCTAATTCGACGTTCAACGGAGTCATCCAAAACACGGTCGGCAGCATCGCCCTCCTTAAAACGGGCAGCGGCACATTGACGCTCTCCGGAAACATCACCTATAAGGGAACGACAATCGTTAACGACGGGGAACTGATTATCAGTGGAGCCGTAGTTTCAATCGGTTCCGTGTCTATTCTCGGCGGTTACTTGCAGGTCGATTCCCCCTTGGCCACGATGAACGACATCACCGGCGGCACATTAATCGTGGGCGACGGTTCATCCGCCGCATCACTGACGGCCGATTCCATAACGGTCACAACTCTGACCATAGGCGGCGCCACTTCAACCATTAACCTGAACTCCGGCGACTCAGCGTCCGACTCCATGCAATCGGTTCCGGAGCCTTCAACCTGGATATTGTGCCTATTTGCCGCCGCGGGAGTCTTATTGATCGGACTACAACGTAAGTTCCGCGGGTTTAAATTCTCATAATTATCCGTCCGACCAGCCTTGTTCGCCGATCAGGGGAACGAATCGACAGCCCGTCAAAAGAGTCGTCTTGGCTGCGCCCGATACTTTCCTTATCGCATGAAGAACCTGGTGTTCGTGGCCGCCGATGGGAATAATAATGAGTCCTCCTTCACGAAGTTGATCGAACAAGGCCCTCGGGCATTGGGCGGCCATGGCAGTGACCATGATCCGATCGTATGGCGCCTGATCCGGCCGGCCCAGCGACCCGTCGCCCACAAATAAACGCACGTTTCGATATCCCAATTCTTGCAGTATTTTAGCGGCCTGTTGCGATAGTAAAGCATGACGTTCGATACTGACGACCTCGGCGGCCAATTCGGCGAGAATCGCGGTCTGATATCCGCTTCCGGTGCCGATTTCCAATACCCTTTCCGTTCCCGAAAGCTCCATCGCCTCGGTCATCAGCGCAACCATATACGGCTGGCTTATGGTTTGACCGCAGTCAATGCTCAATGCACGGTCGGCATAAGCCTCGAAGAGCGACTCGGGCGGAACGAACCGTTCGCGGGGAACTTTGCCCATGGCCGCCAGCACGCGATCATCCGCAATGCCACGCCCGCTCAACTGGCGGCGAAGCATGTTGATTTTGGCGGTTTGCAGGTCGGCATCGGACATTTTTTTACATACTGGATTTGTTGTTGGTGATATTATTCAGCATCGCAAGCGGTTAAATATTATTCTCAAATCTCTAATCTGAAATCTCTAATCTCTAGCTTAAAACTTCGCCCGCCAATCGACCAGGTGCAGTTCCACGTTTTGCCGGCCGCGGAAGGTGTTGATCACCGGGCGGAAAGCGATGTCGATCGGGCCGTCAAGCACCGCCAACTCGTCGATCCAATCGCCGCCGCCGAAGGCCACGGCCCGAAAGGTTATGCCGTATTGCGTGAGTTTCAGCGATAGATGATTACCGCCCGCGCCGATTGTCCGCGGCGGTTCGGCCAGGGTGACGTCGGTGGTGCACAGCAGGGGCCGGGCGTTCGATTGGCCGAAGGGCGCCAAACGCTCGATTTGCTCGACCGCCTGGAGCGTGAACGCGCTTAAGGGGGCTTCGGCGTCGATGGCCAACTCGCCTTCGCGGGGCGTAGCGCCTAGTTCGGCGGCCGCCGCTTCGCAAAACGCCGCGCGGAAGCCGGGCAGTTTGCCTTCTTCGATCTTCAAGCCGGCCGCCGCCGCATGGCCGCCGTGGGAGATCAGAAATTCATCGCACGCCGCCAAAGCGGCATGAAGATTGAAACCTGGTATGCTGCGGGCGGAACCGATCCCGGGCTTGATCCCCATCTGATCCCACGCTATGAGCACTACCGGCCGATGAAATCTGTCGGCCAATCGGCCGGCCACGATCCCGATCACGCCTGGATGCCATCCCCGCTCGGCCAGTACCAGGGCCGGCTCCGAATCGAGATCGAATTGTTCCTTGGCCTGCTTGGCGGCGGAAAGTTGGATGCTCCGCTCCAGTGTTTGCCGGGTGGCATTGAGTTGATTTATGTATTGCGCCAATTCCAGGGCGCGATCGGGCCGATCGGTCACGAGCAACTCCACGGCCAACTGCGGCTGACCCAATCGACCGGCCGCGTTCAGCCGAGGCGCCAGGCTAAAGGCCAAATCGTCGCAATCCAAGGATTTCTTTTTGTCGATCTCGGCGACTTTCATTAGAGTGTCCATCCCCAACGTCGGATGCCGCGACAAACTCACCAGTCCGTGGCGGACCAGCACGCGATTTTCATCGACCAGCGGCACGGCGTCGGCCACCGTTCCAAGGGCGGCCATGCCCACGGCCTTAAGCAAGAAATCCTTCATTGCATCGCCGACTTTTTTTGCCCCACTCGACTGCTGGCAGATGGCCCAGGCTAATTTGAAGGCCACGCCCGATCCGCTTAAGTCCCCGAATGGATATCCGCCGCCGGGCAGACGGGGGTGGACGATGGCCGAGGCGCGTGGCAGTTGTGCGCCAGGCTCGTGATGGTCGGTGATGATCAAATCGACGCCGAGTTGTTCGGCGAGCGCCGCTTCCTCGACGCTGCCGATGCCGCAATCGACCGTTACGATCAGATCGACTTTTTCAGCCGCTTTCGCGCGGATCGTCTCGGCGCTGAGCCCATAGCCTTCGTCCAGTCGGTGGGGGATGTAATAGCCGACATCGGCCCCGAGCAGTTTCAAGACCAAGTAAAGCAAGGCCGTGCCGGTCATGCCGTCGACGTCGTAATCGCCGTGTATGCAGATCCGCTTTCCCGCGCGCACGGCCTGATGGATTCGCTCGGCCGCTTCCATGCAATAGGGCAGAAGTTGCGGCTCTCTTAGATCGGCCAGTTTGGGATCGAGAAATTCCCGGACCGCCGCCGGTTCGGTTACTCCGCGGCTTACAAGCAATTGCGCCACCACGGCCGGAATGCCGGCCGCGCGGCCCAAGGTTGTTATTCTATCGGGATCGTGCGAGTGGATGCGCCATCGCTTGGACATGATTAATAGGGATCAGAGGTCAGGGATCAGGGACCAGAAATAAACACAGCGGTCAGGATTAAATACTAATCGCTAACCACTAATCACTAACCACTAACCTATTTTTTCTTTTCCGCATGTTCGGTATGTTTGCGGCAGCGCGGGCAGTATTTTTTTATATTCAATTTTTCCCCGCCGGGCTTGCGCCGCAGGGTGTAATTCAAATTGCCATCCTCTTTACACGCCAGAAAAACCACTTCCGCCTTTTTTTTGCCTTTAGCCATTTTTTAACTCGCAAATACTTTTTGTTTTACCTAGTTATTGCAATTAGTAGATCGGAATTGGGCTATTATACTATCTTTTCAGCGGTTGGAAAGCCCTTGAAAATGATTCTCTTTAGATAACATAAGCTCAAATTATGAACCCTACTTGCAGAGGGGATCGGGCGTGAGAAAAAAATTGATATGTGGGGCCGGTTTCCATCGGAAAATGCATAATGACCAGCATCGTTGCCGCCTTTCAATCCACACTCAATATCCGGGTGCCAATGTATTTATTTTTTGGGTGAAGCAAGCGGTGCTATTTGGGAACCTTCACTAAAAATTCAGTGGGCGTTACTATGGGAATTCCTTGGAAAGGATCTAGCACGAGCAAGTCGTCGTCGCTGGCGACAAGATACGCAGCTTGGCCGATTACGGCCAGATTTAAAAACTTATCATCATGGGGATCTCGGCAAATCTGGAATAACGATTCAGTTTCGATAATAGTCGCTTGGCGAAATAGAGCAGCCAGGAATCTCCGTCGTGTTGAAAGTTGAAGGTAACGATCAAATTTCGGACGCATGAGCACTTGCTGCAGTTCTTGGGCTGTGTCCGGTGAGAATAATAATTCGCCCATAGTAAGCGCAGTTAAGACTGCCTGTCCCGGCGTTGCTTCCTTGAAAATAGCGGCACTGACAAGCACCCCGGTATCAAATACATATCGAGGTCGATTAGTCATGCAGGATGGAATCCAATATATCAGGAGTCAGCCCGCGTCGGCGCGCCTCGCAACTCATTTCATCCATAATCTCTTGAACGGATTCCGGCGATCGGAGAAACTCGGCTAATTGCATGTTAGCCAGCAACTCCATTTTGCGGCGGTCCTCGAGGGATGCGGTCCTATAAACCTTTGCCACCTCGGGAGACACGTGGATTGTAATTTCGTCAGTCTTCATGATACATTGCTAACCCAAGTAGAACATTTAAGACATTTACCAATTATACCAGAAATTTATTTGGATAACAAGACAAGCAAACAGCGTCCTATCGCCCGACTTTGACGCAGGTATATTCAGAGCGTTCAAACCCCAAACGAATTCCCAATTATCCGTTCACCGTTCCCTGTCCGCTGTCCTCTGAAGAAAGATGCGAGAGCGGGGATTTGAACCCCGACCCCTTTCGGGACTGGATCCTAAGTCCAGCGCGTCTGCCAATTCCGCCACTCTCGCTCATAATTGGTAGAAAGTAGATGGTAGATCGTAGATGGTAAATTGTAAAGAATAGTATGATGGGCAGAAAACGGTACAAAACCCCAAGGTGTTTTATTTAGCATTAATCATTCGGAATTCATCATTTTTATTCATCCTTCATCCTTCATCCTTCCAATTTTATAGATGTCCGTTTTGGCGTTCCAGATCGGCGATTTTTTGGTTTCTACGGGCGTGCCGGCCGCCGTCGAAGGGAGTGTTGAGCCATATTTCCACGATCCGGTCGGCCAGCATTTCGCCCATCAGGTCGCTGGAAAGGCAAAGCACGTTCAGATCGTTGTGCCGGCGGCTGATTTCCGCGCTTAAGTCGTCGAAGCAAGGCGCGGCCCTCACGCCCGGGATTTTATTGGCCACAATGCACATCCCCATGCCTGATCCGCAAATCAAAATGCCGCGATCGGCCTCCTGGTTGGCAACTTTACGGGCAACCGCTTCGGCAACGTCGGGATAATCGTCACCTTCGTACGCATGGGTGCCTGAATCCACGACCTCCTGCCCAAGCCCTTTGAGATATTCGATCAGTTTGGCTCGCATTTCAACGCCGCGATGGTCGCTACCGACCGCTATACGCATAATAAGAATACTCCCTAGCGCGGCCTGCCGGCCGCAAACAAAAAGTCCATAGTAGATGGGTATCCGTTTTCAGTTAAACATCAACACAAAGACTCTAACCCATGCAGGCACAAAAACAAATGCCTGACTATTGAATTTTAAAATTCCGGGGATAATTGTGCAACTCCCGCCCATCATTGCTATATTCTAGTACGCCATAAGACGTATTCATGGATGATCTCACAAATAACCATGATTTGCTTTGTAAAAAGCATTTTTTGGATGAAATATTAAGCCAAATATCGATTTTCCGGTATTCCCAGACAACTTAGGCAAACAACATAATACGAACGATCATTAAAACAGTTTTTACCCTCACATTATACGCCGTTTATCTAGTCCATGGTGCGATTATACCACATATTACCGTGCGACTATTGACGCGGATTTGGCTTCCATTTATTGTGGAATTTGGGCCTTGTTCGTGCGTCTATTGTCTTGGTTTCGCACCAACGTAATACCCAGCGGCAAGAGGTTGTTCTTATAATATAGGCGGATCATTAGGACAAAGAACATGCGTATCACGTGTGTCGTTGGTGCACGCCCGAACTTCATGAAGGTTACGCCCATTCTGGCGTACGCGGCCGGGTTGCCGGATGTCCGCTGCCGCCTGATACACACGGGTCAGCACTACGACGAGCGGATGTCGGCGCTTTTTTTCACCGAACTGGAACTGCCCAAGCCGGACAGTTACCTGGGCGTCGGTTCCGGCAGCCATGCCGTTCAGACCGCCTCGGTGATACTCAAGTTTGAAGATGAGCTTAATGCACATCACGCCGACCTGGTGCTGGTGGTAGGCGACGTTAATTCGACGCTGGCCTGCGCGCTTGTGGCCGTAAAAAAGCACATTCCCGTGGCCCACGTAGAAGCCGGATTGCGGAGCCGCGATCGCCGCATGCCCGAGGAAATCAACCGCGTTCTCACCGATCAAATATCGGAATACCTGTTCACCACCGACCGCGACGCGGGGCGCAATCTGCTGGCCGAGGGCATTGCGGCCAAGCGGATCCATTTCGTGGGCAACGTGATGATTGACACGTTGCTTAGGCACCGCAAGCATGCACGGCGGACCGGCGTTTTGAAGCGATTATCTCTGACGCCTCGTGATTATGCCGTGTGCACCATGCACCGAGCCGACAACGTGGACACCGTCGAGGCCGCCGAGCGCACTTCAAACGCCATAGCCATCCTTGCCGACCGACTGCCGGTAGTTTTGCCCGTGCACCCGCGCACGCGCAACCGCTGGTCGTCGTTCGGCTTGCTCGACCGGCTCGACCGCTGCCGAAACCTGACCATCACGGACCCGCTGGGTTATTTGGAATTTTTGGCCCTGATGGATAATGCCGCGCTGGTGCTTACCGACTCGGGAGGAATCCAGGAAGAGACGACCATTCTCGGCGTCCCCTGCCTGACCTTCCGTGAGAATACCGAACGGCCCATAACCGTGAGCGAAGGCACCAATCAACTGGTCGGACTTGATCTTGTGCGCTTGGCCACGGCAATCGACGAGGTGCTATCGGGCGAGATCGTCGACGGACGCACGCCGGAGTTGTGGGATGGACAGGCCGCGGCGCGGATATTGCACGTACTGCAAAGCCGCGATCCGCGACGATCCACTTCATTGGAATCCGTTCACGTTGAGCAAACTTGTTTTTAACTTTAGGAGAAAGTATATGAGAATACTGGTGACAGGCGGAATGGGCGTGGTCGGTTCTGCCCTGGTCGAGCAGTTGCGATCCAAGGGACATCACGTGGTTTCTTGCGATTTGTACCATAATCACGACGAGGTCGGTTTCAGCCTGCGCACCGACGTGCCGGACGCGCTTTACGTCCGTTGCGACGTGGGCGAAATCCGCCAATTGCAGCGTCTGTTCGACACGATGGGGCCTTTCGACTACGTGTACCATTGCGCCGCCGAGTTCGGGCGCTGGAACGGCGAGGATTTTTATGAAAACTTGTGGAAATCCAACGCCATCGGCACAAAGCACGTAATTCGGCTGCAAGAGAAGTTCAAATTCCGCCTGATCCATTTTTCCTCCTCCGAAGTTTACGGCGATTGGCCCGATCTGATGGTGGAGTCGGTCATGGATGAGCACGAAGTCAAGCAGATGAACGACTATGCGATGTCAAAATGGGTCAACGAAATGCAGGTCCGCAATTCTGCCATTGCGCATCAGACCGAGACCGTGGTCGTGCGTCTGTTCAACACCTACGGACCCGGTGAATACTACAGCCCGTATCGGTCGGTCAACTGCCGGTTTTTGTATTGCGCGCTAAAGGGCTTGCCTTGGATCGTGTACCGCGGCCACTCGCGGACTTCCACTTACCTTGCCGATACCGTCAGCACGCTGAGCCACATCGTCGTTAATTTCAAGCCGGGCGAAACCTACAATATCGCCGGCAAAACCTTGCATACGATCGAGGATCTGTCCGACACCATTTTGAAGGTCACGGGGGCCGATCCCGGTTTGGTTCAATATCGGGACTCCGAGATACTGACGACCGTAAGGAAAAACGTCGACGCTTCCAAGGCTATCCGCGACTTGGGACACAAGGACTCGTGCACGTTGGAAGAGGGGGTCCGCCGCAGCGCGGCTTGGATGCGGGAAGTGTACAAAATTCATTGATATTGCTTTTCTGAAAGTTGCGTCACAATGAGCGAGAAACTGCTATCCGCCTGCCAGTCCGGCGATTTATCGGCGGTCAAGGAAATGCTCGACGCGGGCGTCGATCCCAGCGCGCCGGGCGAAGACGGCGGCGCTGCGCTCGTGCTGGCGGCCGCACACGGCAGCCATGGCGTGGTAAAGGCCCTGCTCGATGCCGGAGTCGATCCGAATACCGATCAGCGCGGCATATCGGCATTGATCGCCGCGGCCAGGAAGGGGCACCTGGAGGCGGTTGAAGCCCTGTTGGAACACGGCGCCGATCTGAACCTGCAAAACGATCTTGGCGTCACTGCTTTGTCGCAAGCGGTATCTCACGGCCACTTTGCCGTGGTTCAGGCCCTGCTCTTAAAAGGCGCAGATCCGAATACCGCCGATATCGCCGGTCTATCGACGCTGCACCATGCCGTTGCCGGAGGCCGGGGCGAGATGGTAACCGCTCTGCTGGAGGCCGGCGCCGATCCGAACGCGAAGACCGTAGCGCGGGAATTGCTGCCCGTGCACGGCTCCACTGCCTTGATGAAAGCGGCAACCCAGGGCCATACGCAGATAGTGCGAAAGCTTCTTGAGGCGGGCGCCGATCCGCACGCCCTGGACAGCTTACAGGCCACGGCGCTTGACTGGGCGGCGGTCTACGGACGGCGCGACTCGGTATTGGCGTTGCTGGAAGCGGGCGCGGATCCGAACACGGCCACGGTTTTCGGAATAACCGTATTAATGAAGGCGGCCGCCGAGGGCCATGCCTCGGTGGTGGAAGCCTTGTTGGAGGCCGGCGCGGATGCGAAAGCCGCGGACGAAAGCGGAGCGACTCCGTTGCTGTACGCGGCGCGCGGGGGCGCTTGCAACGCGATAAAAATCCTCCTGGCCCGGGGCGTCGAAATAGACTCGCGGGACAACCACGGCGCTACGGCACTGATGAAAGCGGCCGCCAACGGCCACGCCGACGCAGTCGAAATCCTATTGCTATCCGGCGCCGATCCAAATGCGCGGCGCATAAGCGGCGCCGCGGCGCTAAAATTCGCGGCCGCCCGGGGCCATCGCGCGGTGGTCGAAAAGCTGCTTTCGGCCGGGGCCGATCCGCTTCAAGCCGACAACGAAGGACACACGGCGCTCATGTCGGCCGCCGCATGTAACCACGGCGAGATAGCAAACATCCTCATCGTGCACGGCGCGCAGGTAAATGCACAAGACAACCGGGGAAGAACCTCCCTGTTCATGGCCGTTGTGCATTGCCATGCCGAACTGGTCAAGATCCTGCTCGAACACGGCGCGGATCCCAACATAGCCGATTTCGACGGGACCACGGCGCTAATGGAAGCCGCCGCGGACGGCGACGTCTCCCTTGCGGGAATTCTCATCGACGCCGGCGCTGATTACAATGCGGCCACAAAGCCGCGATCCGCAATTTCAGTCCACGGTATAACGGCACTGATGAAAGCCGCCGCCGAGGGTAATACCGAGATCATCCAAGCCCTGCTGACCGCCGGGGCGAAACCGGACGCAACCGACAATCTGGGAGCAACGGCCCTGGCGCGGGCGGCCATTCACGGACATGATTCCGCGGTGGAAATCCTGCTCGAGGCAGGCGCAAAACCGGATTTGGCCGACCAATTCGGATCGACCGCCTTGATGAAGGCCGCCGGAAACGGCCGTGTGGGTGTGATGCGATTGCTCATCGAAGCGGGCACAAATCCAAACGCAACGAATCGCAGCGGCGAAACGCCCCTGATGTGGACCACGCATCACGGGCATATCGACGCCGCGAAACTTCTGCTCGAAGCCGGCGTCGACACAAACGCCGCCGACCTCAACGGCGATACGGCGTTGATGCAAGCGGCCTTCGACGGCCACGACGAACTGGCCGAACTGTTGATCGAAGCAGGCGCCGACCCGAACGCCGTAAATCTCCAAGGCGATACCGCAATGTCCTTGGCCGTCAGCAAAGGCCACCGCCGCGTTGCCGCAATCCTCTGCGAAATCGACCGAACGGACGTCAAACCGGATGAAATGGAGTAAAATGAAAATGACACGACAAATCAAGGCTCTGTTTTATTGTGCCACAACGGCGATCCTGGGATTTCTTCTGGCCCACGCTTGTCCGCCCACGGCGTCCGCCGCCGAGCCGGCCCCCAATACCCTTACCACAGAGGAACAACAGGCCGGTTGGAAGCTGCTTTTCGACGGAAAAACCAGCGACGGCTGGCGGAATTACAAGAGTAAATCCATAAGCGACGGCTGGAAAGTGATCGACGGGGCTTTGACGCGAGTCGAGAGCGGAGGCGATATTGTGACCGTCGACCAGTACGACAACTTCGAACTTTCGCTGGAATACAAAATCGCCCGGGCCGGCAACAGCGGCATCATGTTCCACGTCACCGAAGACTTTGATACTCCCTGGCAAACCGGACCCGAGGTGCAAATCCTAGATAACAAGGAAGGCGCAGACCCGCAAAAGTCCGGCTGGCTTTACCAACTGTATAAGCCCGACACAGACGCCACAAAACCCGCCGGCCAGTGGAACCGCGTGCGGATAGTGATTACTCCGAAAAAGAGCGAAGTGTACATGAACGGGGTGAAGTATTACGAGTTCGTCATCGGCGGCCAGGACTGGAACGATCGGGTAGCAAAGAGCAAATTCAAGAACATGCCCAAGTTCGGCAAGGCGTCGAAAGGCTACATCGATCTGCAGGACCACGGCGCCGAAGTGGCGTTCCGCAGTATTAAGATTCGCCCTTTGCCGGAGAAATAGCGGCTACCCGATTGGTTTTGCCGGAACAAATTCCGCTCATCCTTCATCTCTCATTTTCGGCAGGGTGAGCACAAACGCGGTTCCATCGGGTTCTCGGCTGGTGAACTCGACCTTGCCGCCGAGGTATTGCTCGCCTAAAAGTTTTATGCTGTACGTGCCGATCCCTCTGCCTGTTTGGGCTTTGGTGCTGAAAGACCGTTGGAAAATCTGGAGTTGCACGTTGTGGGGCATTACCTCGCGATTGTGAACCGTAAAGGCCGCTAATTGGCCGTGCTCCGAGCAATTCAGCGTAACGGTTTGCCCGGGGGCCGTTGCCTCCAATCCGTTCTTTAACATATTGCTCAGCACGCGGCGCAACAAGCGCCGATCGGTTTGGATGGTTCCGTCCCAAACGCTGCAAAGCTCGACTTTCCGCCCGTCCGCCTCGGGATTCTTCAGGTACTTCAACCGCAACTCCTCGAGAAGCCGGGCAGTGGCCACCGGCTCGAGAAAGAGTTTCAGATCGCCCGACTCGGCGGCCAACAAATCGCGTTGGGCGTTGATCTCCTCGATCAACTCGTCGCTTAGAAATTTCAGCAGCTTACCGGCGTCCTCGACTGATTTTTGGTCTTTCGTCAGAGAGTTCGTATAGGCGGAGATGCAAAACGCCGTGTTTAAAACATCGTGGAAGAACACCCGCTGCAAGACGTCCAGCCTTTTCGCATGGCTGATATCCTCGATGGCCGCGACAACAAACTGCTCGCCTTCCAAGGTTATCGGAGTGGCAGTGACCTTTAGATCCAAGTGACCGTCGCCCGATGCGCCCGCGACCCGGATACGACATTCGCGCACGACTTGGGCGTTTAGGTTTTGGCTCTCCAGGATGGCGTTGACCGCCCCGCAGGTAACACAGTGTTGATTGGTGCCGCAGCCGTCCGGGGCGTCTTTCGCCCGGATGCAACCCAGGGCCTCGCCGGGGCGTTTTTCCAGGACATCCTCAATGGCGCAGTCGAGTATTCCCAAAACGGCTTGATTGGCGGACACGATCTGCCGGTTGGCGTTTAAGACCAAAACCATGCCGGGCATGGCGTTGAGGACCTCGCGCAATAACGGGTTTTCCTCAACCGCGGCGACTTTTCGACGAAACTCATGCGAACTATCCCGATTGGCAGGGGCGAAATACGTTTTTCTCTGCCGAGAAAGCGGAATTCTGTCGTTCATGTCTTACCCCACCTGGAGCGGCTACGGTGAATTTATAGCGTGGCTTACTATAACGTAGTATATAGCATCTCAAGAAAATTCACCGGCCGCAAGCGGCCGGGTTAAACAGACGCTATACCCTCCTGAATATCGCTCTAGTGGAGGCGGCGGGAATCGAACCCGCGTCCCGCGACATTTCCATGCTGGTTTCTACGTGCGTAGCCGGATGATTTAAGCCTTCACCGTCATAATCCCCAACCGACTGGGTTTTTAAACGGCTAGCCGGGCACTTTTTTAGTCCTGGGCGTACCCAACGTTGACCCAAGACGATCCGGAATTTGTGACCAGCAGTCGGACCTCTCCGGCGGAGGCCCTCAGCCGGGGTTGCCTTTTATTAGGCAGCCATTGCGAGTTTAGACTCAGCAATTAATAATTTGGTCGGCTTTTATCGTGGCCTGCTGACCAACCACGGCACGCCGCCCGCACTTCAACCTGTCCGGTCGAATCCAATTCGCCCCCATATTAAAGGGTGCAGGGGTCGGGGGTCAGGGTTCAGGACTCACTCTTGAACCTTACCAGCGACCCTTTAATGATATTATAAGCATAAACACCCTGATTAAAAGAGGATGTCACTGATATTTACGTATCAAATGAGAAGGAAGACATTATTTACCTCATTCGTAACTATTTAGCGAATTGCGGCGAAAAAGTCGTAATAGCACCATTTTTCATCACGAAAGCACGAAAAGTCGAAAACACGAAATAATTCTCACAAAAAATACTTCTTTTCGTTCTTTCGTTCTTTCAATTTTTCGTGATTAAAAAAACAAATTAATGTCCCGTATTGCAAGCGGCTAAAATGTTGCCTACGCTCTAGTTCTAATTCGCGAAAATGGCCGGAAGCGGATTTTTCATAAGGCGGAAGAAATTATCATGATAATCCTTTTTCATCTCCAGAATGATCTTTTGGCCACTTTTGTCGAATTAGTTCTTTGCAGTTGTATTCACAGCATCCAGTATCCCTATTAAGCTCGCACGTCCCTACCAAAACGAATTCGTTGTCATTCCGTAGAAAATCCAAATAAGTGGCCATTGAATCGCCATCCCCAGGCACCATAGGGATGACTACGAGGTAGAGATCCTTATTCATCCTGACGAGGACACCCATTCCAAACGGCTTGCCGCTGGGTCCGTGAAAAACATGTATCTTATTATCTTCGATTGTTCCTTTTAGGTTGTCTGCTCGACAAACCGGCGCGACCATATTGATAAACTCTCGGAAGTATATCTCGGCTGCTTGTTTTGCCTCCTTCATAGGTTTCCCTTGATTTTGGATATAGAACGTCCCGAGAATCTGATGGCCCACATACTCCCCAGCTGCTGACAACGCGTAGCGATACCCCAGAGCATAGAACATCGACAGATGGGCAGCCTTGATGAGTGATGCAAGGGCGAAATGCCGGAAATTGCTGTCTGACTTAAGCGCCCAATTCTGGTTTAAAGTCTTCATAGCGTCGTTTTTGCTCAGTTTGGCCACGACGTTAGTCATGGCATTTCCATTCGTACCTTTGATCTGTATACTCGTATGGTCAGGCGACACGTGTCCCCTATTTTGATAATAGTCGACCTTATCGCCATCAATGGTCAACTGGCCACCAACTTTCTTATACAGGTTCAGGTCGGAGAGGACTTCGCCGAAAGACATGCCCTTACATTTAAGAAAGGCCTGAAAGTCGGCTTCAGCGACGGCACCATAGAAGTTGTCAACATCTTTCCGCTGAACAATACAGGTGTCCGAAAATGCTTCGTTTACAACATGCCCCATACAGAGTTCGGTGTCCTCATCAGTCCAAAGAATTGGGCAAAAGAAGTGCTTAAAGGGCTTCCCTGTTTCGTGATCATAATCATCTCGCAACTGAGCAAGAATCTTTTCGTCTTTATCTATCCTATCCATAACACATTCCATTTTCGCATTCTTTCAAAAATTTCCGTAATTTATGTACCCCGTACCTGAGACTGATACCAAACCGGGGAGAAGTTAAAGTGATAGACTTTCTCCCCTAAATATATATCTATCGTTTCTAATTTCAGGAAATAATAGTTGTTGCAGTTGCCTTAAAACAGATTGCGACGCAAGTGATTACGGATAAAGATGTTACGCCATTAAAGTTTTTCGGCGTTTTTTCCGACATCCCCAGGGGTCTGAAAAGGTAACATCACTGAATTAATTGTTAGCCTGCATGGTTGGCCGGATCGCGAAATTTGAAATCTAGTCTTAAGCAAAACGCATTGCTTACGGATGCGGCGTAATTGCAATCAGCGTAATCTGCCGCTTTTCTGGACCATAACACCAAAACACGCGATAAGCGTCGGGCGTCTGGTTCTGCGCATACGCCTCGAACACCTTCTGATTCTTGTCGTAAGGGTGCGGCAAAGAGTAGTATTCGTGGGTTTGCAGGCCGGGATGCTTGGGATTTGAGGCTAATAGTGTTATCGTCTTGTGGACGTATTTGAATAGTCCTTCGGCACTGGAAGATTTTGTCTTTCCCTTTTTACTGCGAGATGCAAGGCTTGCCTCGGCCTTGGCCTTCAACTCATCGTAATTGGCTTTCGCCTCGGGAGTCCATTGAAGGGTAAACATCAGTCGTCCAGTTGCTCCGCGAGTAATCCGCTAACTCTTAAACTGTGGATGTTGGGGTGGCAGTTGTACTGCCACCCCGGGACGACAGTTCAACTGTCGCCCCAACTTGGAAGGGTAAACATCAGTCGTCCAGTTGCTCCACGAGCAATGCGTCATGCTCCAAATCCGGGGAAATCTTCGACACTTTACCGGCCTTGGCCTGCATCAAGCCTCGATGCACGGAAGCCTTTGCCGTGGAGTTTTTGTGTAGCCAAATTTCACGCTGGGGGATTACCTGAGCCAGAGTAACGCGTATTTCCGTAGGGTCAACCTCTTCGATGATAACCGTCTGATTGGCGAACCGGCTTCCCAGGCTGATCCGTCCTTTGCTATCCGCTGTCTTGGTAGTCATAATTTCATGCTCCATTGTTTAGCATCTGCAAATCAATGATAGCATGTGGTGGGAAAGTGGTCAAGTGGTCTATTCCCACCATTATCGGCATTGACTCATCTGAACCATATTCCCATCCTTCCGCCCCCCCTTTCAATAAAAAGGCCTCTCTGGCACAATTATTAGCTTCACCACTTATCGGACACAACCCGACGGGGGGTGTTGGAGTACATTTTAGCCAATGGAGTTTCGTATGTTCAAGAATTTTAATCCTTCACTGCTTGGCCTATCAGGTCATCAAAGCGAGGTCATCGAACTCGCCCTGACATATGGTTTTGCCGGAATAGATCTGAATATAGCCGATTTTGCCACTCGTGTGCGTCTGAAAGGCCTGCCATACGCCCGGCGTCTTATTGACAGCGCCAAAATTCGCATCGGCACTTTCCAGTTGCCCATCGATTGCGATACCGACGAAGAAACCTTTCACAAAGACCTGAAAAAACTCCAGGAATACGCCGACGCCGCATCGGCCATCGGGTGCATGCGATGTTTTCTCACGCTCAGTCCGGCCGGGGACAAGCGACCGTACCATGAGAATTTTGAATTCCATCGCCGTCGTTTCCAGGAAATCGCCTCGGTCTTCAAATCGGTCGATATTAACCTGGCGCTTGGCTTCCAGGCCGCCGAATATCTCCGCCGCAACCAGGCCTTCCAATTTGTCCACGATATCGACGCACTGACTTTGCTTTTGAACATGATCGACTCGGCGAACGTGGGCCTGTTGTTGGACGTTTGGGAGGTATTCGCCTGCGGAGGCTCGCTGGAATCAATTCGCAAAATTCCCAAGCAGCAAATCGTGGCCGTGCAGATTGCCGAGATACCGGCCCAGATTCCTCTGGCCGAATTGGACGAAAAATCCCGCCTGCTGCCGGACGCACAAAACGGCCGGATCGGCGTGCCTTCGATTCTTTCCTACTTGGCCGAAATCGGTTACGACGGACCGATTACCGTAAAACCATGCCGCGCGGTGTTCCCATCCCGGCGCCGCGACACAATCGTAAAGATGACCAGTGAATCGTTAGACAAAGTATGGCGCGAAGCGGGCTTACCCACCCCCGCCCGAGCGTTCGTCGCCGCCGCCCGCGAATAAATCGCCGTCCAAAAATAAATTTTCTCCGTGCAATGTTCCATTGGGACAACGGTCTGGTGCTGACCAAAGCCCGTCTGGCGGTTGACTTTCGACGACGGCAGCCCCGGGCGTTTATTTCGCACGCGCACAGCGATCACATTGCCAGGCACGAAGTGGCCCTTTGCACGCCGGCCACCGCGGCGTTATACCAGTTGCGGCTCGGCCCGCGTCCCACGTTGCCCATGCCTTACCGGCAGACAATCGATTGGGGCGGCCTGCGATTGACCGCCTATCCTGCCGGCCACTGCCTGGGTTCGGCCATGCTCTTGGCCCAGGACGACGATCAATCCTTGCTCTATACCGGCGATTTCAAACTAGGCCAGTCGGCCACGGCCGAGCGCGCCGAATTGCCCCATGCCGATATCCTGGTGATCGAAAGCACCTACGGCACGCCCCGGTATCGAATGCCGCCGCGCGAAATGGCGATCGACCAACTAATCACACTCGTCCAACACGCGCTCGACGACGGGGCAGTGCCGGTCGTCCAGGCATACATCCTTGGCAAGGCACAGGAAGTAACACGGATATTGACATCCGCGGACATCCCGGTCCTGCAACATCGCAAAATATTCGAGGTCAGCCGCGTATACGAAGAGTGCGGAGTTTCCTTGGGGCGTTACGAGCTTTTCAACGGCCAAATCACACCGGGCTGGGCCTTGATCGTACCGCCCGGCATGGGCTGGGTACATCAATCCGGCCGTCAAGTAAGTTTCGCCGTAACGGGTTGGGCCATCGAACCCCGGGCGAAATACCGTTTCCGCGTGGATCACGCCATCCCGCTTTCCGACCACGCTGATTACGACGAACTATTCGAGGCCGTTAACCGTGTCGCTCCCCGGATCGTCTATTGCACGCACGGCCCCGAGGATTTCGTCCAGCGTCTGCTGGAAGCCGGCCACAATGCCCATCTGCTAGGGCGTTCCAGCCAAAAACGCCTGTTTTAATTTTTTCGTACACCTATAAACACCGAGGGGCGGCAGTGTTCGCACTGCCGCCCCAAGGGTCGTATGGTAAGGGATTGTTTGTGCTGCAAATTAGAAAGTGTATAGCAGGTACGCCGTGATGTCGGTCTGTTCGGACTTGACCAACACGCCGTAATTACCTGTATAAGTCACTTCTCCATCTTGTACTTGGGTCATCGTACCGGTAGTGCGAATTCTTTCGTAATCGGCCCTTAATCCGAGGCTGAGATGACAGTTAAGAGGGACATCGCCGCTGAGGGCTAAGTGCACCGTATCTCCGCCTGTGCTCATCAACGAGTACATGTCGGTCTCACGTTGCAAATGGTGATCGACCATGTAAGCACCGGTTCCGCCCCAATCAAATTGGAACATCAAGTTGACCGGCGGCTTGCATTCCCGCTCAATACATCTGCGGAGTTGAAAACCGATGTAACCTGTGTAGTATTGTTGGTTGATTGTAAGACCATCTCCCTGGTTATCGAACGGGCGGTCAGGGGGACCCCAAACATTATTTCTTGAGACGATTTGATAGCCGCCGTAGGCCGTCATGTCGAAGCGTTGGAACCGGAATCCAGCCAATGGCCAGAATTCAATCGGCATGCCCCAAATGCAATCCGAATATTTATAGTCCGCTTCAAGATTGACCTGCTGTCCGTCATTCCATCGTGTTGCAGCATGAGATAGGCTATCGAGACGGCTGGGGTCGTTTTGTGGCTGGATATATTTAGTGTTCCAGTCGTAGTCATACATACCCCCGTCGATGTGCTGCACCATGGGCATCAACCATTCGAGGTGAATGTCCCAAGTGCATGTCTCCATTCCAAGCCGCAGACCGGTCCACGTAGAGTTCAAGGAATAGTCGAGCTTACTCAATGGAGTAAACGGTCCGATGTCAGGCGAATAACCACCGAACTCGAAGGACGTGTAGCCGATCTTCTCCTGGATTCGGTAATCGACGTACCAGGTCCGACAACAATCGCATGACGAGCAGGCACAGCCGTCACAGGCATTGTCGGAACAACAAACCGATCCCTCCGAGCATGGCGATTGTGCCGGCGCCGCGGCCTTTTGATCGCCGGCCGCACTTGCCGCATCGGTTTTTTCGCTGGATACCCAGTAATAGTCTCCGGCCAGAGCAATCCCTGTCTGGCACACTACAATGACTGCCAATAACAGCAGTGCTTGTCGCACGAACGTCTTCATGACTTGTTCTCCTGATCTGAAAGAGAGGAATAAACGCGCTAAGCCTTTTTTAATGATTCGGCGGAAAGAGTAGTTAAAATGACAATCTCGACAGGGAGTAAAACTTCTTATCCATTTTGCCATTTTGCCGCGACCGTCAGAGTTTGTGCCTTGCTCAACGTCGAATTCTCCACGATCCGACCGTATATAGAGGTTACGCAGAATCATGAGAGCAACCAGCCCTTAATCTCAAGACTGGTAATATGCGTTAAGTTGCGCGGATTTGCTTGCACATAGTCCTTGGCCTGATATAGAATGTTTCCCCGCTTACCCAGGGGAGCAGGCCGCAAAGTTTACGCAATTGTTAATCCCGATATGACTGCTTATTTTCACGCAGATTCCTCAAATTTTCGTAGCCAGATGCCTTTTCGTACACTAACCCATGCCGGCTAACGTACGAGGTCCGTACAATGAATGCCTTGTATCCAATAGTCCTAATCCCTGGCGCGGCAGAAGGCCGCTACGAAAAAACCTCCCGGTATGCTCATTGGGGGCTAAATATGAAAAACCCCCGATGTGTTCATCGGGGGTTAAATACCGTATAAATTCAGTTTTTCCCGCGAGAAATCGCCTTACGCACGTCGCTGAGCTGTCCTGCGGACCCCAACTTGCTGTTTTTGTGCGCAATGTATTCAGCGTAAGCGGCCATGAATAACTTTCCCGGCGGACGCAGGTCGAAGTTGGCCGGGTCGTCGCGGAACGACTCGCGATGGATAGCGCACCAAACCAGCCGGCCGTCGGTGTCGATGTTCACCTTGCACACGCCCATCTTGGCGGCGGGCAGATATTGATTTTCATCCACGCCGCTGGCGTTCTTCATTTTTCCGCCGGCCGCGTTGATGCGATCAACCCAGTCCTTGGGTACGCTGCTCGATCCGTGCATAACAAGCGGGAAATTCTTGGGTGCAACCTTTTGTATCTTTTCCAGCACATCGAAATGAAGGCCCTGCTTGCCGGAAAATTTGAACGCCCCGTGCGAAGTGCCGATAGCCACGGCCAGCGAATCGCAGCCCGTCTTCTGTATAAATTCGGCCGCCTGGGCTGGATCCGTCAGCTTTACGCTGCCCACCACGTCTTCTTCCACTCCGCCGAGCTGGCCCAATTCGGCCTCGACCACTATCCCTTTGGCATGCGCACGCTCGACCACGCGTCTGGTGATCTCGATGTTCTTTTCAAATGGTTCGTGCGAGGCGTCGATCATCACCGAGCTGTAAAAACCGCTCTGGATGCAATCGTAGCAAACTTCTTCGGTGCCGTGGTCAAGGTGCACGGCGAAAATGGCCTCCGGAAAGACCTGATCGGCAGTGCGGATCATGGCCTCGAGAAAACGCTTATCCGTATAATCCCGTGCGCCGCGGGAGATCTGAATGATAAACGGGGCGCTTTTCACGGCATCGACCGGCTCATCATTCTTTTTTACCTTGCCTAAATTTCCCCGAAACAACCCCACAGTCTGCTCCAGGTTATTGATGTTATAAGCCCCCACGGCATACCGGCCGTAGGCATGTTGGAAAAGTTGTTTAGTAGTAACAATCATGATCTTTTATAACTCCTTTAATTCACTGCTACTTTATTGGAACAAATCATTCTACAGCGTCTCTTTTTTGTCGCCAGGGAGGTACATTTATAAAACAATTCCAAAGCCTCCCGCCTAGAGATGGGTAAGATTAATGTTGTTGAATTAAGTGTAATACAATGATAGCTCAAAGGATCGTTTGTAAAGCCGCGACCAGTGGTCGCGAGAAAAATGGGCATAATAAGGAATTCTAACAATACTCCCCTCGCCGGGCACCGACCGAAGGTTGGTCGCGGGAGAGGGGCCGGGGGTGAGGGTGGCTGGGTATTGTTAGATTCCCTAAGTCTGTTTTTCCACAACCGCGACCAATGGTCATGGATTTACAGGAGGATTCAGAAGCATAACTTCATTCACTACAATAAGTTATGTTCCAAAAAAACTTTCATTGCTCCATCCAGGTTCCGGCGGTACAATCATCCTACCTATTTCTCAATATATATAGTGTCTTTAGTCAAGGATGACGGAATTATGAGCACGGAAGCACTTGCTCTATCTGGGAATCTTAGCCCCTTCGAACAACTCGGCTATGCCCGGCAGATCATACAGATCGAGGGCCGTGCCCTTGGTCAGTTGGCCAACCGATTGGATAGCGAGTTTTGCCATGCGCTAAAACTGCTCCATCAATGCCGGGGAAACGTGATTGTTACCGGCATCGGTAAAGCAGGGGTAATTGGGCAAAAAATCATGGCCACGCTTGCTTCCACCGGAACGCCCAGCCACTGGTTGCATCCGGCCGAGGCAGTCCACGGCGATCTGGGGCGGATCCACCGCGACGACGTGGTCTTGATCCTGTCTCAAAGCGGTGAAACCGAAGAGATCGTTCGTCTCCTACCGTCGCTAAACGAATTGGGCGTGCCGATTTTGGCCATTACCAGTCAACGCACGAGCACGCTAGGCCAGGCCGCCACTGTGACCATCGAGCTGGGCAACCTGCAAGAAGCATGTGCATTGGGGCTTGCTCCAACCACCAGCACCACGGCAATGCTGGCCGTAGGCGACGCACTGGCCCTGGTAACCAGTCGGATGCGGCGTTTCAGGCGCGAGGATTTTGCCCGATTTCATCCCGGCGGCAGCCTGGGCAATAAACTCAGCAAGGTCGAGGATCACATGCGCCCCATGCAGCATTGCCGCCTGGCCTGGGACGATCAAACCGTGCGCGAAGTGCTGATCCGCGTAGGCAAGCCCGGCCGGCGCACGGGCGCAACCATGCTGGTCAATGTCCAAGGCGTTCTATCCGGCATCTTCACCGATAGCGATCTTGCCCGGCTCTTCGAGCAGCGACGCGACAAAGACCTGGACGGTCCGATCCGCAACGTGATGACCCCCAATCCGCTGCGCGTGCAAGCCGGTTCGATGATGACCGACGCTGTGGCTATTATGTCAGAGCGAAAAATCAGCGAATTGCCCGTGGTCGACGCCTCGGACAAACCGATCGGACTTATCGACATCACCGACGTGGTTGCACTTTTGCCCAAGGAACCACTCCCGACAAAATCACCGGCAACCAAAATTGCCCCCAACGCCGAAATTCCTTTGGTTCCTTTACGCGTAGTGACTGAAGGCGACGGTGAAATGGAAGCATAATCAGGTAGGTGGGAGTATGAACCTCGACGATCGCTGCCAACGCATTTGCCTGATCCTGTCCGACGTTGACGGCGTACTGACCGACGGCCGCATCATTATCGATAACCAAGGCGTGGAGACCAAGCGATTTCACGTCCGCGACGGCATGGGCATCCATTTATGGCAAAAGGCGGGTTACCGTTTCGGCCTGATCACTCTGCGCAGTTCGCAGATCGTCAAGCTGCGCGTTGCCGAGTTGGGCATCGACGTCATCCGGCAAGGCGTGGAAAACAAGCAAACCGCAATGCGGCAAATCCTGGCCGAGTTGCGGCTCAGTCCGGATCAGGCCTGTTACATAGGCGACGATCTGCCGGACCTGGCCGTCATGTGCGGCGTGGGTTTTGGCGTGGCGGTGGCCGACGCCTGCGCGGAACTCCGTAAGGCCGCCCATTATGTCACTACCCAACGCGGCGGAGCAGGCGCGGTGCGCGAAACCGTTGAATTAATCCTAAAATCCCAACGCCGTTGGGAGCAATTAATTCAAGCATTTTTAAGTGATGAGTGATGAATTTAACAATGAAACCGCTTGCGGTTTCGCGAGGTGGATTTCAAAAAGTGGTCAATAAAAAAGTGGTCAGTAAACTGACCACCCCCTATTAATCCAGAACCCAGAATCCCAAATCCTGAATCTCGAACCCTGAACCCTGCCCCCCCTCCCTCATGCCCCGTTTGATTCACACCGCCGTTAGTTTTGCCATTGTGTTGATGGCTTACTTGATATACGCGCGGGTGGCGGTGCCGCTTATCGAGCCGAGCATTGCGGGGCCTTCCGGAACAATCGCCGGCGGCAATTCATCCGAGACCGGAGCGGATCAACGCATCGCCCAGTTGGAAAAAATCTTCCCGCCCGGCGCCTTGGATCTGAAAAAAACAAAAGTTCTGGAAAACGACAAGGTAATGATCTTACTGGAAAACTACAAAAATTTAGACGATGGCCGGGTGAAATTGGAGCCTTGCACGATGGTCTTCCTATGGGACGGACCGGCCGAGGACGAAGCCCAGCGTCTACGGCAATCCATCATTCTCCAGGCCCCGGAAGGAGCGATCCTGAAATTCGACAAACCCATCGATCTTAGCAGTCTGAAGATCGGCCGGCTGGTAGGCGGTTCTTTGTTGGGCAAAATAACCATCAGCAGTCAGGGCAAATCGCCCGGCCCGGAAGACGATCTGCTCATCCACACTAGCGAAGTGCAATTGAACGAGCAAGAAGTATGGACCCTTAACCAGGTGGAATTTACCTGGGGGAAAAACTCCGGCAGCGGCCGAGACATGCACATCAAGCTGCTTGCCGACCCGTCGAAAATCGGTGAAGACAGGAACGCTCCCAGCGTCACGGGTGTGGAACTGTTCGAGATGCGGCACATCAAAGGTGTGCATCTCGAATCAGCCCCCTCAGCCCAGGCAGGAACCTCTCCCGCGCCTAATCAAACCAATGGCTTAATGTCCGCGGCCGACTTTTCCAATCAGCCCATTGATATCACCTGTGATGGTCCATTTACCTTCAACGTCGTTAAGCGCGTGGCGAGTTTCGCCGATAAAGTCTTCGTTTACTGCGTGAATCCGAACGGCCCGTCCGACCAGATTCAATCCGAACTGCTCTCGATATATTTTCTCGCGCGCGATAATTCCAAGCCCGATTCCGATAATTTATCCAACCTAGAGCCGGAGCGGATCGAAGCCCGGGGCCATTCGGTCACAATCAACGCGCCCACGAAAAACCTTACCGGCCAGGCCGAACGATTGGAGTACAACATTAAAACCAAACTGATCTCTCTGGACGGCGGCCCCGAAGTCTTTCTCCGCCAAGGAACAAATAAAATCCACGGCCAGAGCCTGCAATATCAATCCCTGGGGCAAAACAGCCCGGGCCGAGCGGCGGCACAAGGTCCAGGCTGGTTAATCGGACAATTCGGCGACAATCCCCAAAGCCGCATCGAAGCCCGCTGGAACGACAAATTACATATCGAACCGAAGGATCAGTACCAGGTAATCTCGTTTACAGGGGGAGCTGTTTTAAACTACCCAGGGTTCGGAATCTTGGGTGCCAAGGAAATTTTCTTCTGGCTCAAGCAAACCCCATCGGGCGGCCCTCGCGGCCAATCGGGTTTTATGCCCAACTACATGAAGGCCCAAAACCAGGTAACCATCGACTCCACGCAGTTGACCGCCGCGCTGGAACAACAATTGGAAGTGTGGTTCGAGCAAAAAGACACCCCGCATTCGCCTTCATCCCAGTCGTCGACCTTGCCCGCCAATCAAGGCCAAAACGCAGCCGCGAATCAAAGCCAGGCCGCCTCGGCCCGGCCTGAGGCAAGTCGCCAACATTTTAAAATCAGCGGCGGAAAGCTCCAGGCCCGCATGATATTGAACGATCAGCAGATAGAAGACATTGTGGATCTCGTGATCCAAGACGGCGTGCGCCTGGAGGAAACGCAAACCTCGGCCCCGGACCAGCGCCCGATCCTCATCCAAGGCGATCGCCTCCACGGCACAAACCTCTTTTTGCAAAACACCGTGGTGAAAGTCACTGGCCGCCCCGCCCACTGCGAAGCCCGCGGCCTGGGATTGACCGGCTCGAATATCAATCTGAATAAGGGCATAAACCGCCTGTGGATCGAAGGCCCCGGCCGCATGGATGTCCCTTTATCCGACAACATGTTCGGGCAATCGATCGCTGCCGGGCAGCCAAAAGTCGTGTCAGGCACGTTGTTGATCGATTGGCAAAAAGGCATGGATTTCGACGGAAGCAGGGCAAAGTTCGAGGAATCCGTGTCCGCGTCCACGCCCCAATTTCACCTGCAAACCAGTATTTTAGAGGCTAAACTTAAACGTCCCATCAGTTTTTCCGATTCCAAACTGCAAGATCAAGATCAGAACGCGGTTGAAAATCTTTCTTGCTGGGGCGGCGTGTTTTTGGAAAACCATTCGATCGACATCCGAGGGCAACCCATCTCATACGACCGCATGCAAGTGGCCGATCTGGCGATAAACCTGCAAAGCGGAGCCTTATCGGCAGGCGGCCCGGGATGGCTCAACAGGGTCTTTCTCAATTCCGTTGACCATAAACAAAATCAACTCGGCGCTGGATTGCTCGGCGGGCGTCCGGCCACGCCTGCCGTCAATAACGTCGCCCCCAATTCCGATCAGCCAAACAATCAGCTTTATTGCCTGCACGTTCGCTTTCAGGGTTCGATCAAGGGCAGTTTTCCGGGTTTGATCGCGGGCAATGTCAATCAGGGTGAAGTAATCTTCAAAGAACAAATCGGCGCGGCTTACGCGCCCGTGTTCGATTGGTCGGCTATGATCGATCCCGAAAAGCAGGATAAATTGGGGCCTAAAGGCATCGCGTTGCACTGCAATCAGCTTAAGATTAACCAGATGCCTTTGCCCGCGGGCAAGGGCCAAACCATCGAAGCCGAAGCCTCTGAAAACGCGGTGGCGGAAGGCGGCGACGGCGTTTTCACTGCCCGGGCGCATCGGATAACCTATTCCGAGGCTAAAAATCTGCTGATCCTCGAAGGCAACGGCCGTACACTAGCCGAATTGTATAGACAAAAACAACCCGGGGCACCCTTGGAAAAAACTTCTTTTCGGAAATTCGAATATAATCTCAAAACCAATAGCATAAGGGTCATCGACGCCCGGTCCCTGGAAATCACCCCGGGGAAAAACTAAGAGCCTATCCAAAAACTCCCCTCATTGCTTGACTGGTCCGCCTCCGCAGCCTTATATAAATTCAATCTGGGATTTTCATACGATATCAATTAGAATAACCGGTCGCGAAAACAGATATCAAAGTCAGAGCCGGGGCGTGTCGCCCCGGCATTTCCGCACCCGACACGGCCCGGCTCTGAGGTGTATTACCCCCAAACGCTGTAAGGAATCATTCAATGAAAACCCTACTAACCGAAGACCAACTCAAACAAGGCATCGTACAACTGGCCGAAAAGATTCAAGCCCATTATCAGGGAAAACCATTGACTATCGTGGGTGTGATGATCGGCAGCGTGGTTTTATTGGCCGATTTGATCCGATTGTTGAAAATTCCCTTGCGCGTGGAGTTGGTCCAAGCCCGCAGTGACCACAACGGCACGCGGCCGGGTCCGATGGTGATCAATACCGATTTAATCTCCGGCAATATACAGGGACGCGACGTGCTTTTGATCGACGATATCTTCGATACCGGCCACACGCTCTGGGAACTTATTCCTCAAATCGACGAACTCGGTCCGAGCAGCATTCGCACCGCGGTCCTGCTGCGCAAAATAGGTCAATGCAAACTCGATTTGAAGCCCGATTTTATCTGCTTTGACATCCCCAATGCGTTCGTAGTGGGCTACGGCCTGGACTACCTCGACTTATATCGCAACTTAAGATACATTGCCGTCCTCGAGCCATCGGACATGAAGGATAAAAAATGAAACCGCGCATCCTTCAAATTATTTCCACCACGCATGATGCAGCAACGGGAATACAACTCCGCCTGCTGGCACAAGGGCTGCCTGGCGATCAATTCGATCTCCACATTTGCGCGCTGGACGGCATGACCACATTTTGTGCCTCCGGCGTCTCGACAGAGCTTTCTTCCATCGGCGTCCCAGTCACTGTTATCTCAAAGCAATGGAAATACGACCCCAAAACCTTTTGGGAACTAAAACGCCTTGTCGATCGGCTGCGGCCCAAGGCGATCCACGCCTGGACGTCCGCCGCCAACGCCTATGGTCTGGCCGCGGCAAAAACAATGGGCGTAACTCGTTTCGTGGCCGGATATGTCTGTGTCGATCCATTCATAAGCGGTACCAGACTGGCAATCGACCGTTATATCGGCAATCATTGCGTACAACTGACCGCCAACAGCACCGGGGTACGCGACTTCTATATACGGAAAGGTCTGCCGGCCGAAAAATTTCGCATAATCCCAGGCGGAGTGGAACCATCGCGGCCAAGCACAACCACCAGGCGGCAATTGATGGCCGAATTAGGTCTTCCGGAAAACAGCCGTTTAATCGGCCTGGTGGGCAGGCTCTTGCTGCGGAATCGGGTGAAGGATGCCATTTGGGCCGCCGACTTGCTGAAAGTCATTCGCAAGGATGTACATCTGCTCATAATCGGCGATGGTCCCCACCGCGAACAACTCCGTAGGTTCCGCGATCAGGTCCGCATTGCCGACTTTGTGCATTTTCTCGGCCTGCGCGGCGATCTGCCCAGGCTGATGCCGCATTTCGACCTGCTCTGGTCAACCAGCCCTTATGAAGATCAGTCCGGCCCCATTCTAGAAGCCATGGCCGCGGGCGTTCCGGTTGTTGCCTGCGACACCCCCGGCACGCGCGATCTTGTGGTTCACCAGCAGACCGGGTTCCTCGTGCCAATAGGCGACCGTGCCGGATTTGCCCGCCACGCCCGTCAACTCTTCGAAGCCCCGGCCCTATCCAGTCGCCTCGGCCAAGCCGGCCAAGAGCGTGCCCTGTGCGAATTCCCAGCGGAAAAAATGATCTTAAGCCACGCGGAAATGTACCGGCAGATTCTCGAATAGAAAGATACGTAATTCGGGCTATGGCTAACAAACCGCTTGCGGTTTCGCAATGCGCTGGAACCGAGTTGGTTTAATCTCAATTAAAATATAATTTGGCTGTAAAAAATAATGGAAAATTGTATAATTCATGCACTATGCAGTTAAATAATGTAAAAATAAGGAAAATAAATATATAAGTTGCCGATGTAAATATAGATAATATGCGTTGTCTGGAATATATGCAACAATTGTAGCGAATTATCTAATCTTGTTGACTTTGAGGGCCGCAAATGGCAATTGGATATTATGAACCCCAATTGAAAACTATCTTTGTATTACCGATGGGATGGTGCATCAAAATACATACAATATCATGCAATTTGGCTGCATTATTCCCCGGGTAAAATCTTTAATAGGCGGGTAAAATCATTATTATTGCATCACCATCTTTCATTTTGGACCCAGTTATGAAACAGCAATTCCTCATGAAGGACGTGTTGGCTGTTATTTTGGCCGGAGGAAAAGGCTCTAGATTGGAACCGCTGACCCGGGATCGGGCGAAACCCGCCGTTCCTTTCGGCGGGGCTTACCGCATCATCGATTTCACGTTGTCCAACTCTCTAAATAGCGGGATCCGCAAAATTCTCTTGCTCACCCAGTACAAGACCATGAGTCTGGATCGGCACATCAACCTGGGCTGGCAATCATACTTATGCCGGGAATTGGGCGAATTCATCGACGTAGTGCCCCCGCAGCAGCGCATCGACGAACATTGGTACCAGGGAACGGCCGACGCCGTGTATCAAAACATTTATACCATCGAAAAAGAGCGGCCCGAGTTCATCATCATCCTGGCCGGCGACCATATATACAAAATGAATTATGCCCGGCTGATTGACGCCCACGTGCAAAACAAGGCCGATGTCACGGTAGGCACGCTTCGAGTGCCGTTGGCCTCGGCCGCCACGCAATTCGGCGTGGTGCAAATCGACTCCGAGACCCACGTAACCGGATTCGAGGAAAAGCCCAAAACTCCCAAACCCATTCCCGGTGAGCCTGAATACGCCATGGCCTCGATGGGTATCTACGTCTTTACCGCCCGATTTCTTTTCGAACAACTCTGCCTCGACGCCACGCGCCATTCCAGCCATCACGATTTCGGCCGCGACATCATCCCCGCCGTCATCCATAATTACCGTGTCTTTGCCTATCCCTTCATGGACGAAAACCGAAAAACCGAGGCCTATTGGCGGGACGTGGGCACGCTGGACGCCTACTACGAAACCAACATGGACCTGGTCTCGGTCGATCCCCAACTGAACATGTACGACAGCGATTGGCCGGTGCGGACCTATCAGCCCAACCTGCCCCCGCCCAAATTCGTGTTTGCCGAAAAAGGCCCATCCGGCCGTTGCGGCGAAGCCCGCGACAGCCTGGTCTGCCAGGGATCGATTATTTCCGGCGGGCAAGTCGAACGCTCCATCGTCGGGTTCAACTCGCGGATTAACAGCTACTCCCGGGTGGAAGATTCGATCCTTTTTGAAGGCGTGGACGTGGGCCGATACGCCAAGATCCGCCGGGCGATCATCGACAAGGGCGTGCACATCCCGCCCCATGCCGAAATCGGCTACGACGTGGATTTAGATATCGCCCGCGGTTTTCTCGTCACCGAAAAAGGCGTGACCGTGATCGCCAAAACCCACGGCATGGAACAATTCCTCGATCGCGGCAAAATCCGCCAATAACAGCGCCTATTTTCGTTTAGCCGATCAGCAGTCTTTTTTCGTTTAGCCGCGAGCCGCAGGCGAGCGAGTTGGGAATCCCTGGAATATTTAACGCCTAAATAAAAAAGCCCCCGGAAAGCGTATGTCCCAGGGGGGCAAAGGACTCGGCTTCTTCCGGGAGCGATTGGACGCTCCGCAATCGCGGCGGCAAGCGCCGCGTTGGGCGCACCGAAATGTGTCCGAAGCGTGCCGCCTACTTCCATGTAGGCAGCCAAACGCTTCGCGGTCCGCAGGTATCCCGTCGTCGCGGAATTCCCAGATGCGGACCCATCCACGTGGATCAAATATACTCTATACCAATCACGTTCTATCGCCGCATAAAGCAACGATAATGATTCCTTGAGGCGGCGAGAATAGGACATTTGCCAAATCCCGTCAAGGCCGATTTTTTTGGTTCCCTAAACCCTTACGCATCATGCAAAAACCGATGCTAGCATCCCTTGTTATTCCACATCGTTTTGACCTATAATAGAACTATAAACAATTCAAAAATGGGATTTTCATGATTCATCTACAAGTTCCCAAAGAATCTTTGGCAACCTTCTGTCGGCAGAACCACATCCGGCGATTGTCGTTCTATGGATCGGTGTTGCGCGATGATTTTCGGCCCGAAAGCGATATAGACGTATTGGTTCTTTTCGAGCCCGGATATGTAGTAGGCTTGCGGATTATAGAAATGGAACAGCAACTAACTGCGATGTTTGGCGGACGTAAGGCGGATATTGTAAATGAAAAATATCTAAATCCACGACTCCGAAACCATATTATTGCAAATGCAGAGGTCCAATATGCCGAAGGATGATCTTCTATACTTGGGCCACATGCTCGATGTAACTGAGAAGATTCTTGACAAGATTAAGGGACTCAGCCGTGATCGGATATCAGGCGGAATTCCTCATACGCCTTTAACTCCACGCTTGCTGGCGAACTTACACCCGTGTGAGCAGAGCATCTTGAAATCGCACGAGTTGCATGTCTTCTCTGAAGGCTTCGGAGGCAAGATGCCTAATCGGAGGCTGTTAGCCGCTTCCTTAACGTTCTTCTTGACTATTGTGATGAAGTCATCATCCACGGAGCGGGGCTTGCGCTTCTGCTCCTCAAGCTCGTAGATTTCGACATAGTCCGCACGCCGACCGGTCAGCTCCTGATATCCCAGCGCGTATATGTGGAGCTGTGTCTCGGTCACCTCCTCGGCTTGTGACCGTTCGGCGGTCTTCAAATCCACGACCGTCACCTCGTCGGTGTCGATTCGCCGCACTAGATCAATGCGTCCAACAACAGAGACTCCGTCACCGAGATGTAAATCGATTGCTTTTTCTGAGAACTCGATCTTGTCGAAGTCAGCCTTATTTTTGGCAATGTAGCTCTGGACTATGTCGGTGGCGCTCTTCTCGAGCGTCTCGCGGAGTGTCTTATACGCATAGGGAAGATGCAGATGCGTCCCGACGAGCGAGGAGGCATCGCTCTCATTGACAGCCTTGCCCTGAATTGCCCTGGCATGGACATCGGCAAGCGCGTCATGCAAGCTCTTACCATAGCCGAGGCCCTCATATATCGGTGGGTTGAACCCATAGAGAATGCGCAGCTTGAATTGATACGGGCACTCGAAGAAGTATTTTAGATCGCTGAATGAGAGCACCACATTGGAGATGCCTGCCTTGGGTTGAGGCGTGATCCGTTTCCGGGTTGAATAGTCCGGCAGTGTCCGCTTGACATACTTAGAGATCAATACATCATCCCAAAACACAGACTTTTTCGCGTACCAGTTGTTCATTCCCGGGATCGGGGCGTAGGTCATGAAGAGGAACTTCTGGCTACGGGTCATGGCGACGTAGAATAGACGCCTCTCGTCCTCTATGCTGCCGACAAAGCGGTTCTGTCCATTAACGCCGTCGGCCGGTATCAGATGCCATACGCTCTTGCCTCTCCCCATCACAGAGGGGAATCGATTCCTAAGTAAGGCCGGGATAAATACAACCGGCCACTGCATCCCCTTGGCCTGGTGTATTGTCATGATACGGACCGCATCGGGATTTGCATATGCGGCCTCCTGCCATCCCTCGGGATATGCGCCATCGGCCTGGAACTGCAGAAAGCTGGCGAAACTATCGTATTTCTCAGGCGGGTCCGAGTGGAAGTAGATCTCTTCGAAGTCAGAGATCACTTGGCTGAATTTGCCGAGGTTGTAGAATACCACCTCTCCGCGCTTCGATCCACCCGGACCATCCGGCACCTTTTCCTCGCGGAGTTCGATCAGATCGAGGAACTCACGATACTGACGCTGGATCGAGTAGAGCGCCCATCGCTTCTGGTCAGGGCTCCCTAATTCCGCCCGTGCGGCTTCCAACTTGTCCAGGGCAGCATCTAGCGCTGCTTTAGTGACTCCAAGATTCGAGTCGATCCAAGCCTTCCTCAGCCTCTTCCGGTCCACCCCAGTCCGCTTGGCCATGAAGTAGAACAGTAGTCTTGTCGCTTCCGCTTCGACAGCCGAGAAGAGGTCATTCATCCCGACTACGATGGACGGAATGCCTGCATCCCGAAGTGCCCTGGTGATCGGTTCGCCGTTCGCCTTCACACTTCGTAGAAGGATGGCAACGTCCGAGTATGCCAGACCACGCTCCTTGACTTCCTCAGCAAAGGCAACGCCATGAAGGTCCTTGATGGTCTTGGCGATGAAGGCGGCTTCGGCGTCGGGATTGACGAATGAGAGGGCGCAGATGTCACTCGGTTTGTAGACCTGGACATCGGTCGGGATCATTGCCTTCGGCAGGCGCTCCGTATTCAGGGTGATGAACGCCCGGGCCGTCTCTACGATCCCCTTACTGCTGCGGAAGTTCTCCTGAAGCCTGATCGGTTTCACAGCGGCATAGCGTTTTTCGAAGGTGATGATGTTGGTAATGTCGCTGCCACGCCACTGGTAAATCGTCTGGTCGTCGTCGCCGACGACGCAGAGGTGAGCACCCGCCTGCGACAGCAGATTGATGACACGCTCCTGGATTGGATTAACATCTTGGTACTCATCGACGATTACGTGCCTAATGCGCGCGGCCAACCGCGCCCTTAACTCGGCATTATCCGCAATGGACTCGGCCGCGTTGGACATGATCGCGGAATAATCGAGATAACGACGGTCGGCTAGGAGTTGCTGGTATGCCATAAGCCCGTTGACCACTGAGCAGCCCTTAAGTTTGGGCTTTTTCAACCTGGCCTCGCGGAGGATGTTGAGCGCGTCGATGTAATGATTTGTGTCTGTGAAACGGCGCAGTGCGTTCCCCTTTAAGTCGGTCGAAACTGTCAAACCGCTTTTTTTGGAGTGCCGGTTTACAAACAGAACCTGCTGCACGTCATTCAGTACCCCGTACTTCAAAAACTCAGCCACTTCCGTCTTTAGCAATTCCAGGCAGAATCCGTGGATGGTGCCAACGTACATCTCTGCCATCCCGTTGACCTCACCAATCACCTTTGCCACCCGCGCGACAATCCGATCTTTCAGTTCGGCAGCTGCCTTCTCCGTGAAGGTAAACGCCACAAAGTTGCGAGGAGCCAGCCCGTTTTTCATGCCGTCCTTGAGCAATGCAGCCACACGTTGGGCCACGACCTCGGTCTTGCCCGAGCCAGCGCACGCAATCAGTTGAAGGTTACCGGGTGGGTGTCCAATTGCTTCGAGTTGTGCATTGGTGAAGTCCATACACCACTTTTGATGAGTGCAAATCTGTACCTCGATAACACCCTAAGTCCTATCGGTTGCTAATCAAGATTAACAGTTGTAGCGTTGCATCAGTTATATCATTAGATTGTTGGCTGTCAATAATGTCTTGTATCCAAATCTCCACTCTTTTATGCGTGCACCTTGGCATACTGAGGAAATCTATCCTGCACCGCCTCCACCTCCATGTCTTCGCTTCGTAGCGCGAGCATGGCATGAACCGCGGCGTCGGCGGCTTGAATCGTGGTGATGCATGGAACCCCGTGCGACACGGCCGCGGCGCGAATCCGTCCTTCGTCGGTCCGAGCGCCCTTGCCCCTGGGCGTGTTCATCACCAGTTGCAGATCGCCGTCGATCATGAAATCGAGCACGTTGGGATGCCCCTCTTGAAGTTTTTTGATTGACTGCACTTTCACGCCCGCTTGCTCCAGGCAAATAGCCGTGCCCCGGGTGGCGATCAATTCGTAACCCATCTGTTCCAACATCCGGGCTAATTCGGGCATGTGTTCCTTTGCCCGGTCGGCCACGCTGATGAATACCTTCCCTTTCATGGGCAGCACGGTTCCGGCCGCCAATTGACTCTTGGCAAAGGCGATGGGGAAGTGCTCGCTGATACCCATTACCTCCCCGGTCGATTTCATCTCCGGACCGAGCACGATGTCCACTCCCGCGAATTTGACAAACGGGAACACCGCCTCCTTGACCGAAACCCTTTTCGGCACGGGCTCGGCGGTATAACCTTGCTCGGCCAGCGAAACACCGACCATCACCTTGGCGGCCGCCTTGGCCAATGGCATTCCGGTGGCCTTTGACACGAACGGCACCGTGCGGCTTGCCCGGGGATTCACCTCGAGCACATACACGTTCTGCCGGCCTTCCTCGCGCTTCACCGCGTACTGCACGTTCATCAAGCCCTTGACTTGCAGATACCGGGCCATTGCGCAGGTGGCTTCGTGTATTTCCTTGATCACATTTTTGTGGAGCGTGTGGGGCGGCATGACGCAGGCCGAATCGCCCGAGTGTACGCCCGCCTCTTCGATGTGTTCCATTATGCCCGCCACCAGCACTTGTTCGCCGTCAGCAATGGCGTCCACGTCCATTTCGATGGCGTCTTCCAAAAAGCGGTCGATCAGCACCGGCTGCCCCTGCGCGACCACGAAGGCCGCGGCCACGAACCGCTCAAACTGGGCGTTGTCGTAGCAGATCTCCATGGCCCGGCCGCCGAGCACGAAACTCGGGCGCACGAGCACCGGATAACCGATCTTCGCCACTTCCACCCGCGCTTGGGCCATATTCCGCGCAATTCCGTTGGCCGGCTGCTTCAATCCCAAACGGCGCAGTAAATTGGCGAATTTTTCCCGATCCTCGGCATCCTCGATCGTATCCACGCTGGTGCCGATGATCGGCACGCCGGCGTTTGAGAGTGCCCGGGCTAAATTCAGCGGAGTCTGGCCGCCGAACTGCACGATTACTCCGTCCGGCTGTACTCGATCGCATATATTCAATACGTCTTCAGTCGTAAGCGGCTCGAAAAACAACAGATCGCTGGTATCGTAATCCGTCGAGACAGTCTCCGGATTCGAATTGACCATGATCGACTCGATCCCCAGTTCCTTAAGCGCGAAACTGGCGTGGCAGCAGCAATAGTCGAACTCGATGCCTTGCCCGATGCGGTTCGGCCCGCCGCCCAAGATGACCACTCGCCGCCGGTCGGGTTTTTTGGGCGGGGTTTCGTCTTCATCTTCGTAGGTCGAATAATAATAGGGCGTGTAGGCCTCGAATTCGGCCGCGCAGGTATCGACCGATTTAAACGTAACCACGATTCCCCGAGATTTGCGATGCTGCCGCACGTCTATTTCCGTGGTATTCCAGATAACGGCCAATTGCCGGTCGGAGAACCCGAACTGCTTTGCCCGCCGCAACGTCGCGTCGTCGACGTTGTGCAATCCGCCGATCCCACGGAGATGCTCTTCCATCTCCAGGATTTCTTTCAGATTTTCCAAAAACCAGGGATCAATCGCGGTCAGGTCGTAAATCTCGTCGATCGACATTCCGTACTTCATGGCGTAACGCAAACACCATACGCGCTGATCGCCGGGCACGGCAAGTTTGGAGCGGACTTCATCTATGCCCGGCTGCTCGGCGGTGCCCCAAAGGTCCTTGCCGTCGCAGCCGAAACCGAAACTGCCCACTTCCAACCCGCGCAGGGCCTTTTGGAAGGCCTCCTTGAACGTGCGTCCGATGGCCATGGTTTCGCCCACGCTTTTCATCTGGGTGGTGAGTTTGGCGTCGGCCTCGGGAAATTTTTCAAAGGCGAATCTGGGCACCTTCACCACCACGTAGTCGATTGTAGGCTCGAAACAGGCCATCGTTTCCCGCGTGATGTCGTTGGGCAGTTCGTGCAGGAGATATCCCACGGCCAGCTTGGCGGCGATCTTGGCAATGGGAAAACCCGTGGCCTTCGAGGCCAGGGCGCTCGAGCGGCTCACCCGGGGATTCATCTCGATTACGACCATCTGCCCGGTCTTCGGATGAATGGCGAATTGAATGTTCGATCCGCCGGTATCGACGCCGATCTCCCGGATCACCGCCAGCGACGCGTCGCGCATCCGCTGATATTCCTTGTCCGTCAGCGTCTGGGCGGGGGCCACGGTGATTGAATCGCCCGTATGCACGCCCATCGGATCGAAATTCTCTATCGAGCAGATTATCACCACGTTGTCGTCGGCGTCGCGCATGACCTCCATCTCGTACTCTTTCCAGCCGAGGACCGATTCCTCCAAGAGCACCTGGTGGATGGGGGAAAGATCCAGGCCGCGTTGCACCAGGTCGTCGAACTCGTCGCGGTTGTAGGCCACGCTCGAACCTGTGCCGCCCAGGGTGAAACTCGGGCGGACCACGCAGGGCAGGCCGATCTCGCCGACGACCTTCCGCGCCTCGCGCAAACTGCCGATTGTTTCGCCGCGGGGAACCTCCAACCCGATCCGTTCCATGGCCTGCTTGAATTCGCTGCGCGATTCGGCCTTGGAAATCGCCTGGGCCGACGCCCCGATCAAGCCCACGCCGAATTTTTCCAAAACTCCATGCCGTACCAGGTCCATGGCCAGGTTCAACCCGGTTTGACCGCCGAGGGTGGGCAGCAAAACGTCGGGCCGCTCACGCTCGATCACCTTGGCCACGATTTCCCAGGTTAAAGGCTCGATGTAAGTGCGGTCGGCCATTTCCGGATCGGTCATGATCGTGGCCGGGTTGGAATTGACCAACACCACCTCATAACCCTCCTCCCGCAGGGCCTTGCACGCCTGGGTGCCGGAATAGTCGAACTCGCAGGCCTGTCCGATGATGATCGGCCCGGAACCAATGAGCAAAATTTTGTGAATATCGTTGCGACGAGGCACGTGCGATCCTATACAAATACTTCCCTCTCCCTTTGGGAGAGGGTTAGGGTGAGGGCAATCTGTAAATCAAAATGTGGATAAAATCTGGTTGAACTTTCCTCGCGTTTACCCCAAAAGGGTTAAAGCGGTGTCTAAAATTTCCTAATGATACCATGACCAAACCCCGCTGTTCAAGGGGCTGGAGGTAGAGTAAGGGAATTGATGGCCGGGATTGGCAGCCCGTATCGCTTTTTCAACTTACTTGGGCAGGATTATTCCGAAGCCCTCGACGGATGAAGTCCCCAGTGAGATTATGCCCAGAATTCGCTCGGCAGGGGCGGTCATCTTGCCGATCTCGTTGTTCAGGGCGACTAAACTATCTTCGGCTATGAAAATCCGGTCGCCCGGCATGATTTGATAGTTGGTCGCCGTGGCCCCGCGATGTGTGATAGCGTCATAATCGACCGTCAAGATCGTACCGTTCTCAGGGTCTGACGGCGATGGCCGCGCAATCCACATCTTCTTGCTGGAAAGCTGCGACCGTCCGCCGATGGCGGCCACGGCGTCCAGCACGGTCTCGCTGCCGGTAATGGGAATCCGCCGCACGTTGTCGCCCAGGCCCGCTCCATCGGTAATGATGTAATACACTTGACTGTTGTAGCCCGATACGTCCACCGATAGTTCCGGCGAATTGAAAAACTGCGACAGTTGCCGTTGCAATGCCGTCTTGATCTCGGAAACTGTCTTGCCCGAGACTTTCACGACTCCGTAGGCGCGGAGATTGATCGTACCGTCGGGCCCCACCAAATACTGGCCGGTTACCGGTTGCGTGCCTCCGGTACGGGCCAACTGCACCGATACCTTGGACTGTTGCAAGACTTGCGACAAATGCTTTCTGAAAGCCTCTTCAACCGCTTCTATCGACATTCCAACCACTCGGACCTTTCCATAGGTCGATCCTAAATTCACCGTTCCATCCCAGTCCACCAGGTAGGCATTGTCGATATACTTGTCCATCTGTATCTGCAATACGTCGTATACTTCGATCCGGTAAGACGGTAAAAGGACCATCTTCAGCATCTCGACCTGCAAGATGTCGGGCGGCTGGACGCGATATGCGGACAAGGGGCGCATCGACAACTCTCGCGGTAGATCGGCCGCGCCTGCCTTGGTCTTTTCCGCCGCCTGCGCCTCGGGCGCGGAACCGGCCGGGGCAGTGGCGGCCTTGACCTCGGTTTTAACGTCCGCTCCAAAAACATCGCCGGCGCATCCCAGGCCTGCCGTCAACACAATCGTCAATAAGGTACGACGAACAAATGTGCTTGTAAGCATGATACGATTCCCCTTTGTAATAAAATGTGATACTGCCGCGGCGTCGTTTAAAAGTCCATCCACAATCATTAATTATATTTAACCCTGTGTTAAGAAGTCAAACAGGGCCGGAAATGGCAACGCTGCTCATTTATTGAATCGGAGAAAGAGAATGCCGTGGAGAAAATCAGAGCCGGGGCGTATAATCATCGTTGTTACGAACAAGTCAAAAAAACATCACGCCCGTTTACGGGCCTTCTCGGCGTGCAGGACTTTAGCCAGTTGAGTGACTCTATGGCCATCCGAAACAGGAGCCCCCTGAACGGGGCTGACCGAGAATGACTTGTCTGGACGACTTCCTTACCCGGCGTAAACGCCGGTCCTATTACCGCGATGCGGAAAGGACCCTAAACGATCCTCTCGCTCGTCCATCCAGCAATTTGTGTGTAACAACGAGGTCGACACGCCCCGGCTTTGATTTTTTTCTACGTCATCCTTTTTCCTAAACTCAATAAATATAAGTTCCATGATAGGCTCAACCAAACACAAAGGGGAAGGACATTGCATTGAACAGTCCTTCCCCTTTAGAGTTGTCAAATCAGATTTTAGCAGTTGCGGAACTTTTCTTGCTCAGTTCATTAATTGAAGCAAAAACAAAAGAAAAACTACTTGGCTGGTTCAGCCGGGGCATCGGCCTTCTTTTCGCCTTCTGTCGCGCCTTGGGTTTGTGTGTCTTTCGGGGCTTCCTTCTTCTTTTCGGAGCAGCCGAAACTTACGAGACCGGCACAAATAAGCATTGCAAATAGGGCAAACTTTTTCATCGTTTCACCTTTCCCATGTTACCTTTGTGATTGGTTAATTGTTCGCGGGAACCTCTCCCGCTTACCACACAAATAGATACCAACCACTAGGCAATTATTCCATACATTCTACAATTGAATAATATAAATCATAGTATGGCGTCCAATTTTTTTCCGGCTTTTGGGAATAACTTACCGGTTACACGTCTCTAGTAAGAGGAAGTGATATGGCCGAAGATAAGGCCGGGTTCGATATTGCCCAATTAGTCGCCGCAAATTACCAGGCGGTCTACCGTTACGCC
>JBEKFZ010000009.1:0-79436 GCA_050013075.1 Thermoguttaceae bacterium | reverse complement strand
GCCCTATCTCTGCTCCGTCGGTTTCCCTGCCCCAACCGACGGGGCTTTTTTTATGCTGATAGTTCGTGATACCCAGTGAAAAATATCATGGATCAAGTGGTTTTAATCCCTATCCGATATCAAACGGATTCTTCTATCAGTTGCTTCACACTGCCGTAAAAGCATCTTTTTCAATGTCGTCGAAATCGACACGCATGTCGAATGTATCGACACGGCTGCCCTTGTTTTCGACTTGATCCATCAACGTAACTCCGGAAACTACCTTAGATTAGCTCTCTAATCCCGATCAAGTCGCGTTGGGCATAAATCTTGCTCTTAGCAATTATGGAGGCTCAATATTACTAAGGATGGTATGCGCTTAAAGGTCTTTTTCACCGGCCGCGTCACTGTCTGATAACCTAAACTGGAGGATAAAACTTGAACTCTAAAGACGATAAGGACCAAGGCGGATGTATTTCACCTCTCCGGTTCAATGCCGCCTGCCAACTTGCGATTGCAACTTACATCTGGCTTGAAATCGCCTCGTGCGGCTTTTCGGCCGAGCAGCCCGGAGGTCTGTCAAGATTCGGACCCGATCCTCAGCAGTTCCAACGCTCGGTCGATCGGGCAATCGAATATCTCCAGTCGCACGGTCAGGCCGAGGACGGCTCATTCAACAGTCGAGCGGGCGTGGGGATTACCGCGCTGGTGACCACCGCTGTATTGCGTCATGGACGCGGCGTAGGCGACCCGCTGGTGGCCAAAAGCCTGAAATACTTAGGCGACTCCGTTCAATCCGATGGAGGCATCTATGCAAAGGGCGGATGGTTGCCCAATTACGAAACCTGCATGGTCATCATGTGTCTTACCGAGGCCAATAAGGACAAGCACTACAACGGTGTGCTCCGGAACGCGGAGGCCTTCATCAAGCAGAATCAATGGGGAGAGAAGGCCGGCAAAGACCGTTCGGACTTGTCTTACGGCGGGACGGGTTACGGCAAAGACTCGCGCCCGGACCTATCGAATACGGCCTACTTTATCGACGCGCTTAAGGCTTGCGGCTGTGGCGCCGACGATCCGGAAATACAAAAGGCCCTGGTTTTCGTTTCCCGCTGCCAGAATTTCGAGAGCGCGGACAATACCACGGTCTTTGCCGCGAAGAATCCGGACGGCGGTTTTTATTATACCTGCGTGGCCGGCGGCGGCAGCCCGGCCGGAAAAACCGACAACGGCGGATTGCGCAGCTACGCCTCAATGACGTATAGCGGCCTGAAGAGCATGATTTACGCGGGCGTAAAGCCGGACGATCCGCGGGTTAAAGCCGGAGTCCAGTGGATCCAAAAAAATTACGACGTGAAAAACAATCCCGGCTTGGACCAGGCCGGACTTTATTATTACTACAACGTTTTCGCCAAATCCTTGGACGCCCTGGGGGTTGACCTGTTCGAGGACGCCGCCGGGAAAAAACACGATTGGCGGCGCGAGCTTGCCTATGAACTCTTCAGCCGGCAAAAGGAGGACGGTTCCTGGATCAACGACAACACAAAGTGGATGGAGGGCGATCCGAATTTAGCGACCGGGTTCGCCCTGCTGGCCTTATCCTATTGCCGGCCAAAAAATTAGGAGATAGGAATTAGGGAATATGGAATAACCAGGGAAAAGGTTTCACAGATGAACTTATATCGCAGGGCTTTCACCCTGGTCGAGTTATTGGTGGTGATAGCGATAATCGGCATCTTGGCGGCATTGTTGATGCCGGCCGTTCAGGCGGCGCGCGAAAGCGCGCGGCGCGTGCAATGCACAAACAATCTCAAGCAATTAGGCATGGGTCTGCAAAACCACATCGGCGAGCGCGACTACTTTCCCAACGCCGGCTGGGCGGGAACGAGCTATCCGCAGGACTATTCGCCGCTGGCCCAGATGCTTCCTTACTACGAGGAAAAGAGTCTTCATAATCTGATCGACTTCAAGATCGACATCGGACATCCCGGCAAGGTCGATCTTCCCCTTGCGCTTTGGCCGGCGGCCGCAACGGCGGTTTCCATTTTTTTGTGTCCCAGCGATCAAGAAAAGCCGGTCCACGACCTCACGCTGGTTTCAGAGGCCGTATCGTATGCGGGCAGCAATTATGCCATGAACGGCGGGACCGGGCTGGCCGGCACGAGCACCATGCCCGGCCATCCGGGCCAGGCAAATGACGGAGTATGCTGGATCGGCGCGAAACTTCGGCCCAAAGACATTCGCGATGGCACGTCCCACACGCTGGCATTCACTGAATCCCTGCGCGGTCCCGGCGGAACACTGCCGAGTACGAACACGCCGAATATGCAAATCTATCGCGCACAGCCCTGTTCCACGGCCTTGGCTGACACGGCCGAGTCCGGCGGGCTGGACGCTTTGCTTCCCAGCGTAACCGGGTGGGACGGCAACCGGCTGGCCGTTTGGCTGCGCGGGTGCGCTCCAACCGGCCCGGTAATGACCGGCCGTTTTACCCCCAACAGTCCGATTCCTGACCTTACGAGCGGATCGGCCAAGCTCTGCGCGGCCCGAAGCCGTCATCGCGGAGTCGTCAATGCCTGCCTTTGCGACGGCAGCGTGCGGTCCTTCAGCGACTCCATCGATGAGACGGTGTGGCACGCCATTTGGACGCGATCCGGCGGCGAGGTCGTCGGCCTGCCGAACGATTAACAAATAATTGAGATTGTCCGGGAATTCAAATGCAGGTTTTACCGATGTTTTTTAAATTCGTTTAGCCGCGACCCGAAGGGGAGCGGTGGAATTATCGAGATTTTCACACCAATTCCCGGACAACCGTAAATAACCGAGATTGTCGGGAAACTAAACATAAAAATAATGCTAATATGAGCAGCCGAGTCCGCTCCCCTTCGGGTCGCGGCTAAACAAATAAAAATATTACGACAAAAATTGGAATTTGAATTCTAAAATAATTATCATTACAAAGGAACATAATTTGAGCGAATCGAACTATTCCACGTCGACTCCGCTTGTGGCGGAGCAGGCGACTAAAAGGTTCAGGCAGGGCGAAGTAATCATCGAGGCCCTGAAAAGCGTTTCGCTGACGATAACCCGCGGCGAGTTCGTGGCGGTGATGGGCGCCAGCGGATCGGGCAAGAGCACCTTGCTGCACGTGATGGCCGGCCTGACAAAACCCGACCAGGGACGCATTCTGGTCGACGGGCAGGACCTCTCGGCCATGTCGGACCGGAGATTGACGTATTTTCGCCGCCGGCACATCGGCCTGGTGTTCCAGGCATTTAACCTGATTTCCACGCTCACGGCCGAGGACAACATTTTGCTGCCGCTTTTGGCCGCCGGACGGAAAGATTCGGGCAACGGCCAACTCGATAAGCTGCTTGCCCGCCTCGATCTTGTCCAGCGCCGCCGCCATCGTCCCGACGCCCTTAGCGGCGGCGAACAGCAGCGCGTGGCCATTGCCCGGGCGCTGATCGCCGATCCGTCGATCATTCTCGCCGACGAACCCACAGGCAGCCTCGACTCGGTAAGCGGGCAGAACATCTGCCGGCTGTTGCGGGAATTGTGCCGGGAGCAAAATCGCACCATAGTAGTCGTGACCCACGAGCCGGCGGTGGCCGTCTGGGCCGAGCGAATAGTGGTGCTGAAAGACGGGCGAGTATTGACGGAATTCAAAACCTCGGAATATCCGGACTTACACTGCTTGGCCGCGCATTATCAAGATATTGTCGGTATGGGGACGGCGGCGGGGGTGAAAGCATGAGAATCATCTGCAAAATGGTTTTGGCCCAGGTTTGGCACCATCCGGCCCGGATGATCTTGACTTCGCTGGCCATTGTCGCCGCCGCCTGCGTGGTGATCTGGGTGGTGAGCGGCTACGACGCGCTGGTCGGACAGTTCGGCGGTTTCGCATCGGACTATCTCGGCCGATACGACCTGATCGTGCTGCCCGAAGTCAAGGGCGTAAGCGCGGTTCCGCAATTGTCGCCTGAGTTGGTCGAAGCCCTGGGCCGAGACCCGGAAGTGGCGGAAATCAATCCGGTCATGCAAACCCGGGCAAGAATCACGAATCCCAATCTGCCGCCGGAAGAACAAACTCCGCTGGGGCCAGGAAATCCTCCGGGTTCTCCGGCCGGCGCTTCGCAACCGGGCGGCGGAGGCGGTCGCGGCGGTATGCGTCCGGGCATGATGTTCGGCAGAATGCCCTCGTTGGTGGGCACCAAGGCCACGTTGCCTCCGTACAAAATGGTCAAAGGCGATTGGATCGATCCCACGTTGTCCGATCGGATGGAGGGCGTGCTGAGCAGCAACTCGGCCGAGGCATTGAAGGTGGACGTCGGCGATGAAATGTCGGTGACAACCCAGGCGGGCGAGTTCCGCGTGAAAATCATCGGCATAATCAATCAAGCCTCGCAACAACCGTCGCTGGGCCCGCGCGGTTCCGGTCCGGGACCCATGCGCGGTCCGGCCATGGCCGCACTGTACGTGACCTTGGCATTGGCGGAAAAAATCAGCGGAACACCCGGCCGAATCAGCTTTGTCAATGTTGTGCTCAAGGAAGGAACCGATGCGGACAAGTTCGCAAAAAAATGGTCAAAACGTTTGGCTGAGTCCAAGCCGCCGGCCTTGATGGCCAATCTCAAGGATGTAAAGACCGGCATGGAAGAAGGCATGTCGGCCCAAAACGCCCGGAATCAGGCATATTCGGCCACGGGACTGTCGCTGATGGCCTCGCTGTTTATCATTTTCAGCACCTTGAGCATGGGTGTAAACGAGCGCATCCGTCAGTTGGCCGTGATGCGGGCAGTGGCAATGACCCGCGCTCAAGTGGCCGGTCTGATAATCACTGAAAGCCTGGTGCTGGCGCTGATCGGATGGGCCGGCGGTTTGGCGGCCGGTTGGGGATTGCTCAAGATCATGACTCACATCAAGCCCGAGTTATTCATTAACGGGTCGTCGTTGGGCCTTTGGTGCGTGGTTCTTTCGGGGATATGCGCACTGGGCGGGGCATTGGCGGCGTCGGTTCTGCCCGCCTGGCGGGCGACTCGCGTCTCCCCCCTGGACGCCATGACGCCAACCTCGTTCCGCCGCATGAGCCACTGGCCCGTAACGACCGTCGTTGCGGGCCTGTTGCTGATTGCCGTCAATCCGCTTTTGGTGTTTCTCCTTCCCATGCCCGACGGCAGCCGCTACGCAATCTACGCCGCGTTGGGATGCACCAGCATGGCGATCGGTTTTGTGCTTTTTGCTCCGCTGGCGATTGTCGCGGCCGAGAAAGTTTTCGGCCCGATCCTTGCCGCGCTAATGGGCGTGGACTATCGCCTATTGAAGGCCCAATTGTCGAGCAATCTCTGGCGCACGGTGGGAACCACCGTGGCGCTGAGCGTCGGATTGGGACTGTACGTGGCCATGCAAACCTGGGGCTACACAATGCTCGGGCCGTTCGTGCCCGGCGATTGGGTGCCCGACGTGCTCGTTTCGTTCCAGTCCGGCGGATTGCCCGACGAGGAGATCGAAACAGTGCGTCACCTCAAGGGCGTGATTACCGATCAATGTCTGCCGCTGGCCGTTGAGCAGCCGCGATTGGCCGAAGACATCACCAAAAGCGAGCAGCACTCATCGGTCGCCAGGCAGGACAACGTAATCATGATCGGATTGGATCCCCAGGCGGGTTTCGGGGGCCAAAATCCGCTCATGAAACTGCAATTCAGCGAAGGCAACCGCGACGAGGCCGTGGCGAAACTCAAGCAGGGCCGTTGGTGCATTGTGCCCGATCATTTTTCCTGGGCCACGGGGCTGCACTTGGGCGACGGCTTCAAGGTGTTGCCGTCGGAGTCGCCGGAAAAGCCGGTGGAATACAAGATAGCCGGCGTGGTTTCGCTGCCCGGCTGGCACTGGATGACGAAATTTTCCGGCCTGCGCAAGCGGAGCGGCAGATCGGCCGCCATGGTCTTTGCCTCGTACGACGACGTGAAGAACGATTTCCAATTGAAAAAAATCAACTTCTTCTGGATTAACCTGGAAAAGGACGCCCCGAACGTTGTCGAGCTTTCGCCGGCCTCGAATGGGACTTTTTATCCGGTCGAAAAGAATCCGCACCTGGATTCCATAGGCGCAGCCCTGCAAACGATTGCCGATAAATACCCGGGCGAATCGCAGCCGGTAAACGATCAAGGAAGATGGGGCATGGCAGCGAAAATGTTCGGTTCCTCGGCCAGAATCACCACGGCCAATGAAATCCGCGCCCGAATCGGCAACCGGGCCGACGGCATGATCTGGGGTATGTGCCAACTTCCCCTGGTCACCTTGCTGGTCACCTCGATAGGCGTAATCAACGCTGTAATGGCCTCGATCCGCGCCCGGCGCTGGGAAATGGGAGTGCTGCGGGCAGTGGGAATCACACGCTTCGCACTGTTTAAGCTGATCCTGGCCGAGGCGGTGTTGATCGGTCTGGTGGCTTGCTTATTGAGCCTTGCCTTCGGCGTGATGGCCGGCTGGTGCGGCACGGGTGTATCGCGATATGTGAGCTTTTTCGGCGGAATGGCCACGCCGTTGGTCGTGCCGTGGATGAAACTGGCTTTCGGCTTCGCCGTCACGTTGGCGTTATGCCTGGCTGCGGCATTGTGGCCGGCAATTTCCACCGGACGCACCGAACCGCTCAGGCTCCTGCAAGCGGGAAGAGCCACCATGTAATTCACGGGAAAAATACTCCATGCGGCCCCCCGGTGTATTCACCGGGGGCTTCTATGTTGGGGCAGCAGTTTAACTGCTGCCCTAACAAAATGGTCTAATTTGGTTTTGTAACTTGTTCGTTCTATTCCATTTCTAATGGAACAGCCGGTTCTTCCGGTTAGATTGGCTTCTCCGGCAAGGCGAATAATTTCCGTCGCTGAAATGAGTCGTGGTGATAGTTTTTTGGATTATAGGATTTAATCCTGGAAAACTTTGAAAAACCCGGCTTAGAACGTTAAACTTGCGGGTATCTCGCTCAATTCTGATTGCAACGGCCCCGACACTTATTCTGAGACTGTTCGCTGTAGCAGTTTCGCCAACGGCACTTGATGCGACTAAAAATCCAATTAACCGGATTCTAATAGAGTTGCGGATGGCAAGTGACGATGCGGCAAGTATGGGAAAAGAGGGCAAGGGGCAAGGCGTGTTAAAGCGGTGCTACGTCTATTTTTTGCGAAACGCTTTTATACCAAATAGAGCCTACCCGAACTTTTTCTGTTGCTTGGGAGTAAACAAATGCGCGGACATTTCCATGATTGGCTTATTCGGACACTGGCCTTGGCGGCGATTTGCGGCGCGGCGGCCGCGGCCAAGGCCCAGTATAACAACCCTTCCGCTGCCGTTGAGTCCGTTTACGGGCCGGCTATCGATCAGTCCGCCTCACAACAACCTTTTGCACAGACTTCGACGCAGCCTTTCGCACAGGCTTCGACCACCGAAAACTACACGGCACTAAACGTCCCGGCGGATAATAGCGACCTTGCCAAGCGAGTGGCCGACTTGGAAAAGGCTTTAAAGAAAATGGACGACAAGGCCAAGGTCGATAAAGCAGCGGCGGCCCAGATCCCATCGGTCAAGGTCAGCGGCCGGGTCCAATGGGATACCGACACATTCGGCCAGAACGCTACGAGCCGGACTACGGCGGGCGATGCTCTAAACGGCTCCGAGTTCCGCCGTTTGTACTTGGGAGCTTCCGGCGCCATGTTCGATATCATCGACTACAAGGCGGAAGTCGATCTGGTCCCTAGTCACGTGAGTTGGAAGGACGTGTATTTGCAGATGCACGACCTGCCCGTTATGCAGAACGTCCGCGTCGGACACTTCTACACGCCTTTCGGCCTGGAAACCGAGACCAGCGACCTTAACATGGTTTTCACCGAACGCTGTTTTATCGATGCGATCGGCGGGATCGGCAGCCGGCACTCCGGCATCATGACGTTCGGCAATGCCTTTGACGAACGGAGCTGGTGGGGAATCGGCGCGTTCGCCACCCAGAAGAATGAAAACCCGCCGACAATCCCCGTTAGCAATTTCGACGATGACTCCGCAACGGCGATCTACGGGCGGACGACCTTCCTGCCCTGGTACGACGAGGCCACCAACGGCCGCGGGCTATGGGAAATTGGCATAAGCGGCGAAAGCGGAGCGATTCCTTCGCTTCTTAGTACGGCGCCGGCGGGCACCACGCGATATTCGCTTTCGGCAAAACCGGAAGCCGACCTTGCGCCTTCCGTAGTCTTTACCGGAGACATGCCCGACGCCAACTACGTAAACGCGTTTAATGCCGAAACGGCCTTTGTGTACGGCCCGTTGTCGGTCCAAGCGGAATATGAATGGATTAACGTCCAACGCACCTCCCACGCCAATCCCACGTTCAACGGCGGATATATATTCGTTAGCTACTTCCTTACGGGCGAGAACCGCGTGTTCAACCGGAAGAGCGCAACCTTCGGGCGAATCGTCCCCTTCGGGAACTTTTTCCGGGTTCGCACCGAAGACGGCTGCGTCGAAATGGGCAAGGGCGCTTGGGAACTGGGCTACCGTTGCTCGTACCTCGATCTGAACGATGCGGGCGTCTACGGCGGAATCGTCGTGGATCATACGGTCGGCCTGAACTGGTATCTCAATCCCTATACAAAGGTCATGTTCGACCTGATTCATTCCGATGCCAGAGACATGGTGAAGAGCGGAACGCTCTACACAAATACTAGTGTCCTCAACGCCTTTGTAACCCGTGTACAGTTCGACTTCTAGCACGATGTCACGGGATGGATTATATGACAAAACATTGCTGAAACCGGCGGCACTTTTCGATGCAATAGGACATGCGCCGCATGAAACAAGGAATTAAACCCGCATATCGAATGCCTGATACATATCATAGGAGATTAAAATGAAGACATACGCGTTATCCCTGGCGATCGGGTTGCTGATGGCCAACTACGCGATTGCCGCCGAGGCGTGCAACACCCCTGCCCCGGAGGCTTGCAAGGAAGTGCAAACCTGCGGCGCGGCGGACTGCTGCGCACATTGCGGCTGCCACGGGTGCTGCGAAAAATACTGCCGCGTGGTGTGCGAAATGAAGGAAGTGAAAAAGACCGTTTGGGCGGTCAAGTGTGAGGATTTTTGCGCTCCGCTGCCGAGTTGCCCATTGCACTGCTGCGACGGCCGCGAGTCCGGCGGTCCGGAATCCTGCGAAGTTTGCACGTGTGAGAATGGTTGCGACAAATGCTGCAATCCCTGTGCGGAACTGGAAAGTCGGAATTACAATCCGCCCAATTGCGGCAAAGTGCGCACTAAAAAGACGCTGGAGAAAAAAGAAATCACCTGCAAGATTCCTTCTTACAAATGCGTTGTGGTTTATGCATGCCCTAAATGCGAGTCGAAGTGCTCCGAGGGCGCCAAATCAGAACCGTCGTCCCCCGCGGCGCCCGAACCGCCGCCCGCCCCGGCGCCCCTGCCGAAAACCACCATTACCGCGCCATCGCCCTCGATCGTCAACGCTTCCTACATTAGGTAACACACAACCCGAACAGGTGGCTTGCGCTGCCGAACCCACATGCAGAACTGGAAAACATGGACTGATTCTGATCTTTACTTGCCGTGTAACATTTGCTATTAACGTTCCTCTACTAGGCGTCCCTGAACTATCGATCAGGCCGGCTGTGGAATGTTACCATGAGGTCAAGCAAATCGCAGTGGATGTTACGGCAGCTTAGGCGATGCCGGCGGTTTTTTTTGCTCTTGCCGCATCTGTGCCATTCGACATTCGGTTTGTTTTACGAATTGCACGAATTGTGTGGGATATTTTTCTTTCACGGCTTTACCGGCCTGAAGTCGTTCTGCCGGACCATCGAAGCGCAGCGGAAGTTGGATATCCGCCCCGCCGTGAAGATCGATCCGGGCAAGCGGGGTTACGTCATTGTTGCACCCAATTATGCGTCCAATTCCGCGGGCGTCGGCTGCCTTTACCGTTTGTGCGACGAATTGAACCGGCGGGGCTTTCCATCCCGCATCGCAGGATCGAATCTGACGACCCGGGACCTCATGGCGCCGCTTGTTAGTTGGGACAAGGCAAAACAATTATGTTCCCGTGGATACGCGGCGGTTTATCACGAAGCCGTGGTGGGCAACCCCTTGCGCGCCCGGACCGTGGCCCGGTGGGTGCTGAATCGGCCGGGTTTGCTCGGGGGCGAAGAGGTCTATGACCAATCGGAGCACGTGTTTTACTATTGCAACGCGTTTCTGCCCTACATTCGGAACCGCGTCGTCGGCAAGCTCTTCATGCCCACGATCGACGAAAGCCTTTTCTTTTGCGACGACGGAGACCCGTCGAAAAGAAGCCTGGAGTGTTTTTATGTGGGGAAATCGCAGTGGAAGGATGGGATCATCGACCGGAGCAGGGTTTTCGAGATCACGCGGGAAACGCCGCCCAAGAAAGAGCTGGGGAAACTTTTTCGGGCTTCGCGCGTATTGTATTGCTTCGACAACAGCACGATCCTGGCCTACGAAGCCATCCTCTGCGGTTGTCCGGTGGTGATCATTCCCGACGGCACGCAAACAAGAGCGGATTACGAGAGCCTTGAACTGGGCATGGACGGAATGGCCTGGGGGCTGGAAGAACTGGACCGGGTGAGGCTTGACGTTCAGGGCTTGCGCCGGCGTTATGAACAAGTGAAACGCGATTACATTGCGCAATTGGAACGGTTCATCGAGATCACGCAGAGCCAAGCGTCTTCAATTTCCACCGCAGCCGAATGGCCCAAATGCGCCGCGTAACAGGCTCCTGTCTACGGGGCAAATCGCCGCGATGACGGATTCGACGGTCCGTTGTTTTATGGGGGCGGTGTTGCTCGCTCTATATCTCAAACTCCGCGCTAGGGCGTTGCATGCGACAAACAAATATCAAGCGGCGAGCTTTTGCCAGATGAGCGCTGTCAGAGTAGTAGACTATCAGTGCCGTGCGGGAATCCGGGGAAACGGCGGCGGGGGTACAGAGGTCACGGAAGGCGCCCGGCGAAGATGAAGTGAGTGGGGCGGATCCAGCCCTCACGGACGGCCAGGCGGTCGTAGGCTGCCAGGAGGTCGGCCACGGCGTGGGTCTGCGCCTCAGGGCCCCGCAGGCCCCCGAGCATGCGGTGGATGAACGAAGATCCGGCACGCACCTCGATTTCCACGAAGTGCCGTCGCAAGGCGGCGAGTATCTCCTTCCCGCCCGATGCGTTGTCGTGGGGCGACTGGATGCCGGCATCCTTGTCCTTCTCGTGGACATACTCGTCGAAGACGTCTCGGACCAGGGACCGGAGCCTGCCCTCGTCGCCGCCGATCGAATGCCCGACGGCGGGGTCCCTCCAAAGGCCCGCCAGGGCCAGGACGGCCCGGACCAGCGCGACCTGGGCGGCGTCCCCATCGGTCCAGGAATCCCTCGCCGGCTCGCCGCAGACCAGGATCCCGTCGGGCTCCAACAGGCCCTTCGCGACCTCGAGGGCCCCGTCGATGTCATGGATGTGGTGCAGGATCCCGGAGAACAGCACGACGTCGAATCGCCGGCCGATCTTCCCTGTCCGCTCCAGCGTAAGGCACTCATATCGCAGGGAACCGCACTCGTCGGCCGGCGTGTCGTCGCGGGCCAGTGTTGCCTGCGCAGCCTCGATGGAAGCGACGGACACGTCGATCCCGACAACGTCCAGGCCCGAGCGATAGAATTCCAGCGCGAAATAGCCCGGCCCGCACCCGGCGTCGAGCAGCGACAGCGGCCGGCGAGCGGGGGCGTAACGATCCACTAACTCCGCCAACGAGCGGAAGCCGGCCAACCAGAATAGACGAACGTAGTGGGGGTCACGCCAGACGCTTTGGTAGAAGTACTCGCACTTCGCCGCCTTGCGCAGGTCGGGCACGAAGCCGGCCGCCAGTCGTTCCCGGATCCGACGATCGAAGGCCTCGGCCTCGTCCCGCCACTCTTCTCCGCTCATGGGTGACCTCCCGCTCATATCCGATGGTATCGAACAGGAATTGTAATCGAACGCAACGTCCCTTATCGTACTGCGGATGCCGATCGCTGACAAGAACCAGCGGCAAATTCACCCCTCCAAAAAAACTGGGGTATCCGCTTAACTGGCGTGACCACTATATGTTGTGGTAACGCCAATCAAGGAAATACCCCCTTTCGACTTCATTTATGATGGATTGCGAAACCGCAAGCAGTTTGTCGGCATATATATTCAATTTAGGACATGTGAGTTATCTGGGTTGTAGACGCGCGAGTTTGAAATAGAAAGCGTATTATTCCAAGACACCTGCCAGGCTGCTATCGTTTGGGCAAATTCCAGTTCTGACGGATTCGACGGTCCGTAGCTTTACGGGGGTGGATGTTGCTTGCTCTATATCTCAGACGCCGCGCTAGGGCATTGCATGCGACAAACAAATATCAAGCGGCGTCCTTTTTTTCTTCCCTGAAAGACCTGAACTTTCGAAGGCGCGAAGCCCCGGAATGCAACGCTTTTAAAAAATAATGTTTCAGTATTTGCAGTCTCGCGGCGATCCGGCCGGCTTTGCTGGCACGGAAACGCTCCAGTTCCCGCACATGGCCTTCCGCGATTTGCAGGCGGCCATCAGTGATTTGCAGCCATATCAGTGCATCTTCCGCGATTTGCAGGCGGTCTTCCGCAATTTGCAGCCGCTTCCGCGCATCTTCCGCCTTTTGCCGGACTTCGTCGATTTCCCGGCATTGCTGAATCTTATCATCGCAGAAGATGGCCAGTTTGGTGAATCCGCCGTGAAGTGCTTCCAACACTTGAGGAGCCGCCGGCTTTTCGACTAGCGGAAACTGGAAATACTCGACCTTGTTTCCGACGCAAGCCTGATGCAAACCGTGAACCTTGAGGTACTCGATGAAGTTGGCATGAAGGTAGGAATACTTCTGGTTCATTGATGAAAGATCGAGTTTCTCATACTCCTCGGCAATATTGCTATTCGGCCCCAGGTCCGGCCTGTGGGGAATACCCAGGTGCTCGCACGTCTCGCGGCATCGCGCATCGCCGTTGGTCACGATCGCCGGGACCCCCCGATTATAGGAGAAGATGGCAGAATGGAGTCTGGTCCCAATTGTCAGACACCACTTTTGGTCTTTGTAAAATTGCTCCCACTGTCCGAAATTCAGGAAGAACTGCAACAAGCCTTGCCGCGCTTTAAGATGGAGGTGAAGCGAGGATTGTATGTCAAATTCATTGAATGGCCGGGCCTCGGTATTCGGGTCCAAGCGATTTTCCGCGCCGAGAAGAAAGAGCACGTCGATGAAATACATCTCATCCTGAAGCATGTGAACGGAGCCGGGGAGCCTGGCGTTGAAGAATGAGCCTGTGGTCAATGCGCCGTCGGGATTCCAGGGGCGCTTGACGATGGTCCGCGTTTCTCCGCTCTCGAAAAAGCTTGGGCAGCCGGTGATTTGGACGTTTTTACTTCCCAGTTGACCAAGCACTTCGGCGGAATACTTCCCCCTGACGCCGATCATGGCCGATTTTTCCGAAATGAGGGAGAGGAATCGCTTCTGCTCCTTGCTGAGGCGAGATACCAGAGTCCCGTCATAACCGTTAAAGCAGTTCGCGCCCAAGCTTATAGGCACCACCGGGATTCGGATTTTCTCCAAGAATTGATTGATCCGCTCGAAAGGCAGCGCTTGGAAGTCATCGCGGATAAAATCCTGCATTATGAAAATGAAATGAGAGCAGGTTTGGTTGATGCGGTCGGCCAGCGATTGGGGCAGCGGGTCTTCCCAGGCGTTCGGCAGATGAGCGACCTTCACGGGGCCTCCAAAAAGTATCTTCAAGATGGCGTAAGAGATATACCCGTTCCCGATGTTCCGGCCGCGAACATGGTTCATCGAGGGTCCAAGAGTCTGAAGCATGCCCCCCATGTCCTGGCAATGCTCGGGCAAACTCGAGTTGAATAGAAAGATTTTCTCCGGATTCATATTGACGCCTCAAGTGGAACCCCGGTTAAAATGACAATAATACGTCGGCCTCGCAAACTTCACGCGCTGGCGCGAAACAACCGCGATCCGTCGTTCGATGTCAAGGTTTTACCAGTCGGCGACAAGGCGAACCGAAGGGCTTGTCGCTGTGTGATGGCGATAAAGTCATCCAGTTGCTGGATGAACTCCCGTTTCACTTGTTTATAACGCCGGCGCAATCCCGGGACGTTGACCTTCACCCGGTCCAGTTCTTCCGGCCCCCAGGCGATCCCGTCCATGCCCAGTTCTGAACGTTCGTAATCCTCCCTGGTTTGCGTGCCGTCGGGAATGATCACGACCGGACAACCGCAGAGGATGGCTTCGTAGGTAAGGATCGTGCTGTTGTCGAAGTTGTATAAGACGCGCGAAGCCCTCAAAAGTTTGCCCAGTTCTTTTTTGGGCGGCATGTCCCGGGTAATTTCAAAAACATTGCTACGGTCGAAAAATCCATCCTTCCATTTCGATTTTCCCACGTAAAAACACTCCAGGTTTCTTTCCGATAGGTCCCCGTCTTTACAAAAGAAAAGGCTTTCGTCGATGGTCGGTATATAGAACTTGCCGGCGATGCGGTTGCGGATGTAAGGCACGTATTGTTCCGCGTGATAAAACACCAATTCGGATTCGTCGTACACCTCCTCGCCCCCGAGCAGGCCGGGACGGTTGGCCACCCAGCGGACAACGTTGCGCGCGTGCAAAGGGTTTCCCGTAACGGTTTCCGGGTAAATGGCGATGAAACCCTGTTTGCAGAGGTTTTTTGCATCGCTCCAGCCTATCAGGGGTGCGTTCATTGCCGGGGCCGTGCGGTCCGACCCGACTATGTAGGATAAAAAACCGCAGCGGTTCAATTCATCGCACCAGCGGTACATGCCATGAATGCCGGCGGAACTAGAGACATAAGGAGGCGCGACGATCACATAGCCGGGCTTGAAAGGAAATTGCACCTTTAAACGATCGGTATGCGATTCGCCCTCGGAGACCCCCTGCTCGCGGCAAACTTGCTCCGGCATTTGCGGCAGCGGCTGTTGCCGCGACATTACGTTTCGTTGCGCCTCCAAGCCGCGGCAGAAGGCTTTAAAACCCTCGAAGCCGTTAAACAAAACGATGCGGCAAAGTTCCAGCAATCCGAATACGGACCCGCGGGGCGAGTCAAATAGATGCGGCACGACGCCTAGAAACCGCCTGATTCGGCCGCACTGTTTTTTAATCCACCGCACTGTCATTTTTTTCCCTTTCGTACAAATCGGTTGTCTATTGCTTCGGGGTAACGGACCCGGTTACGCGCATTATTTTACGGTATATTGAATGAGCACTTGCGAGTAAATTCGTCTGTTTTGTTCCTACTTTTTGAACATCCTTAATCCGACAATGCAACTCGTCTCCCATGCCTGGCTGCGACAACATATCGATTACGCGGCCCTGTGGATGTGAATGGTTTCCTGAGATTCGACGGCCTGCGATCTGCCTTCGATGCCCCGGTTGTAAATCTGTTTTTTGAGTTCCTCGTTGTTTGCGTATGGACTGTCGATCATGTCGATTGTGATCGGCTCGTCCTTCGCGCACGCCTGAAGCATTATCTCCCCGCGCATCAGTTCACGGCAAGATATTTGTCCTTTCTGTAAGGGAATGGCAAGGTACACGTCGTCCTCAGTAAGGACGTGACCTTCCGGAAGATCGCGCCTTGCATATACCCCGCGGATATAGCTATCCAGGTAGGCCGTTTCGCGAGGCAGCGGCACCTTGCGCTGATTGCCTGAATTGCCGCAGTAGGTTTTGATGTTCTTGAACGCCTTGAACCAAGTGTCCAGTTGCGCCGGCATCGAGGAGTAGGGCGCCACATCGGCTCCGTCGGAGTCAATGTCGATGTGGCGTTCGAAAGTCCGCGCGCCCTTGGCGTAGGCGATGGCAATTGAAGTGGTCCAGTCCGAATGCTCGTGGCTCGAATAGCCGATGATGTGGCCGGGGTATCGATTGCGCAGATAGTCGATCTGATTGAGCTCGCATTCGGCGTCGTCGTGCGGATACGCGGCGATGCAGTGATTGATCGCCAGGGGAATGTTGCGGTTTTCGAAGAACATGACCATGTCGTCCAGATCCTTCTGCGAGGTGCCCCCGACCGATACGATGACCGGCTTCTTGGTCTTGGCAATCTTTTCCAGGAGCAACCAATCGGTGGAATCGGCGCTGGCGATTTTGATGATTGGCAGGCCAAAATCGACGCACCAATCCACGGACTCCTCGTCGAACGGAGTGGCCATAGGGATGCAACCGCTCTTACGGATTGCGTCGATCAGGACCGCGTATTCCTCCTTGGACAACTTTGTTTCCGTCACGCGGCGGATGTAACGAATGTCGGTTCGGGACCGAAAATCCCGATGGATGAAGCTGTCCAGATCGCGGAACTGCAGCTTGATGGCGGCGCGGATGTTGTTGAATCTGACAATCCGCGAGTGCTGCCGAATAATCTCCAGGCCGCGCTGCAGCCGGCCCAGGTGATTGTTCGTCATCTCCAGAACAAACAAGTCTTCGAAGATGTCGCGTGTGATCATGGCATAGCCTCCATTTCTGAAAATTCAGAGTGATTTCAGGCACTCTTGTAATAGGGCCGGCATTACGTGCACGTCCAATTCCACCTTCTCCATGGCACCTGGACCCCGGGTCAAAATGAAAGTGATTTGTTCACCCACGTTTTTCTTATCGCGTTTCATGCCGGCGATCACCATTGACGGATCAGCGCGTCGAAGTATCTCCTCGCAACCCCCGAAGTAAGGCCTAAGCCAAGCGAGGATCTCATCGAAGGAGCCTGCCGGCAACATCCCCAAACGCTCCGAAAAAAAGCTAGCACATGCGACCCCAAGGGTTACGGCGATTCCGTGTGGAATCGCGTACTGCGTGGTAGATTCGAACGCGTGGGCGAACGTGTGCCCGTAGTTCAGCAGATTGCGGATACCCCGGTCGAACTCATCTTCCTCGATATATCGCTTCTTAATGAGCAGCGAATTCCAGACAATCCCGGGCAGGGGCGGGTTCTCCGCGGAGGGCAAGTCAAGGCTCCGGCGCAACCGCTCGACACTCGGCTCTCCGTCGATCAGGTGCAGCTTGATTGCTTCGCCCAAACCGCTGAGTATCTCTTGCGGCGCGAGCGTGCCCAGGAACTCGAAGACCAGGTGCACCTCGTGCGGCGGATAAAAAGTGCCGAGTTGGTTTTTGAACCGGTCGATGTTCAAGGAGCTTTTGCTGCCGATACAGCTATCGCACTGCGCCAGCAAGGTCGTCGGCAGCAGGGTCCAGCGGATGCCGCGCATCAGCACGGACGCAACGAAGCATCCGATATCCTGCAGTACGCCGCCCCCGATCACCACGAGTTGCGAACGGCGTTGGCACCCGGCGCCCAAGAGCCAGCAGAAGACCGGTACAAGCTGCTCGTAGGACTTAGCCTCTTCAGTGGCCTCGATCCGGTAGACTTGCTTGTCCCAAAGGTCCGCCAACTGATGGCGGTAAAGATCGGCTACCTTGCGATCCACCAGGTAAAACGAAGTATCCGCCTCGCCGGAACGCGACAGCGCAGCGGCGATCGTGTCGCATTCGCTGACGTTGTACGCGTGACTATGACTTTGAATTTGCATCATGGTTCAAAGGCAGGTAAAGCCCCCATCGACGACGAGCAAATGCCCGGTGACATAAGTGTTCTCTTCGCTACAAAGGAAAGCTACCAATCGAGCGATCTCCTCCGGTTGTGCCAATCGCCGCAAGGGAATGGTCGCCGCAATCCGCTGCAAATCGGCGGGGCTGTTGTTCTGCCGAGTCAATTCGGTTTCCACGTAACCGGGACACAGTGCATTGACGAGGATTCCGCTGGGGCCCAGTTCAACGGCCATGGTGCGTGTAAGGCCGTTTAGTCCGGATTTTGTAGCCGAGTAGGCCGCGCGTTTTTCCTTCGTCACCAGGCTGAACACCGAGCTGATGTTCACAATCCGTCCCCACCGCCGGTTCTTCATACCGGGGGCGAAGGCCTGAATCAGGCGGAAAGGCGCGTGAAGGTTCACCTGATATGTTTGCGTCCACGCTTCTTCTGTAATGTCTTCCAAGGCATTGATCGGGTTGATGCCGGCGTTGTTCACGAGGATATCCATGCCCACGTCGCGGTGCCCTGCCACAAAACTGTTCACCGAGTCTTGGTCGGCGAGATCCAGTTCCTGCCGCGATGGCGCGAGTGTCCGGACGCCTCGGCGTGCTAGTTCAGCCACGATAGCCGCGCCGATTCCCCGCGAGCCGCCGGTCACAAGTGCCGTCCTGGGTGTGGGATTTGCCATTATGTCATTTTCCTTCCAAGGAATGCGATGAAATGGAGCCTGCCGTGTACATCATCGGATTTATGTGGGGATGCGCGGCATATTTCCGGCACTCCTCCGCTGAGGGTATGAGCATGTTGGCTTTTAGTTCCTCACGACTCAAGAAAGGCGCCATGTCTTCTAAGGGCATCGTCACAATCCCCGCGTCCGCCAACTTCCGTGAGCTAACTCGGGGAGCAAACGCCTGATTCAAGTCCAATTCAACTTCGCACATAGCGGCTCCCGGAGCGGCAAGTGTCCGGGCAACGGCGTCATGCAACTCGTCATGATCGCTGCATCGTATGAAGGAAAACCCGAAGGCGGCGGCTACCTTGCCGAAGTCGGGAAACGTCAGACCGCTCTCGGTTCCGCAGCCGACCACATTGTCGGGGAAGAAGTTTCTTTGCGTTTGCCGGATGGAGTGATAACCGCGGTTGTTGAGCAGAAATAGCTTCACAGGCAGCCCGTAGCCTGCGATTGTCTGAAGTTCCTGAAGGTTCATCATCACGCTGCCGTCGCCAGTGATGCAAATGATGCTCTGTCCGGGTCGGGCGAACGCCGCGCCAATGGCCGCCGGCAGGTCATAGCCCATCGACGCGCAGCCGGAATTATGGAACAGCCGCTGGCCGCGCCGGAGGTATGCTGCCTGGAAGGCCGAAACACACGCCGTCCCGTTGCCCGTGGCAACGATTGCATCCTCGTCGAGCTGTTGGAAAAGGGTTTCCATGAAGCAGTAAGGATTGACGCCTTGGGAATTCCGCCAATACTCCCGCAGAACGGTGGGATACTGCTCTTGCCGCTTTTTGCACCATCTCAGCCATTCGGCATGCAGCGGCAATGGAACTCCATGCAGCCTGTCCAATAGGATTCGGAACACGTCTCGAAGATCCGCGTGGATCGGCAAGTCGATTTCGCAGGTTGGCTTGCGCATTTCTTCCGCGTCGATATCCACCACGATTCGGTACGCGGCGCGGGCGAAGTTCTTCCAGTTATAACTCACTTGGCGGATGTTCAGCCTGCAGCCGAGCACCAACAGCACATCCGCATTCTGCACCGCGAAGTTCCCGGCGCGGTCGCCCAGGGTGCCCGGTCGCCCGACATAAAGCGGATGCTCGTTCCACAGCAGGTCGTGGGAATTCCACGCGGTCACCACAGGCACGCCGAGCAGGTCGATGAGCTTCAATAAATCGTCGTAGGCTCCGCTCAATCGCACGCCGGAACCCGCATATACAATAGGGCGTTTTGCGTTGCGGAGCCTTTTGAGAATCTGCTCGCATGCGGCCGGCAAATCAGACGTCTCCCAGTGAATGGCATCCTCGACAGGATCATAGCCGGGGAGTGTTTCCGGATCGATCATTGCGCCCTGTACGTCCACGGGAACGTCGATCCAGCATGGGCCGGGACGGCCGGAAACGGCAAGATGCAGAGCCCGCTCCAGATGGTAGCGTATGGACCGCGGATCATCGACGGTCACCGAGTATTTTGTGATGCCCCGGATCATTCCCAGGATGTCGGCCTCCTGGTCGCCAAGTTGACGCAGTTTGCCGATCAGGCCGCAATGATAAAGCGCGGTATCGCGGCGGACCTGCCCGGAGACGACCAGCATCGGGATCGAATCGGTCCATGCGCCGAAAACGCCGTTGATCGCGTTGATGCCGCCCGGGCCGGTCGTGACATTGACCAATGCCGGCCGTCCGCTAAGCCTGGCGTAGGATTCCGCCGCCATCGCGCACGCCTGTTCATGGTGGCAGCAGATGTAACGCAGGCGCGGGCAGCGCCCAATGGCGTCGTTCAGATGCATGGCTCCGCCGCCCGTCACGAGAAACACGTCGCGGACGCCCAGTTGTGCCGCCGTTTCAGCGATGTAATCAGCAACTCGCAACATTTCGATTTCCCATTTTTCCGGAGTTAATTCGCCAGAGACTGCTTTCCATAAGTTGATACCAGGAGAAGGTGCGCCGCAGCGCGGTCGGGAATGGAATGGTCCAATCCAGGCCGAGCTCCTGTTTGGCGCGATTGATACAAGGCACGTAGCGTTGCGCCGGAGCGTTGAGATCGGGCAGCTTCGCCACCCGCACCTCGGATAAGTTCGGCGACAATTGCGCTATCGCTCGCGCCGCCTCCAAAATCGACAGCGCCTGATCGCTTCCCACGTTATACGGCCGGCACGACCGGCCGCGCAGTAATATTGTCCACAGCCAGACGGCCAGGTCGGCGGCGTAGAGATAAGAACGGTACGGGGTGCCGTCGCCGTTTACGCGGATGGGACCGCCCATGAGCGCGTCGCGAATGAAATTGCCGACGGCGAAGTGGACGTCCAGCGGCAGATAAGGCCCCACAAAGGCAAAGCATCGGGCAATGCGGACGTCCAAACCGTGTTGTCGATGGTAGATGGCCGAGAGCAATTCGGCCATGCGTTTGCCTTCGCCGTAAGCCGAGGACGGCGCCAAAGGATCGGGCGAACCAGGGTAGTCTTCGCCGATATGGGTCATCTCCGGCGGTTGCCGGCCGTAAACGGCTCCGGAACTGGTCAACAGCAGCTTCTTTGCTCCACAGGCAACGGCAAAATCAAGTGTACGTTCGGTTCCAGCGACAATCGTATCGAGCATGATGGCCGGCGACTGTTCGTTTAGCCTTGCGCTGGATTCCGTGGCGGCATGAATAACGTGGGAGAATGTTCCCGGCGGAAAGGCGAAATTTCGCACGTCGCCTTGGTGGAAGGACAGTGCCGCGACGTCGGCCAGGTGAAGCCGCTTTTGAAGGAACGCTTGAGGATCGCGGGAAAGGACCACGGCCCTGGCGCCCAAATCCAGCCGCTCTTTGGCCCAAAGGAAGCTCTCGATCAGCCACATGCCAAAAAAGCCCGTGCCGCCGGTGATGAAAATCCGTTGGCCGCGCAGTTCTTCCCACGCGTCCCGGGTGTGATCCAGAACGTGCTCGAGGTCTTCGGTAAACAGGCTATAGTGCGACATGGCAAGAAGTGGCATTGTTTACAAATGCGTGGATCGTCTCAAGGATGTGGTCTATCATTGACGGGGTCAGCCCGGGGTACACGCCCAACCAGAACACCTGGTTCATGGCGAAGTCGGTATTTTTCAACTCGCCGACCACGCGGAACCGGCAATTCCGGTAGGCGGGCTGGCACGTCAAGTTCCCTCCAAACAACAACCGCGTGCTGATCTTGTGGGCATCGAAGTGCTCGATGAGCGACTCGCGCGTGAACGGAGCGTCAGGGCGGACCGCCATGGGAAACCCGAACCAACTGGGGTCCGAGCCGGGTGTGGCCTCGGGCAGGATGAAGAATTCCTCCAGGTCCGAGAAACCCTCGCGCATGAGCAGAAAATTCCGCTGGCGGGCGTCGATGAACCGCGGTAATTTCTTCAATTGGGCAACGCCCACGGCCGCCTGCATGTCGGTCAACTTGAGATTGTAGCCGATATGCGAATAAGTAAATTTATGGTCGTAACCGCAGGGCAGCCCTCCGAGTTGCCACTGGAATCGCTTCCCGCACGTGTTGTCTTTGCCCGGTGCGCACCAACACGCCCGCCCCCAGTCGCGGAACGATTCGACGAGCACCCTCAGATTTTGATCGTTGGTCAACACGCATCCGCCTTCGCCCATGGTAATGTGATGGGCGGGATAGAAGCTCATTGCGGCCAGATCGCCGAAGGTCCCTACCTTTGCCCCTCGGTATGTTGAACCCAAGGCATCGCAACAATCCTCGATCAACCAGAGGTTGTGGCGGCGGGCGAAGTCCGTAACCGCGTCGAGATTGAAGGGGTTGCCCAAGGTGTGGGCAAGCATTACGGCCCGCGTGCGTTTCGACCGGGCGTCGTCGAGTTGGCTTATGTCGATATTGTAAGTCGGCACTGAAATATCGACGAACACCGGAATCAGGCCGTTTTGAATTATCGGATTGACCGTTGTGGGAAATCCCGCGGCCACGGTGATTACCTCGTCGCCGGGACGCAGCCCGCGCTGGCCCAACTCCGGCGACGTGAGGCAAGTGAGTGCAAGCAGCGTGGCCGACGAGCCCGAATTTACGAGCATGGCGTGGCGCAATCCGCACCAGGCGGCGAACTCCCGCTCGAATTGCTCGGCGAATCGCCCGGTAGTCAGCCAGAAATCCAGCGAGGCTTCGGTCAGGTGGACGAGTTCTTCGGCGTCGAAGACCCGGCCGGCATAGGGAACCGCGGATTGGTCCGGCACGAAGGTTTTTTGAGGAAACGCCTCGGCATGGTATTGCCGTACCAGGTCCAGGATTTGCCGTCGCAATTTGTCCGCCGGTGAATTCATTGTTGTTGCCATTAAAATACCTGGTCGTGTGTTTATATATGTGAAAGAAAAATTCTATGCGGCAGCGGCAGCGGCTCGGTTCCGCGTCCACCGCAACGTCCGATCCAATCGCCCATCTTCAAGCAAGTATTTCAATTGTTTGATGCGGACATATTTACGGCCTTGGAAATCGTCGAATTGCAAGTGCGCGTTTTGATACGCCCGATAGAGTTCGATAGCGCCTTTTCGAGCATTCCACTTAGGCTGGAACGCCGGAATCTTGCCGGCGAGCTTGCTGAAATCGACGATATAGGTTCGGTTGTCCGGGTCGGATTTTCCGGCGTATTCAATGCTGCAACCGGGCACCGTCTCTTGCACGATCTGAGCCAGGTCGCGAACCTGGTAGTTCTCGGAATTCACTCCCACGTTGAATGCCTGATTATGGACGACTTCGCGCGGCGCCTCCAACACTGCCGCAAAAGCCCGGGCGATGTCCTCGACGTGAACCAATGGACGCCAAGGGCTGCCGTCGCTCATGATTTTGATCTTGCCGGTGGTATAAGCCCAGCCCACCAGGTTGTTCAGGACCAGATCCGCGCGCAGCGAGGGCGACACGCCGTAAGCCGTGGCGTTGCGCAAGAACACCGGGCTGAAATCGGCGTCGGCCAATGCGAAGAGCGACTCCTCGGCCTTGACTTTCGAGATGGCGTACTGTGTAAGAGGCCGCAGCGGGGCATCCTCCGTGATCGGACCGTCTTTGGTTGCCGTTCCGTACATGCTGCACGACGATGAGAACAGGAACCGCTTGACTCCCGCGTAGCGTGCCAGTCTGGCCAGGCGAACGGTGGCCTGGTGATTGATTTCGTCGGTCCACTGCGGCGCCAATTCGCCTAGGGGATCGTTCGACAAAGCCGCCAGATGAATGAGGGCGTCGAACCCCCTAAGATGCTCTATTTTAACGTCGCGCGTGTCGTGAGCGATAGTTTCGGGAACGGCAAGTGCCGGCCCAAATCCGCAATCCTCGTAGAAACCCGTGTCAAGTCCCACGACGCAATGCCCGCGTTGTTCCAAGAATCGGGCCATGATGCGGCCCAGATACCCGTTGTGTCCGGTGATTAACAAGTGCATGTTTGTGATCCTATTCCTTCCAAAAGATCCTGCCCCACAGGAACTACAAAAAGCGTTAACTCCACTGATTAGGCCGCCTTAATCAGGGCATTGCGATGAATTCGACCGTCATGCGCTGATGCGGCGTTTAACAACCGGCGGCGGCGCATCGGCATCCCTGTACCCAACGTCCTGTTGCGAGGGATCGGCTTTCACCATGCCCCATTCCCATACTTTCCACGGCGCGTTGCCGCTTTGCCACTGGCTTTCCAGGCTCATCCAATCGCGATACGTGTCCATGCACTGCCAGTAGCCCAAGTGCTCGAACACGCACAACTGGCCGTCGGCCGCGCACGACTCCAATGGGCCGCGCTCCAGAATGCAATCCGGTGAATCGTTCAGGTACTTCAGGAATTCCCGTCGGAAACAGAAGAACCCGCCGTTGATCAGCCCCTGACCAATCTGCGGCTTCTCGCTGAAAGCCACAACCCTGTCGCCGTCGCATTGCATTTCGCCGAAACGGCTTGGCGGCCGAACCCCGGTGATGGTTGCCAACCGGCCGTGCTCCAAGTGGAAGTCGAGTTCCGCCCGCAGGTTTACATTGGACAGGCCGTCGCCGTATGTAACCATGAAGGTCTCGTCATCAGGCTGAAGATATTTCGCCGCGCGGAGGATACGCGCGCCGGTCATCGTGTTCTCACCCGTGTCGGCCACGGTAACGCGCCAATGATCCTCGGTCAGGCTTCTCCCATACAGGCGAAGGCCCTCCCGTTGGCCGAGCATGATTGTGAAATCGCTGTTCATGGCCTCATAGTTCAGAAAGTACTCCTTAATCACCTTCGCTTTATAACCCAGGCACAGGACAAAATCGGTAATGCCGTGAAAGGCGTAGAGTTTCATGATGTGCCAGAGAATCGGCCGGCCGCCGATCTCCACCATCGGCTTCGGCTGCACCTCGGTATGCTCTCGCAAACGGGTTCCCTGGCCACCGCACAGAATAAAGGCTTTCATGAGATAATTTCTTTATTTACTCTGACTTCAGGATGCGTGGTTGCCCCAAACCTATTGAACAAGCCTGGTCGGCGCGAACGCCATACTCGGGTCACATATTCGGCTGGAAAGATAGCAAAACTTTACCGATTATGCAGAATTTAAGGGCCTTACCCCCCGGAGTATAAATTGCCAAGTCAACGCCGCTTATGAGCACACCTCTTCATACCCACCTTTATGGGGAATGTATGGCCTGAAAGAACAGCAAACTGCGATTGATTAACCGCGGAAGATTGAGCAGTTTTACCGTGGATCCGGCAGACTACCGGATTATTTTCCTATATAGTAAAATACCTTTGGGAGGTTCGCCGTGGTTTTCTGATGGAACGGGTGGAACATCGAACACATTGCCGAACACGGCGTTTCCCCGGAAGAGGCTCAGTGGGTCGTCGAACATGCCCGGCGCCCATACCCCGAGGCCCGTGAGGATGGGAAACGCTTTGTGGTTGGACGTGGCCACGGAGATCGGTGGTTACAAGTTGTCTACATCTATGATCCGGAAGACGTGGTTTATGTGATTCACGCCCGGCCGTTAAGAGACCACGAGAAACGTAGAGTGCGAAGGAGATACCGATGAAAAAGACTAAAAAATTGCCAGAAAAGGTTATCGGTAGTCAAAAAAAGCAGCCATCGAAACCCTACTGGGAAATGACCACCGCAGAATTGAGGGAGGCGACAAAGGAATTTGATCAGGATTTCATTAGTGACACATTTGGCCCGCCGACCGCCGAACAACGTGCCCAGGATCGTCGCGCCCGTCAAAAACGCGGTCGGCCGCGTAACGGCATGGGAGCGAAGACCATCAGCGTCACGGTGGAAGCCCGGCTATTGGCCGAAACCGACCGGCTTGCCAAAAAACTCCACGTCCCTCGCGCCGTCCTCATCGCATTCGGCCTGCAAGCCATCCTGAACGGCGATGTACCGATAACGACGCATTAATGTCTATGGATTATTAATTTCCATGCTTTCTTTCATTACGTTTTTCCCGTTCCGTAAGCGGACGTGCATGGATCACAAAGATTGAATCCTCCGGATCGCTTACAAAGATAACTTGCAGCCAACGCCCGCCGCGTCCCCGGCCAACCACTCGCCATTTATCATCCTCACGGGCTTGCGGATAAGGCCGCCGGGCGTTTATGACAACAGCCTCGGCCTCTTCGGGACTGACACCGTGTTCAGCGATATGCTCGATGTTCCACTGGTTCCATCTGAATTGCATTTTCGGATCGATCATTGCATTTGGCTCCTGGGCTTGGTCGCCCTAAAACCAAATGAAAAAAGCCATTGGCGGAAGGGCGACTAATTAGTCGTCTCGTCCGCCAGCGGCTTGTTCCTTAGAGCCTACGCGTGGCAATCGCTAAGCATCCCTCGGCTACTCGTTTTGAGCTAAGGTCCCCGAGTTCAGCACGGCCGGCTTCATACGGGCTTATCCGGCCTGCGTTAACTATTGGAATGATGGGCTCCCGTCTCGCTCATTCCACGAAGTTATGGACTACGTAATTATAAATAATCGCTTGCGTCTGTCAAGGCGCACACGCAACTATATGGTTCTATCCTATATTCAGTATAATCGCGGCCGCTAAGATCCAATTTGTTTCGGCGTACACTTAGTAAACATTTATCGAGGCATGGCCGATAGGGTAACGCTGGTTCTTGAACCGGTTGAATGAAATTCCAAAAAGACATGACAAAAATCAACTATCTTTATTTACTTCTCACGGTTTCGCCGCCCTGATAGTAGATCTGTCAGGGCAACCGCAATGTTTTCCGCTAATCCGTGATTATCCACAGGCATGAAGCAAAGAGAAGCATTCCCCCCCACCAGAAGATGCGGTCCTCGTAATATCAATAATGGAACCGCGTTACGAAATAAGTCGGGGAATATTGAAAGTGGACAGGGCCGGGATTGAACCGGCGACACCTGGATTTTCAGTCCAGTGCTCTACCAACTGAGCTACCTGTCCGTAACATGCAATCAGCAATAGGGAAACGACCATAATACAGGTTGCTTTGGAGGCCTGTCAATTGGGACGGATAGAATTACCGCCGTATAGTTATACAATACCACCCGGTATCACGACTTTTTGGTAATTATGGGGAAGACGTTTCCATGCGAGTTTATCTCCAATAACAGACGCCCCTACTTTTTTAACAGGCAAATTAGAAGTATAATATTTCATTAAATATCGGTTCTTATCACGATTTTTTCGTTGGAATTCAAATTCAGCCCGGACAATGACCGGTGATGCTATATTATCAATAAGGAGAACCATTATGGGTTTGAAGGGTTTACGCAATACGGCCATTTGGGCCTTTTTTTTGAGTATGGCGGCCTTACTCTTGGGCGGTTATTTTGCCAGGGGAAAAGTGCCGCCGATACCCGGGAAAGTCGTATCCGGCGAAACCCTGTTGACGGATCATGATACTATCATGCAGGGGCAAGACGTTTATCAGCGTTACGGACTTATGGACCACGGCAGCGTTTGGGGGCATGGGACTTCGCGCGGAATGGATTTCTCCGCCGATACGCTGCATAAAATCGGGCAGCACATGCGCGATTTTATGGCCGCCGGCAATCAGGCGCGTGCGGGGGCTTATGAGGAACTATCCGCCGAGCGTCGCCGGGAAATCGATGCAGACGTGCGTTATGAAATCCACGTCAATCATTACAACCCGGATACAAAAACTCTTGAGCTTACACCCGCTCAAGAGTACGCACTGGCGCAAATTCGCGATTATTGGGAAAAAGAATTTTCCGCGGGCGATCCCCATTACGGTTTTTTGAAAGATACCATTCCCACCGCCGAGGAAAGACGTAATCTGGCCGATTTCTTTTTCTGGACCGCCTGGGCGGCGGGCACAAATCGGCCCGGCTTGTCGTACACATACACCAACAACTGGCCCTCGGACCGCTCGGTGGGCAACCGCGCCTCGACCGAGGCCTTGATGTGGAGCATCGGATCGATTCTTTCCCTGTTCGCCGTGCTGGGACTGGTAATTTACATTGTCCACCGCTATCAGTTTTTTTACGGCGGGTCGCGCGCGGTGGAGGCGTCATATCGGCTTTTACAAATGCCCGTCACGCCTAGTCAGCGGGCCAGCGCCAAGTTCTTCCTTATCGCCGGGTTGTTGTTCGTGATGCAGATCTTCAACGGCGGACTGTTGGCCCATTACACGGTGCATCCCGGCAGTTTCTACGTGAAATTCATAGGCGAAATGTATCCTTATAGTTGGGCGAAAAGCTGGCATCTGCAACTGGCGATCCTGTGGATCGCCATATCCTGGATGGGAACGGCGATTTACCTGGCCCCGCTGATCGCCGGGCGCGAGCCGAAAGGGCAGCGGCTACTGGTCAACATCCTATTCGTCGCGGCCGTGGCGGTAACCGTGGGAAGTCTGCTGGGCGAAGTGCTGGGCATCAAGGGCTATTTGGGCCAATCCTGGTTCTGGCTGGGGCATCAAGGCTGGGAGTACCTGGAATTGGGCCGCTTGTGGCAGATCCTGCTGTTCGGCGGTCTGATATTTTGGCTGGTGATCGTGTATCGGGCGATGGTCCCCATACTCCATCGCGGCAAGGACGAAACCGAGGAAACCGGCCACCGCAGATCGCTGATCATTTTTTACGTGCTTAGCGCCGTTTTAGTAGTGGTGTTTTTCGGATTCGGGTTGCTTTACAGCCGCGGCACTCACCTGAGCATCGCCGATTACTGGCGCTGGTACGTGGTCCACATCTGGGTGGAAAGCATTTTCGAGTTCTTTGGCGTGGCCGTGATTTCGCTGTTCCTGGTCACCCTCGGGCTGGTCAATGCAAAATCGGCCTTGCGCGTGTCGTATCTTACGGCGATCCTGGTTTTCATCAGCGGCATTCCCGGCGCCGCGCACCACTATTTTTGGTACGGCGGTCCGAGTTTCTGGCTGGCCATCGGAGGCGTGTTCGGTTCGCTGGAGCCGATCCCATTGCTCTTGCTGGTGGTTCGGGCGTGGATGGAATATAGTTCGATCCGGTCCGAAGGCAAGGATTACACCTACCGCTGGCCGTTGTTCTTCATTACCGCCAGCAGCGTGTGGAACTTCGTGGGCGCGGGCATTTTTGGCTTCGTCATCAATTTGCCCATCATCAACTATTATGAACACTCCACGTATTTGACGATCAATCACGCCCATACCGCGCTGTTCGGCGTTTACGGCATGTTGGCCATCGCCTTGATACTTTACTGCTGGCGCGGGCTGGTGGACGGCAAGTATTGGAACGACGGCATTTTGAAACTCAGCTTCTGGGGCTTAAACGGAGGCCTGTTCCTCATGTTCTCGACCGGCCTCTTGCCCATCGGCCTGCTGCAGACGTGGTACTCCTACGATCAAGGCCTGTGGTACGCCCGCAGCGCGGCATTTTACGAATTGCCTATTGTTCAAATCCTCGGCCATTGGCGGATCGTGCCAGACACGATCCTAATTGTTCTCGGCGCATTCCCCCTGCTCTACTTCTTGATTAGCACGTTCCCGCGATTACGAGCAGTGGAAACCGAAGAAGGAAAATAGATGAGAAAGGAACCATGTTCCCAAGTAATTTCTTTGAAGCATGAGTTAAATCGGAAAGTATGGTGTGAGATGGAAGAGAGATTGAAGCGGCCTGAGTATTTTCGTTGGACAGTGATTTCGTGCTTATGTCTATTATTCTTAATCGTATTATTCGGGCCACAGATGAAAGTTTTTTTCACCTGGGCTTGGCATTTATACAAGGGCGTTGCGCAAGAGGTTGGAAATCTTTCAGAAATAATAACAGCAATTGTTGCCTTTAGTGCAATCATAGTAGCAATACGTCAGATCTGGTTCTCGAACCGAGCGACTGCTCTCGACACTTATAGGGAATATCTCCGTCTTGCAATTAATAACCCTAAAGAAAGCCGTCCAGATAAACAGAACAGTAAAGTAGATATAAACAACCCCGCATATGATGCTTTCGTAACGTATTTATTGTTTGCTGCGGAAGAGGTTTTAAATCAATTTCCAAAAGACAAACGTTGGAGGCACGCTCTAAAACTTGATTTATCACATCACAGGGATTTTTATAAGTCCCCAGCATTTAAGGAAGATATTAAGTCGTATATTCCGCAACTCCAGGATCTCATAAAAGAAATACTACTGGAAGAAGTATTATTTGAACAAAGGAATGAAAAGGAGAAATCGCCGCAGGCTGGCGCCGGCATCAAAGGATAAGACTGTGTGCCACTGGCTTTGCCAGTGCTTCGGTGAGTTCGTATCTTATTATTCGGCCACTTGAAATTGCATGGTCCTTGTATCGGCAACGCGTTTCGAGGCGTCAAGAACCTCAATGCCAATGAGGTTGCCTTCTTTGTCATAATCGAGTATTACGCCGGGCTTGTCTTCATCGCTTTCCGCCACCGGAGAGGATTTCAACTCGAAAGTCAGCGTATCGGTTTTCGGATCGTATGTCGCTTTCATACTCGGCTCCTGTATTTTTCTATTTTACTCGTACGGTACACAGTGACTACCTCCGCCGGGATTCGATCCACATCCACAAACACCCGTAAAAGGTATCCGCCCGCCAAGCCTTGTGCTACAACGCGGCCGGGACGAACCTCCAGAACTTGTTCGGGTGCGGCCAGAACACGAAGCACATCTTCCGCGGTTATCTGCCGCTTTTTGCCATTTGTCTCGCCGCGTGTTCGCTCAGAACGGCTTTGCTGAGATTCATTATATCACCATGATAGATCACTTCGGGCAGGCCAGACAAGCGCGAATGTCGTCAATCTCAAGGTCCGGGTAATCGGCAAGTATGTTATCCCAGTTTTCACCTTGAGAGAGCAAGCTGAGGAGCAACTCCACGGAAATACGCATGCCGCGAATGATAGGTTTACCGCCAAAGATTGCTGGATTGGCGGTAATGCGTTTAAGCAATTGGGTATCAGTCATGACCGTCCTCCTTTGCTGCTGTTATTATAACATATCCGCCTAATTGTCACTAATCTACGCGGTATATTTTTGGTGCAGGGATTTTGCTACTGATTATGCGGTTATGAGGGGCTTAGCCATTTTTCAAGCCGGCATGGCTTCTTTGCCGGCATTTTGAATGACTATTTTGGGATTATGACTTGCTGGAGGAATGGGCAGGCCTTTTTCGCGCAAGAGTTCCACGTGCTCTTTCATTCCCCATTTGGCTTGATATAAGCAATCTTCCACTGAATGCCCGATTCCGGTAAAACCCTCCAGATCGGGCGAATAGAATCCAAAGTAATCGGGTTCCGTGGTTGCCTCAATCACGAGAGAGTATGGCAATTCGATCATGAGATAATTCTCCTGAATTTCTAGTGTATTTCCGCCGCTTTCAATATACTCCGGCAAGTGCCGTTGGGCACTTCCTTTGCTCCGTGATAATCAACCCGAACTAATCTAAGAATGGGAATGGCGCCCTGCATAGAACCCTCTATATGGATTACAATCGGTAAATCCGAATATGATTGTAAACAAGATTTGAACCATTAGGGCCTTTCGCACAACCTTTATTATAGAGATGGCAAGATCACCGGAACAGATCCGACACGACTTGTTGGTCCTGCGAGCGCAGGGTGGAGAGCGCGAAGCGGTCGACGAACTAGTCCGCCTGTGGCATACGCGACTGTGGCGATTGGCCCTGGCAAAGATGAACGACCAGGAAGCGGCTTGGGACGTGGCCCAGGACGCCTGGCTGGCCATTATCCGCGGGCTTCCACGGCTGCGCCAGGCCCGAGGCGTTCGGTTGTTGGGCGATGCAGATCGTTGCCAAGACGGCCAGCCAACGGATGCGGCGGCTGCGGATCCACGCCAACGCCATGGACCGCCTGGCGGCCTCGGCGGAACAAACAACACCGGCCGCGGCGACCATCGATTCCCAATTGTTGTCGTCTCTGCCCGAGGCCCAAATGCAGACGCTGGTTTTGTATTATTGGGAGCGGATGACAGTCGCCGAGATCGCCGAAACCCTGGGCGTACCGGCCGGCACCGTCAAGAGCCGGCTTTACCATGCCCGCATGGCCCTTAAACAACTACTAGGAGAAAAAAAATGAACACATCATCGCAAATGCCGCCCGAACCTTGGAATAATAATGAACCGCCCATGCCCGATCCGCTGCACATGACCATGGCCATGGACCGTATTATGCACTCCCATGCAGTTATGCTGATGTTTAAGAAACTTATTTGGGGAATATTATTTGGACTTCAAACCGCGGCCATCATAGGTTGCGTGTACTTTCTGTTCACTGTCGATTCCATATCCTGGAAACTGCTCTGCGTAGGCTTCGCCCTGATAGCACACGAGGGCATAGTCATAGTGGTGATATGGATGCTTTTGACCTCTTTGCGCATGGACATGCTTAGAGAACTCAAGGGCATGGAACTACAATTGGCCGAATTCAGGACGCACTTGCAAGGCAAAACGCACAATCCCGTACCTACACCCGGCGAAAGAACTTAATGATCAGGTTAATCCACGCGGAACATTTTCGGGGCGGGAATTTTGCTGCCGATGATCCGTCCGTGGCGGGCGTCCAACTCGCGGAAATTCAGTTGTAGAAAATTATAGACCGATTTGGGCGGCGATTGTTCCAGCCACTCATCGACCAGGAGCGACACCTGGCGGTCGAATTGTTTTTTCGACGGGCCGTGGGCGAAACAGCGGTTGCCGAAGCGGCGCAGGTCGCCGTCGAACTTCGGACCGATGTGCCATAGTTCGTGGACCACGGTATCCAGTTTTTCCCTAAACGGCAGGTCCAGAAACCGGGGCAGATAAAAGTTGAGGATGTAGAGCATTTCCTCGCCGTTGTGATCTTTAACTTTTTGCATACCCCATTTCCGCCCGCGGCGTATGGTGTTAATTCGACCGCCGGGAAAGCGCAGCGGCGTTAGTGTGGCATACATTCCCGCCCTGGTGCCCGATCGGGCTTGGGAAAAACTGACGGCCACCCGGCTCATATCGATGTGTTTGAGCGATTCCAGCCGGGATACGATGTCTTTGCAGAGCAGACGGATATGGTGGGTAAAATCGAAACCGTTGTTCACTATTTAGCAGTCAGTTGTCAGCTTTCAGCAATCAGCGGCCAGCTAAGTTTATTCAGCCGGCGTTTCCGCGGGTGCGTCTTCATCGGATTGCGAAACCGAGGGTGTTGATTTGTCTTCGGCCGTTTCGTCGGTATCGAAAGAGGGTCGGACGGCTTTTTTGCGGACGCGATCGTTCTTGCCCACCAGTTCCAAAATCGCCCTAGTTCCGGCATCGCCCAGGCGGGGTTTGGGCAAACGCAGCACGCGGGTATAGCCGCCGTTGCGATCGGCAAAGCGCGGGGCGATCTCGTCGAAAAGGACTTTCACCGCCTGTTTGTTGCCCAGCAATCTAAGTGCGCGGCGGCGTGCGGCCACAACCGGGGCCATGGCCTGGGTCCACTCCCGCCACTGGTCGCTTGCCCGCCATGCTCGCCACTTATCGCTGTGACGTTCGGCGTCCGGGGCGAGTTTTTCGGCTTCCTCCTGCCGGGGCAGGGCGTCGCGGGCAATGGTAATGCAACGCTCCACCAGCGGCCGGACTTCCTTGGCCTTTTGGATGGTGGTGATAATGCGGCCTTTGACCTTGGGCGCGTTGTCTTCGCCCTCGGCGTCGCGTTCGGTCAAAATTAGCGCGCTGGCCAGGTTGCGGAGCAACGCCCGTTGATGATTCGGATTACGGCCGAGCTTGCGGCCTCGTCTTCTATGTCGCATGGTCGTGCCACTTAGCCCGCCGCGAATACGCGGTGGGACAAAAAGGGAAAAAATTCAATCAACCCCGGGTGTATTCACCCGGGGCTATTGGGTCTCAGATAAATAATGTTGAAGTTTCTTTTCAGAGCCGGGCCGTGCCGGGTGCGGAATTACCGGGGCGACACGCCCCGCCTCTGATTTTTCCACGACATTCTTTACGTGAAGCTCAATAAACAGGTTTGTGTTAATGTACGCTCGCGGTGGCCGGCGCCGGGCGCATGCCCAGGCGCAGGCCGATATCGGCCAGTTTTTCGCGGACTTCGGTGAGCGTGGTTTCGCCGAAGTTGCGGACTTCCAGCAATTGGTCTTCGCTGCGCTGCACCAAATCGCGAACGGTGTTGATGTTTTCCGACTCCAGGCAATTGGTCGCCCGGACCGACAGCTCCAGTTCGGCCAGGCTCATGTTCAGCTTGGCTTCGACCGACGGGTCCAGCCCATAGTTGCCGGGCGTGCGTGCTTCGCTGTGCACGGCCGGTCCCAATTCGGAATACTGCACGAAGGGGTTGAGATGTTTGCGGAGGATCTTGGCGGCTTCGACCAAGGCCATGTCCGGAGTGACCGAACCGTTGGTCAAGATTTCCATGGTGAGCTTGTCGTAGTTGGTTTTTTGTCCGACGCGGGTTTCTTCGACCTCGTAACGCACGCGAACCACTGGGCTGAAGGCGGCGTCGATGGGGATAATGCCGATCTCCTGAACCTGTGGCGTGTGCTCGGTGGCAGGCACGTACCCGCGGCCGTTTTCCACCACCATTTCCAAAAGGAAAGGCACGTCCTCGGTCAAGGTGGCGATGAGGTGGTCCTTGTTGATCACTTCCACCTGGTCGTCGTTTTGCACGTCGGCCCCGGTGACCGGGCCTTTGCTGTTTTTTTCGATCCGCACGACCCGGGTTTGCTCGCTGTAGTTCTTTACCACCAGCGATTTGACGTTCAAGACGATATCGGTAACGTCTTCCACCACGCCCGGCAGTGTGCTGAACTCGTGCAGTGCGCCGTGCAACTTGATCTGCGTCACCGCGCTGCCTTCCAGGCTGGAAAGCAGGATGCGGCGGAGACTGTTGCCGATAGTCACGCCGAATCCGCGTTCAAAAGGCTCGGCCACGAACTTGCCGTAGGTCGAGGTAAGTGCTGACCGATCTGCCGTAATCAGGCTGGGTAATTCTAATCCGCGCCAACGAATTCGCATGAGTAAACTCCGATCCAATTAACTGGCGGCTCAGCAGCGGCTACTTGGAACATAGCTCCACGATCAGGTGGGGCTGAACTGGGATGGACATATCGGCGATTTCGGGCATGCGAAGCACATGCCCTTCGGGTTGCAGGCCTTCCGCGCGGCTGAGGAAATCGGGCACGTCGCGCGGCACCTCGGCCAGGTTCGCCTGGACTAACTGCTCGCTTTTGGGACGGCTTTTGACCCGGATCGCGTCGCCGGGACGAACCAAATAACTGGGTATTCCCACCCGGCGCCCGTTTACGGTAATGTGGCCGTGCGTGACCAACAAACGCGCCTGCGCCCTGGATCGGCCGAATCCCAACCGGTACACGATATTATCCAGCCTGCGTTCCAGCAGGCTCATCAACCTTTCGCCGGTATTGCCTTTTCCTTTTTCGGCCATGGCGAACAGCTTGCGGAACTGGCGCTCCAAAAGGCCGTAATGATGCTTCACCTTTTGCTTTTCGCGCAGGTGCAGGCCGTAATCGGTGAGTTTGCCGCGGCGCGCAACGTTCATGCCGGGCGGGGAATCGCGGCGCTCGAATGCGCATTTGGGCGTATCGCAGCGCGTGCCCTTGAGAAACAGTTTCATCCCCTCGCGACGGCACAACCGGCACACGGGTCCATGCTGACGAGCCATACCTTACTGAACTCCACGCCAAAAAATTAAAAAACGTTTGCTTGACAATTATTTTATCACGATAAAGTTACACGCGGCGGCGTTTTTTCGGACGGCAGCCGTTGTGCGGCAAGGGCGTTACATCCTCGATGGATTTGATCTTCAACCCGGCGGCCTGCAAGGCGGTGATCGCGCTTTCCCGGCCGCTTCCCGGCCCCTTCACTTTCACTTCCACTTCCTTCATGCCGAACTTTATGGCCTTGTCGGCGACCTGCTGGGCCGACATCTGGCCGGCAAAAGGGGTGCTTTTGCGGCTTCCCTTGAACCCGCAGGTGCCGGCGCTGGCCCAGCAAAGGGTTTCGCCCTTGGAATCGGTAATCGTAATCAAGGTATTGTTGAACGTCGCCTTGATGTGGGCCACGCCCACCGTTACGCTGCGGCGGGCTTTGCGGCGGGCCGGTGTTGCTTTTGCCACGGTTTATGCACTCCAAGTATTTATATTACGTATTTAAAAAAGTGAGGTGTGCCACTGCTTGCTTGCAAGCAGTGCCAGTCTTATTAAATTATTAGTGCAGATCCTTGACGCCCTTTTTGCCGGCCACGGTCTTTTTCGGACCCTTGCGGGTCCGCGCGTTGGTGCGGGTTCGCTGGCCGCGCACGGGCAGCCCGCGCCGATGCCGCAATCCCCGGTAACAGCCGATGTCCTTCAGGCGAGCGATGTTCTGACTGCGCTGCCGCCGGAGTTGACCTTCGACCACGTAATCTTTATCCAACAAGGCGGCCAGACGGGCCAACTCGTCTTCGCGCAATTCCCTTGCTCGGGCTTGGGGATTCACGCCTGCCTTGTGGCAAAGATCGCGGGCGATCTTCCGGCCCACGCCGTAAATATACGTGAGCGAAATCACAGTCGGGCGATCGTTGGGGATATCAACACCCAAAAGACGCGGCATATAGGGTTACTCCTAAATCCCCCCGTGTATTCAAGTGGGGTAAATATGGCCGGAACTGCATTATCCTTGCCGTTGTTTATGGCGCGGATTACTGCACACAACATACACCACCCCGCGGCGGCGTACGATTTTGCAATGTTCACAGATTCGCCTGATGCTGGCACGTACTTTCATAGTCTAATACACACGAATATCCGATTACGATACAAAGGGCTTAAGTATAAAAGACTTTGCGGTTATTATGCAAGCCCCGGCAGGCCGGGAAAAAAGGCGTTTTATTTTATTTTACGGGTGGTATTGTACCATACTTATCTACTGCACGCTTAACTCGCTCGCCGACCGACCATGCCGACCAACGCGACCATGTTCCGCATGGTGCCCCGTCGGTGCCCGATGGTGCCCGCTCGGGGCTAAAACAATAGGCATTCTCACTCTTTTTTCATAAGTGGTCAGTAAACTGACCACCCCTCACTGCCCACCGTCCACTGACCACCCCTCACTGCCCACCGTCCACTGACCACCCCTCACTGCCCACCGTCCACTGACCACCCCTTACTGCCCACTAATCTCTAATCTCTAATCCCCAATCTCTAATCCCTATCCCTTAACCGCAATTCGCCGTTCGGCCCGGCCGTCAATACAGTCGGCCCGGCGGCGGTTATGGCTATGGTATGTTCAAAATGGGCGCTTGGTTTGCCGTCGCGGGTGGTTTGGGTCCAACAATCCGATTGTATTCGCACTTCCTTTGTGCCCATGTTGACCATCGGTTCCACGGCGATCACCAACCCCTCTTCCAGCCGGAAGTCGGCGCTTCGGGGAGAACGCCGGGTGACGAAATTTGGCACCTGGGGATCTTCGTGCATTTGCCGGCCGATCCCGTGTCCGACAAAATCCTCGACCACCGAAAAACGGTGGTCTTTGACGTATTTTTCCATTTGGGCGGCAACTTCGCTCCACCTTGTTTTTTTGCCCATCAGGTCGATGGCCATGAAAAGCACGTTTTCGGTGACTTCCAAAAGCTGCTGTTTATCGCGGTCGATTTTGCCGACCGGAAACGTCGCGGCCGCGTCGCCGCACCAGCCGTGGAGCTTGCAACCGGTATCGATGCTGACAATGTCTCCTTCTTTCAACTTCCGCCGCGGACTGGGAATGCCGTGGACCACTTCTTCGTTGACCGAGATGCAGGTAACCGCGGGAAAGGGCGGCCAGCCCGGGGTGGAATTGGGAAAATTCAAAAACAGCGGCTCGGCCTGGTGCTCCGCAAAAAACCGGGTGACCACGGCGTCGATTTCGGCCGTAGTCGCCCCTGGACGGATCATCGGCTCGATCGCCTTCATCGTATGCCAAACCACCAATCCCGCTTGGCGCATGGCGGCGATTTCGCGTGCTGATCGAAGTTGTCGGGGCGATCGCAACATTCCGAATGTAGGGTGCGTAAAACGCACCATCCGCTACAAATTAAGGTGCGTTTCACGCACCCTACAATAATTCAAAACCGCTCAGCCCAGTTTATCCAAGATGGTCTTGGCGCGATTGAAAATTTCCTCCACCGTACCCAATCCGTCGATACTTTTCAACAATCCGCGCCGGGCGTAATAGGCCAGCAAAGGTTCAGTCTGCTTGCGGTATGCCGCCAGGCGTTGGCGGATAACATCGGGATTGTCGTCGGCCCGGCCGCGTCCCGCAAGACGTTTGAACAATTCTTTTTCCGGCACTTTTAACTCCAATACTGCGTCCAAAGGCCTGCCTTTCTTGGCCAACATGGCGTCCAGGGCCTCGGCCTGGGCGATGGTCCGCGGGAAACCGTCCAGTAAACATCCTTTTATGCAGTCCGAGTGTTTAAGCCGCTCGGCAATAATTTCCATGATAATGTTGTCGGGCACCAACATGCCCGCGGACATGTATTTGTCGGCGTTCAGCCCGACTTCGGTCTTGGCGTCCCGGGCTGCGCGGAGCATGTCGCCGGTCGAGAGGTGCGCAAGCTTGTACGTCTCGATCAGCCGCGTGGCCTGTGTGCCTTTTCCCGCGCCCGGCGGGCCGATAAATACTATTCGCATGATATCAACCATTCCGTTTATTTTATTTATTGTTTAGCCCGGGCACTTGTGCCCGGAGATTCTCGGCTTTTTCCCCACCGGTCGCAAGCGACCGGGCTAAACGAAGGTCCCAATGTCCATTCGTGACGGTTGTACTGGCAGACCAATGGTTAATTATCCTTTTTCCAGCAGGCCCCGGTAATTCCGCATTACCAGGTGGCTGTCGATTTTCTGTACCAGGTCGAAGGCCACGCTCACGGCAATGAGCAAGGTTGTTCCGCCGTAAAAACTGGCGAGGTTGTAATTAAGCGAGGGAAACCAGGACAGGATCAAGGAGGGGACTATGGCCACCACTGCCAGGAAGCCCGCCCCCACGTAAGTTATCCGCACCATGACTTTTTCCAAATACTCAGCCGTTCGCCGGCCCGGCCGATAACCGGGGATGAAAGTGCCGTAATTCTTCAAGTTTTCGGACATGTCCTTGGGATTGAAACTGATGGCCGTCCAGAAGTAACAGAAGAAGTAAATCAAAATAATATAGAGAATATTATATGTATACGAATGTTGCCGTTCAAAGGCCTGCGATATGGGGAGCCAAGAGGCATGACTATTGGCTATACTCCGAAAGATCACCTGGGGGAACATCAACAAGCTGCTGGCGAAGATGATGGGCATCACGCCGGATTGGTTGATCCGCAAGGGCAGATACTGGCGCGAGCCGCCGTAAACGCGCCTCCCGCGCACGTGCTTTGCGCTTTGGGTGGGAATGCGGCGCTGGCCTTGGGTGATAAAAACCACGCCGACTATCACGGCCACAAACAGTATGGCCAGGACCAGTATGGATACGATATCGACCTGTCCAGGCCCGCCGGCGCCCAGTTGTATGCCGGTTTTGGCCAACGGGGAGAGGAGTTCGATGCCTGCCTCGGGCATGCGGGCGAGGATGCCCGCCATAATCAGCAAGCTGATTCCGTTGCCTATGCCGTACTCGTCGATCTGTTCGCCCAACCACATGAGGAAGGCCGTGCCGGTGGTCATGGTCAGCACGAGCGTGAACTGCCAGTGGAAGGGCAAACTGCCGTGGTCCAGGTATTGGGGGAAAACAAATCTTGTTGAATATTGTACGTAAAACCAACTTTGCCCCAGGCACAGCACGATTGTGGCGTAGCGGGTATATTCGTTGATTTTTTTTCTGCCGCTTTCGCCTTCTTTTTGCAGTTTTTCCAAGGGCGGATAAACGCTGGCCAGCAACTGGAAGATAATTGAGGCGGAAATGTAGGGCATAATGCCCAGGCCGAATATCGTGGCTTGATTAAGTCGGGCGGCGCTGAAGACCGCCACTTGCGACATCAGGTCGGTTAAACCGCCTCCTTCACTAAATGCCGCGGTCATTTTGGTGGTATCGACCAGTGGCATGGGGATTTGGTATCCCACGCGGTAGATGGCCAAAAGGGCCAGCGTCAGCAGGATTTTCTGCCGCAGTTCCGGGATCGTGAAGATGACACGGATTTTTTCCCACATCGCTCGATCCTTTATAATATTACTAGCCGGCGGTCAACGACCGCCGGAAAGACTACGCCTCAATCCCGGCGGCTGTTAGCCGCCGGCAACTCAGCGTTATTTCTTTTATTACCCAATAAACAATTATCACTTGGTTTTGGTTTTCGTTTTGTTTTTGACCACTGGGGCCTTGCCCGGAAGTACGACGGCCTGGCCGCCGGCCTTTTCGATTTTCTCCAAGGCCGAGCGGCTGAAACGGTGGGCCGATATTTTCAGGTTTTTGGTCAGTTCCCCGTTGCCGAGCACTTTAAGCACGTCGTAACCGCCCTTGGCCAGCGATTTGGCCTTTAGGGTTTCGGGAGTCACTTCTTCGCCGCTAGTGAATTTGGCGTCTAGGTCGCCGAGGTTGACCACGGTCACGGTTAGGGCAAAGCGGTTATTAAAGCCGCGTTTGGGGATGCGGCGGACCAAGGGCATCTGCCCGCCCTCGAACACCCGCATCGAGGAATAACCGGAGCGGGACCCTTGCCCCTTGCTGCCGCGGGTGGATGTCTTGCCGTGGCCGGAGCCCGGGCCGCGCCCGATGCGTTTTTTCGATTTATTTCGATGTATATCCTTGTGAACGTCGTTTAGGTTCATGTAAGCGAAACCCCCCGCAGCCGTTCGACGTCGTGCTTGGATCGCAGTTGTTTTAAACCGTCGATGGCGGCTTTGACCAGGTTGATGGGATTGGAGGAGCCGAAACTTTTGGTAAGGATGTCGCGGATGCCGCAGGCCTCGCAAACCGCGCGGACCGCCGAGCCGGCGATCACGCCCGTGCCCGGTCCGGCCGGAATCAGCACCACCTTGGAAGCGCCGAAGTGGCCATGAACCACGTGCGGAATCGAAGTGCCTTCGACGTGGATGGGGGTCAGGTTCCGCGAACCGTCTTTTACGGCCTTTTCCACGGCTGGGGGAACCTCGTTGGCCTTGCCGTATCCCCAGCCTACTTTGCCTTGGCCGTCGCCCACGACCGCCATGGCCGTAAAGCTGAATCGCCGGCCGCCTTTGACCACCGCCGCGCAACGGCGGATCTTGATCACTTTGTCGATCAGTTGGCCTTGTGTTGATTCGGTTGACATGGATTTGTTGTTCGTTTCTTTAAAAAACTAGTCCTGCTTCGCGGGCGGCGTCGGCCAATGCGGCCACGCGGCCGTGATACATATATTCCCGGCGATCGAAAGCGACTTCTTTGATTCCGGCCTCGATGCCCCGCTGGGCGATCGTCTTGCCGACCATCGCCGCGGCAGCCTTGTTCCCGCCGTACTTCAATTGTTTTTTCAATGCGCTTTCCATGGTGCTTGCGGACGCCAGTGTCCGCCCGGCGCCGTCGTCGATGATCTGGGCGTAAAAATGCTTGTGGCTGCGGAACACGCTTAGGCGCGGGCGGACGGCCACGCGTTTCAGCCGATTGCGGACCCGCAATCCGCGGCGTTTTCGCTGCAAGCCGATTTGTTTTTCGTGTCTCATGGTTTTACATTCCTCGTTCCCAGGCTCTGCCAGGGAACGTCGTATTCGTTCGTATTTTATTCCCAGGCTGAGCCTGGGAACGAGTGATATTCCTATCGCGACCGACCAACCGACCATGCCGACCAACGCTGCGCGTCGGTGCCCGATGGTGCCCGTTGGTGCCCGTCGCGGCTTTATGGTTATTTGACCATGGCCTTGCCTTGTTTGCGGCGGACCGGCTCGCCGAGGTAGCGGATGCCTTTGCCTTTGTATGGTTCCGGCTTGCGCTTGGCGCGGACACAAGCGGCAAAATGCCCCACCAATTGCTTGTCGATCCCCTGTATGACGATATGCTGTTGGTCGGGCACGGAAACCTTGATGCCCTCGGGAATGGGCACTTGAAGTTCGTTGGCGAATCCCACTCGCAATTGCAGCACTTTGCCCAACACCGCGGCCAGATAGCCCACGCCGATAATCTCCAACCGCTTTTCGTAGCCTTGGGTAACTCCCACGATCATGTTGACGATTATGGCCCGGGTCAACCCGTGCAGGGCGCGGCTTAAGCGCTGGTCGTCGCACCGGGCAACGGAAAGGATTTGCGCCTTTTCGTCGTAGGCAACCGACACTTCGGGCCGGAATTCCCAATGGAGTTCGCCTTTCGGACCTTCCACTGTGATAGTGCGGTCGGCCAGTTGGACTTTAACTCCCTTGGGGATGGGTATCGGTTTTTTTCCGATGCGGGACATGGCGTTGGTTAAATCTCCTGTAAAACTCGATCACATCTTGAGAGCACGATTTTGTATCTCAATTCTCAAATTTCAAATCTCAATCGATTACCATACTTCGCAGAGCACTTCTCCGCCCAGGCGTCGTTGCCGGGCTTCGCGGTCGCTTATTACGCCCCGGCTGGTGCTGAGGATGCTGATTCCCAATCCGCCCAGGATGGGTTTCAGTCCGTCGGAGCCTTTGTATATGCGTCGGCCGGGTTTGCTCACGCGGCGGATGCGGCGGATTATCCGTTCGCCGTTTGGGCCGTACTTCAAATGGACGCGAAGATGGCTGTGCGGTTTGTCGGGCATTTCCTCCCAGTCCCAGATGTAGCCCTCGCGTTTGAGGACTTCCGCCAGTCCGCGTTTTACCTTGGACAAGGGAATGTCGACGTGGGGCCGTTCAACGCGAACCGCGTTGCGGATGCGGGTCAACATGTCGGCGATGGGGTCGGTCATCATATTATTGGGTTCCCTTTACCAACTCGCCTTCCGGACGCCGGGGATCATTCCTTCGTCCGCCAAATTACGGAAACAAATCCGGCAAATGCCGAACTTCTGATAAACGGCCCTGGGCCGTCCGCAAATCCGGCACCGCCTTACCAGTCGGGTGGAAAACTTGGGCGGGCGTAGCGACATTGCGATTTTCGATTTACTTGCCATGCGGTATCGATCCTTGGTTCTGCTCGGACTTATTCGCTATTAATGGTTTTTGTTGCAGCGGTACAAATTTTTGCGGTTCTGCACTGCTGGCTAGCCAGCAGTGGCACACAATGTAGTTTGTCAGGCCGCTTTAAGCGGTAGGCCCAGGCGGCGAAGCAATTCCCGCGCCTCGTCGTCGCTGGCGGTGGTGGTCACCAAGGTGATGTTCATCCCTTGGACTCCGGTGAATTTGTCCGGATTTATTTCGGGGAAGACCACTTGTTCGGTTATTCCCAGGTTATAGTTGCCTCGGCCGTCGAAGGCATTGTGATCCAGGCCGCGGAAGTCGCGGACCCGTGGCAAGGCCAGCGAAACCAGCCGGTCCAGGAATTCGTACATCCTACGGCCGCGGAGGGTTACTTTGCAGCCGATGGCCATCCCCTCGCGGAGCTTGAAGTTGGCGATCGACTTGCGGCTTAACGTTACCAAGGGTTTTTGCCCGGAAATCTGCTTCATGGCGTCCTGGGCCTCTTCCAGGAATTTTTTCTCGCCGGCGGCCTTGCCCACGCCCATGTTGATGACGATCTTTTCCAGTTTGGGCAGCGAGTGCCGATTATCGCGGCCGAACTGCTTTGCCAGCGCGGGCAGAATTTCTTTTTCGTAGCGCTCCAACAGGCGCGGCACCGGGGGGGGCGCCGCCTCCTGGGCTGGTGTCGTTTCGGCCGGTTTTGCTTTTTTCGCGGACATAATTATGTTTATCGTGTCGTGCTTGTCGTGGGACGACTTTAAAAGTCGTCCTACTGTCCTTGTCGTGGGACGGATTTTAAATCCGTCCTACCTTTACTTCTTGGCGTATTGGGCCTTGGCTGGGGCAACTATGCCGTTGCCCGCGCCGCATTTCTTGCAATATCGTTCCTTTGATCCGTCGGCCAGGTAGCGGGCGCCAAGCCGCGCGGGTGCGCCGCAAGCACCGCAAACCAGCATCACGTTGGAAATCGAGACGGGCATTTCCATCGAGAGCCGGCCGCCTTGGGGATTCTTCTGGCTGCGGCGGACGTGTTTGTACACGCGGTTCACGCCTTCCACGACCAGTTTGCCGCCGTCGCGGTCGACGCGCAGCACCTTTCCCTTGGCGCCGCGGTCTTCTCCGCTGATGACTTGAACCGTATCGTTGGTTTTAATCAACATCATACCACCTCGCTGGCGAGACTGACGATTTTCATGAAGTTCCGGTCTCGCAATTCCCTGGCGACCGCGCCGAAAATGCGCGTGCCGCGGGGGTTCTTCTCGTTGTCGATAATCACCGCGGCGTTGCTGTCGAAACGGACGTAGCTGCCGTCGGGCCGGCGGGTTGGAAACTTGCAGCGGACGATCACCGCACGGACCACCGCGCCTTTTTTCAAGTCGCTGCCCGCGATCACGCCTTTAACGCTGCAAACGATGATATCGCCCAACCCGGCCACCCTCCGGCGAGATCCTCCCAACACCTTGATACACCCCAATGCCTTGGCCCCGGTGTTATCGGCCACGGCGAGTCGGGTTTGCATTTGGATCATGGTCTACTATCCATATTTCGTGTCATTCTGAGCATAGCGAAGAATCTCGGTACGGAACACAGATCCTTCGCTGCACTCAGGATGACCTTCATCACACCCGGCACGAGTGCCGGGGCTAAACGTTCGCTATATCACACCCGGCGCAAGCGCCGGGGCTAAACGTTATTCGGTTGTTTCTTCTTGTTCGACTTGTTTTTTCTTTGCCCGGGCAGCGGCGCGCATCGCGGCCAGGTCGATCATCTTGCCCTTTTCCACGACCCGCACCAGTGCCCAGCGCTTCATCCGCGAGGTGGGACGGGATTCGATGATTTCCACCACGTCGCCGCTATGGGATTCGTTGTTCTCGTCGTGAACGTAGCATACCGTCTTGCGGCGAAGATATTTGCCGTACCGGGGATGCTTCACCAGGCGGGGAATTTCCACCCGGCGGGTCTTTGCCGTCTTGTCGCTCATGACGATGCCGATTTCCACTCGCTTAGGCATGGCTGGGTTCCTGCGGTTGTGCGGAAGCCGCGGCGGCCGCTTTGGCTGCCGCACGCTTACGCTCATGTTGGATGGTCTTAATGCGGGCGATCAAGCGGCGCTGTTTTCGCAATTCACTGGGTGCATCGAGCCGTTCGGTCTGGGCTTGCAAGCGCAGGCGGAACAAGTTCTTGGTCGTATCCTTCAAGGTCAACGCCAAGTGCTCGTTGCTCATGTCGCGTAGTTCGGATGCCTTACTCATAATTTCTTCCCGTAAAGGGCCTACATAGTGCGCCGCTTGATGAAGCGGACTTTGACCGGCATTTTGTGGGCTAGGCGGGTGAAACACATGCGGGCGGCCTCTTCGGTCACCCCGCTGATCTCGAACAACACCGTTCCCGGCTTGACCACCGCGGCCCAGTATTCCGGCTCGCCCTTGCCCTTGCCCATGCGGGTTTCCAAGGGGATCGAGGTAATCGGTTTGTGTGGGAACATGCGGATGTACAAGCGGCCCTCGGTGCGCAGGTACTGCTGCGCCGCGATACGCCCGGCTTCGATCGTGGCCGCGCCTATCCACCCGCCTTGAGTGGCTTGCAGGCCGTAATCGCCGAAAACGACGCGGTTTCCGCGGGAGGCGTTACCTTTTATACGCCCTCTTTGGCTTTTTCGGTGCTTGACTCGTTTTGGCATCAGTGCCATCGATGTCGTCCTCGCTATATGTTCCCTGATTGATCCAAACTTGCACGCCGAGGTGACCTTGGGAGATCAGCGCTTCGGCGAAACCGTAATCTATTTTTGCCCGCAAGGTGCTTAGGGGGATGGAGCCGGTGATTTGTTTTTCGCGGCGTGACATTTCCGCCCCGCCCAATCGGCCGGCCAATTGGATTTTGATCCCCTTTGCGCCCGCTTCCATTGTTTGTTCCATCGCCCGCTTCATAGTCCGCCTGAACCCGGCCCGTTTTTCCAACTGTTCCACGATGTCTTCGGCCACCAACTGGGCGACTATTTCCGGCCGGTTAATTTCCTCGATCTTAATATTTATCCTGCGGCCGGTTTTTTGTTGCAGTTCCTTTTGCATTTCTTCGACGCGCTCGCCCTTGCGTCCTATCAACACTCCGGGCCGCGCGGAGAAAAGGATCACTTTTACTTCGTCGCGGGTTCGTTCGATTTCGATTTTGGCAATCGACGGGTAAAGCGGTTTGCCTCCCTTATCTTTACGATTCTTGATAAAATCGCGGATCTTCTGGTCTTCCACCAGAAGTTCGGCAAACTCCTTCTTCGAGGCGTACCAGCGGCTTTTCCAGCCGATCATGATGCCCGTGCGAAACCCGACCGGATTGACTTTTTGACCCATACGTTGGTTCTCTAAACGCCCGGCGCAAGCGCCGGGGCTAAACAATTTATTCCAATGCTATTCGGATATGCGACAGTCCTCTAAACGCCCGGCACGAGTGCCGGGACTAAACAATTTATTCCAATGCTATGCGAATGTGCGACATGCGTTTTAAAATGACCGAGGCCATGCCTCTGGCGTGCGGGCGCATGCGTTTCATCATCGGTCCTTGATCCACTTGCACGTCGATCACCCTTAAGTGATGCAGGTTGGGGGCACGCAGGTCTTCGGCGTTGGCCAAAGCGCTGCGCAGGACCTTTTCCAGCATCCGCGCGCCGCGGTGGGGCTGATAACGAAGCACGTTAAGGGCCTCGTCGGTCCCTTTGCCGCGGATCAAGTCGGCTATAGGGCGCACCTTTCGTGCGCTTATCCGTGCGAAACGATGTACCGCTTTATATGCCATGTTACTTTTTTCCGCCCTTCCCGCCATGGCCGCGGAACGTCCGCGTGGGCGAGAATTCACCCAGCCGGTGGCCGACCATCTCTTCGGTAACGAACACCTTTATGTGTACTTTGCCGTTGTGGACCATGAACGTATGCCCGACAAACTCGGGGATGATGGTACAGGCCCGGGCCCAGGTTTTGATCGGATCCTTAGTTCCCGCCAAGTTTTGCCGTTCCACTTTCAGGAACAACTTGGGATTCACAAAAGGACCTTTTTTTAGTGATCTACCCATTTTTCAGCTTTCGGCTTTCAGCCATCAGCTTTCAGCTTTCAGCCGTAAGAAATCTGGCTGATAGCGGACTGCTGATAGCGGACTGCTATTTCAATTTTAATTGTCCGTAGCGGCGCGATTTGCGGCGACGGACTATGGCTTTGTTCGATGGTTTGCGGCGTTTACGGGTGGAGCCGCCCTTGGCCAACTTGCCCCAGGGACTGACCGGGTGCCGGCCGCCCTTGGTGCGGCCCTCGCCGCCGCCGTGGGGATGGTCGACGGGATTCATGGCGGTTCCGCGGACGTGCGGTCGCCGGCCCATCCAGCGTTTTCGTCCGGCCTTACCCAAGACGATGCCCATGTGATCGGAATTGCCGATGCTGCCGATGGTCGCCCGGCAAGTGGCTGGGACACGGCGGATTTCGCCGCTGGGCAGGTTGATCTGCGCCCAATCGGCGTCGCGTGCGGCCAAAGTGGCCTTCATGCCGGCCGAACGGCACAAAACGCCGCCCCGCCCGGGCTGCATTTCGATGTTGTGGATGTCCAACCCCAAGGGTATGTACGAAAGCGGCAGGCAGTTGCCCACGGCCGGAGGCGAGTCTTTCCCGCTTTGGACTTTATCGCCCGCCTTTAGCCCTTCGGGGGCCAAAATGTAGCGCTTTTCGCCGTCGGCATAGTACAGCAGGGCGATGCGCGCGCTGCGGTTGGGATCGTATTGGATCGAGTTGACCACGGCGGGAATGTCGTCTTTGTTGCGGCGGAAGTCGATCAAGCGGTAATGCTGTTTGTGCCCGCCCCCTCGATGCCGCGAGGTAATCACGCCCTGATTGTTCCGGCCGCCTTTTTTGCGTTTGGGAATCATCAGGCTTTTGACCGGCTTGGCGCCAGGCGTCAATTCGGCAAAGTCGCTCACCGTGGCCCCGCGGCGTCCAGGCGTAGTCGGATTGTATCGGCGAATTCCCATTATCAGTTTTCAGTTCTCAGTTTTCAGTTTTCAGTCGTCAGTTTCAGCATTAAAATAACTGATAACTGAAAACTGATTACCGATAACTTTAAAAGAAATTAATCCTGTGTTCTTTATCCAATGTTACGACGGCCTTTTTCCAGGCTTTGGTATGTCCGCTGCGGAAACGGGTCTTGCGCGGCTTGCCCTTGCGGTTTTGCGTGTTCACGTGCAACACCTTGACATCGAACAACTCTTCCACCGCGCGGCGAATATCCTCTTTTCCAGCCAGCCGGCTGACCTCGAAGGCATAGGCGTTGTTGCGTTCGGCCTTGTGCATGCCTTTTTCGGTGACCAGCGGCCGGAATATAATCTGATTCGGCTCCAGGGCCAGCCTGGTCTTAGTAATGTCTCTGGCCATCGCACTATTCCTTGTCCTCGTTCCCAGGCTCTGCCTGGGAATGTTTTTTGACTCACAAATCTAAATGTTGCGTTCCCAGGCAGAGCCCGGGAACAAGTATAAATAAAATTCTTATAGTTTCCCCGCCGCCTTATTGCGAAAGGCGTCCAGGGCGGCGGTCGTCATGAGCAACCGGCGCGGACGCAACACGCTCAGGGCGTTTAGTTCAGCCACGGGCAAAACCGATACGTTCTTGATATTGCTAATGCTCTTGTACACGTTTACATCGTAGCCGTCGACGGCCACCAGCAGGCTTTCGCCGTTTATCTTAAGCGCCTTCAAAATGGCGGCCATTTCCTTGGTTTTGGGCTGGGCGAAGGACAATTTATCGATCAGCATCACCTGGTTTTCGCCGATTTTCGAGGCCACGGCCATGCGCGTGGCCAGCCGGATCGCCTTTTTCGTCAGCCGATACGACCAGTCGCGTGGGACGCGGGGGTGGATGTCGCCGCCGCCCCGCCGAATGCCGCTGCGGCGCGAGCCGGCCCGGGCGTTGCCGGTGCCTTTCTGCCGGTACATTTTCTTTGTCGTGCCGGCCACTTCCGAACGGCCCTTTGTTTTTACCGTTCCCAAACGCTTGTTCGCCTGATACATGACCACCACGTCGTGCACCAGTTGTTTGCTGATGCGCGGGGCCAGTTCGGCCGGGTCGAGTTCGTACTTGCCGACCTCCGCTCCTGTGCGATCGTATATGGGCAAACTGACCATGTTAAGTTCCCAATTTGTTTGTTTCCCGAACCATTACATAACCGCCGATGGGGCCCGGCACTGCGCCGCGGACGATCAGCAGGTTGTTTTCCACGTCGATTTTGACGACCTTGAGATTCCGCATCGTGCAGCGCTCGTGTCCGTAATGGCCGGCCATGCGATGGCCCTTGAAAACGTGATGCGGATCGGTGTTGCAACCGATGGATCCCGCGTGGCGATGCACTTTTTTCACGCCGTGCGAGGCTCGTTGTCCGCGGAAATTATGCCGTTTCATCACACCGGCGGTGCCGCGTCCCTTGGAAGTGCCGATAATGTCGACGGCCTTGATTTTCTCGAAGATATCGACCTTTAATTCCTGGCCGATCTGGTAGCCGTCGCTTTTTACACGGAACTCGCGAATGAACCGTTTGGGTTCGCAATCGGCTTTAGCAATGCTTTGCAGGCCCGCGGCCGCGCGGCGTTTTTGGGTTTTGCTATCCAACCGGGCAACGTGTCCGCGAGCGCTGCGTGTGGCAAGACGGCGAGGTTTATCCAAATAACCCAGTTGCACGGCTTCGTACCCGTCCTGTCCTTCCGTTTTGATTTGAAGGACATGGCAGGGGCCGGCCTGAATGACCGTGACCGGAATTACTTCTCCGGTCGGATCGAAAATCTGAGTCATCCCGACCTTGCGGCCGAGTAGTCCAAGTGCCATCGTTTTTGCCTTTTGCTGCTCGCATGACCGGAACAACCGGCCCATTGCCGGTATTACCCGTCAAGCTTCCAGTTCATATTGTTTTTTTAATGTCTGCTGGTGGCCTTGATTTTAATATCCACGCCGGCCGGCAGGTTTAACTTGTTCAGGGCTTCGATCGTCTTGGCCGTGGCCTGCATAATGTCGATCAGCCGTTTGTGCGTGCGGATCTCGAACTGCTGCCGGGCTTTTTTGTCCACATGGGGACTGGATTGCACCGTGTACCGCTCGATGCGGGTAGGCAAGGGAATCGGACCGTGAACCACGGAGTTTGTCCGCTTGGCCGTGTCTACGATATCCATCGCGCACTGATCCAGTATCGCATGATCGTAGGCTTCCATGCGAATGCGAATTATTTCGTTTGTCTGGCCGGCCACGGACGTCCTCCGGGTAACTTTCCATTCCCAATTGCCAAAATAACTACCGCCTATAATGCGGGAAATCTCAAATCATATCGTTTTTGGAAAATAACGTCAACTGCCCGTATAGGGGTTTTTTTGATAATCTTTAAATGGTTTTTCGTAGTGCTGGAACATCTTTAGCCAACTACCCAATTTGCCAAAAAACCCGAAAAATCCAAAATTGATGAACGGTTTCCACTAATGTTTGACCACTAATAAGTAAGGAGGGATCCAGGGAAACGATAATTATTTTATTTAGTTATTTAGTGGGGTTATATCCCATCCTTGCATGAAAGGGACCTTTCCATGCGACTTACCTTGCGGACCATGTTGGCCTATCTGGACGGCATTCTCGAGCCCGAGGACGCCGGGGACATCGGCAAAAAAATTGAGGAAAGCGCGTTTGCTTCCGATTTGATTCATCGCATAAAGGATCTCATGCGCCGGCCGAGTGTCAATGCGCCGGATTCCACGTCCGCTGGTCCGAGTTTAGGTCCCAATGCCGTGGCCGAATACCTCGACAACACGCTTCCACCCGAAAAGGTAACGGAGTTTGAAAAGATTTGCTTGGATTCGGACATCCATTTGGCCGAAGTCTCGGCCTGCCATCAGATATTGACGTTGGTGCTGGGCGAACCGGCGGAGATCGAGCCTGCCAGCCGGCAGCGGATGTATGATATCCACGTTCAATCTTCCCAATCGACGAAGGATGAGATACTGATATCCGCGGACTCGCAAACCGAGATCGTATTGCCCCCGCCCCTGCCCGCTTTTTCGTCTACCAGCACGGACGCCGAATCCGAGCGAAGAGCCCGCCCCAAGCCCACTATTCCCGAGTATTTACGCGAACCGACTAAAAAATATCGCTGGGTATCGTTTGCCACCGCCGGCGTCCTGGCGGTTTGTCTGTTGATTGTATTGCTTAAGGCATTAGGGTGTTTTGAGCCGGGCACTATCATGGGAAACATGCTGGTTAGCTTAGGCATGGTGCAAGAGAACAAACAGGTTGCCGCGGAAACGAAGCAGACCTCGCCGCAGCCGGCAAAAACCGCATCGGACACGTCCGCCAAGGCAAAGCCCGAAGATAAATTGACCGGCCCGGAATCGAAATCTTCCTCGGAATCGGCCGCAAAGGCGACCACTCCCGCCCCCGCGGCGGCCGAATCCGCAAAACCATCCGAAAGCGGCGTTACCGGGACGGTATCAGAGCCTGAAACCACGGCCCAAACCGGTCCGAGTCCCAAGACCGATGTCGATCAAGGCCGGGACGCCCAATCCAAGGAACCTGCTGAAACGCCTAAACAACCGCCGCCTGGCGAGCCGGCCGAAAATGCGGCGGTCCCCGGCGGCGCTAAACCGCCCGAAGAAAAAACTCCGCCCCTTTCCGAATGGCTGGGGAATTGCACTTCCGAGGATCAGATATTACTCGGCGCCGGCGCGGGGGCCGATTGGCAACGCCTGACAGGCAAAGATCGTCTAACCGCCAATGAACGACTTATTGCCTTGCCTACCTATCGGCCGGAGATTACCCTCGGCGCAACGGTCAAATTACGGCTTCTCGGCGGCACGGAGTTGGAACTGGTGCCTGCCAGTGCCCGGGAACCGCCGGGCATAAAAATCCGCTTTGGGCGGATTGTTACCATGCCTTTGGCCAATGCCGGCGCACGCTTGCGGATAATAATCGGCGCGCGAGCGGGAGTGATCACTTATAAGGATCCCGAGGCCATAGTCGCGGCCGAAGTGCGCAACATTCACGCTCCGGGCGTCAACCCGGAAACCGAAACCGCCCGACTTACAGCCGATTTTTTGGTCACGGCGGGACACGTTCTTTGGGACGAAACGGGCCAAAAAACCTTGGAGATCGCAGCCCCGGCGCGATTCAAGATTGTAGATCAATTGCCGGGTGATTTGGCTGCGTTCAAAGAATTTCCCAAATGGATCGATGCCGAACCGATCAGCAAGTTGGATAGCGGCGCATCGGCGACGATAAGCCAAACGTTGCGGGAATTGCCGCCGACCCGTCCCGCGCAACGCGGCTTAATGGAATTGGCCGAAAAACATCGCCGAAAAGAAGTCCGCTGGCTGGCGATTCGATGCTTGGGATATCTCGGTTATTTTGACCACATGGTAACAGTATTGGATGATCCCGCGAGCAAACCGGATTGGTCGGATTACATCGATCAACTCCGCGAGGCCGTCTCCCGTGATCCCGAAACGGCCGCCGCCGTCCGCAAATGGCTGGAAAACCGCTATCCGCAAACGGCCGCCGAAATGTATCACATGTTATGGGGGTACACCAACAAAGACCTGGAATCGGGAGAGGATGAAAAACTGGTTAATTTCCTGGAAAACGAGAATTTGGCGCTCCGAGTGCTGAGTTCATGGAATCTGAAAGATATTACGGAAAAGACGCTGTCTTATCAGCCCGAACAAACCCCTGCTAAGCGGCAACAGCCCGTACAACGATGGAAACAACGCCTGGAGGCCAAAGAAATCCGCATCAAGACAGCCGAAGAAAAAGCCGGCAACGCCGCCCGGGAAAACGCCGCCGATACACCGTAAGACGGATGTGTAATCCGTCCTAAACGGAGAAAAACCACAATACAACAATTTTCAATTTTTAAGCACTTACCCAAACCCTCTCCCGGAGGGAGAGGGGGACTTTTTATTGTACACAAGTGGCGTTTTTAAGGCTCATCTGGCGTTTTTAAGGCTCATCTGGCGTATTTAAGGTCCATGTGGCATATTTAAGGTTCATCTAGTGTAATACCACCCCCCCGAGCAATCCCCCTTACGCTAATTCTTCAAAAAGCTAGACTTGTTTATGTAAATAGATTGAAATCAGCAATTGAGACGCCTTGAGTTTGTGCCCTGGAGAAATCCACGCTAAAATGATTAAAACTTGATAATTCTGGTATTCGATGCGGTGTGATCCAAGAAAGGAGTTCACTTGGTTAAGATCAACATTTCCACGCGGCATGGGCATATCAGCGATGAGACACAGGAGAAAATCAGCGAAAAATTAGAGAAGTTGCCGCGAATTTACGACCACATCTCGGCTGTCGAACTGACTTTAGACTTGGAACATAGCGAGATGCTCCGGGTCGATTTGAAGGTTTCGTCCAAGCACAAGCCCGACTTTCTGGCCTCCAGCATGTCAGATAATCTACTGGGCTCCATCGAGCAGGTGGTTGATAAAATAGAACAACAATTGCGCAAATATAAAGGCAAGTTGGAAGACCGACACCGCAGTGCCGGGCGCCGGCGGCAGGAACCTGCCGGCGATTTTCAAGAAGAGGATTGACAACGTTTAAATTTAAATGTACGCCACGGTTTATTCGTAAGCCGTGTTCATTAAATAATAAAATGTGTGCCACGGTTTATTCGTAAGCCGTGTTTATTGATACCGTCATAAACGCAAAACACTGCATGCAAGCAAGCAGTGGCACACGAGGGAATAAATAACGGAGAAAACGTGCATGAAGTTTGCCGACTTTGTCTGTCCTGAGGCGATTCGCGCCGATCTGGCGGCAAAAGACAAGGAGGGGGCCATTCGGGAAATAGTCCAGGCCCTGCTCGATGCCGGTAAAATCGCTCCCGGGGAAAAAGATAGCATTGTCAAGGCGATTCTCAAGCGAGAGGAACTTGGCAGCACCGGAATAGGCCGCGGAGTGGCCGTGCCTCACACCAAGCATCCCAGCGTGGAGCACTTGCTGGGGGCGGTGGCCGTGAGTCGGCAAGGCGTGGACTTTGCCAGCCTTGACGGCGAAAGGGTGAACCTGTTTTTTTTGTTGATTTCACCGCCCGACAGGCCCGGCGATCACCTCCGGGCGTTGGAAAACATTTCTCGTCAATTGCGCGACGATACCTTTTGCCGCTTCCTGAAGCAGGCCAAAACCGCGGAGGAGATCAAACAACTACTTAACGAAGCCGACAATAATCAGTTTGGACCCTGACCGAGACATGTCCGAGCAAAAAGCCACCCGAACCGTGGTCGTTACCGATCCGGCAGGAGTTCACGCCCGAGCGGCCGTCGACATTGTCAAGGTCGTCCGCAAGTTTCGCTCCAAGGTGGTCTTAAGCAAAGACCGCCAGCAGGCGGAAGGAACCGACGTTTTACAAATCCTTTCACTCGTAATGCAGTACGGATCGCAGGTATTGCTGGAAGCAACCGGCCCGGACGCCGAAGACGTCCTAGATGCCATGGAGCCTTTATTCGCCGAGCCAAAACCATCATAAAGCCGCGACGGGCACCAACGGGCACCATCGGGCACCGACGGGGCACCATGCGGAGCATGGTCGCGTTGGTCGGCCATGGTCGGTTGGTCGGTCGCGTATAACAACATAACACATAAAGCCGCGACCGTTGGCCGCGCCCAAAGAATATAACGGATCATTTTTTCCATGCTCAAGTTACAAGGGATTGCCGTTTCGCCGGGAGTTGCCATAGGCGAGGCGCTGGTGATGGACAACGAGGGATTCCGCATCCCCCGCCGTTTCGTCACCCGCGACACCGTGGTCGACGAATTGGAACGGCTCGATAAAGCCATTGCCGCCTCCGCCTCGGAGATATCGCGGCACCGCGACGCCGTGGCTTTGGAACTGGGCGAGCAATATGCGGCGATTTTCGAGGCCCACCTGCAAATGCTCCAGAGCGTCCGGCTCCGCAGCGAATTGGAAGAGATGATCGCCCAGCGTCATTACTCGCCGGAGTATGCCGTCAGCCGCACGTTGCGCCGCTACGCCCAGGTGTTCCAGAAGTTGGAAAGTTCCAATCTGGCCGAGCGTGCAACCGACATTTTCGACATCGAAAAGCGGCTCTTGCGGCATCTTTTGGGCCACCGCCGGGAAGGCATTGCGCATCTCAGTTCGCCCGTACTGGTGTTGGCCCACAACCTTACCCCCAGCGAAACGTCCAACCTTGATCGGCATTTTGTCCGCGGTTTCGTTACCGAGATCGGCGGGCTGGGCAGCCATACGGCGATCGTGGCCGAAGCCTTGGAAATTCCGGCCGTGGTGGGCACCGGCCCGTTCTTGGCGGAGGTTTCGGGCGGGGAACTGGCAATCATCGACGGCGACAAGGGCCTGGTGATCCTCCAGCCCGACGAGGAAACGCTCGCCCGCTATCGCCACGAAGCCGAAGAGCTGCGCTCCATGGCGGCCAAGTTGGAGCCGCTAAAGGATTTGCCGGCCGAAACCCTCGACGGCCTGCGCGTTCAGATTCTCGGCAACATCGAATTCCCCTACGAAGTCGAACATTGCATCGACCGCGGCGCCGACGGCGTGGGCCTTTACCGCACCGAGTTTCTATATCTGGGCAGCGAAACCGAACCGACCGAAGAGGTGCATTTCGAGGCCTATATGCAGGTGGTAAAGGCCATGGGCGATCGGCCGGTGACGATCCGCACTTTCGACATGGGCGCCGACAAAATACCGCACGGCCCCGCCCCGGACGAGTCGCGCAATCCATTTCTCGGTTTGCGCAGCATCCGCCTGGCGCTGAGGAATCTGCCCCTGTTCCGCACCCAGCTTCGCGCGGCGCTAAGGGCCAGCGCAACGGGCAATTTGCAGATCATGTTCCCCCTGGTTTCCACGCTCTTGGAACTGAGACAGGCGAAAATGGTGCTTGCCGACGTGATGGAGGATCTGGAAGAGCACGGCGTGCCTTTCAACCGCGACGTGCCTATCGGCATGATGGTGGAAGTGCCCGCGGCGGTAATGATGCTCGATCACTTTGCCGAAGAAGTGGATTTCCTCAGCATCGGCACAAACGATTTGATCCAGTACACCTTGGCGGTCGACCGCAGCAACAAAGACGTCGTGCAGTTGTACAATGCGGCCGACCCCGCAGTATTGAAATTGATTATCATGGCCATCGAAACCGCCGGCCGGAAAAACGTGCCCATTAATATGTGCGGGCAGATGAGCGGCAACCCGACCTACACCATGTTGCTTTTGGGCCTGGGTTTGACTCGGTTCAGCGTCGCTCCCAGCTCCATCCCGGAAATTAAAAACGTCATCCGCCGCGTGACGCTGGAACGATGCAAAGCCGTCGCCGCCAAGGCCCTGTCCATGGAAAACGCCCGGGAGATCAAAAGCTACCTTAATGAAGAATTAAAGAAAAATATGCCCGGCGCGGTGCAATAGAAAGGGATTAGAGATTAGAAATTGGGGATTGGGGATTAGAAATATGGGATGGTCAGTTTACTGACCCATTAGTTTACTGATAACCGAGATTATCCTGAAATTAAATGGCCATTTTAACGTTGTATTTCGTTCGTTTAGCCGCGACCCGTAGGGGAGCGAGTAAACTGTAAACTGAAAACTGATAACTTTAAACTTAATTAAGTTTCCCGGCCGCTACGGCAGCGGGGGGAAACACGAACGGATGGTTCGATTACGAGTACGTATTCGCTTTTGCAAGCAGGACGAACTGCGACTGATTGGGCATCGCGACCTGATGCGGTGTTTCGAGCGGCTTTTTCGCCGCGCCTCCGTGCCGCTGGGCATGAGCCAGGGATTCCATCCGAAACCGCGGATGACCTTTCCCTTGCCCCTGGCGGTAGGCATCGAAGGCGCGGACGAAGTCATGGAACTCGAATTGGCCGAATCCCTAAGCGCCGAGGATTTGCTGGCGAGGCTGAAATCACAAGCCCCCCGGGGCTTGCTGCCGCTGTCGGCCGAAATCCTTGCGCCGGGCGCGAAAAAAGCCCGAGCCTGCGGCGCATCCTACGAAGCGCCGATTCCGCCGCCGCTCGATGTCGGGCTGGACCGGCGGATCAATCGCTTATTGGCCCAATCAACCTGTACGATTACGCGTCCCCATGGCCGTGCGCCGGTCGATCTGCGTCCCATGCTGGAAGAACTGAGTTTCCGCCGGGGCGTGCTGCTGATGCGCTTGAAGATCGCCCAGGAAGGCGGCGTCGGCCCCCGCGACGTGCTTGCAGCATTGGGACTGGAGGACCTCGAATCGCGCGGCGTGCGCCTGACGCGCACCGCCGTGGAATTGGGTCCCTGACGTCCGCCGCGAATCGTCGCTTTACCGGCAAATTACCCGCCGAGCAATTGCGTACTCATCAATTTTGCCGAATAAGAAAGATTATTTATGAAGCAGGAAATGCTGATCAACGTCTCCCAACCGGAGGAATGTCGCATCGCCGTCGTCGAAGACGGAGTGCTTGAAGAACTCTATATTGAACGCACCGGGCAGGATAATTACGTAGGCAACATCTATAAAGGCGTGGTCGTTAATCTGGAACCGAGCATCCAGGCGGCGTTCGTCGATTTCGGCGTGGGGCGGAACGGTTTTTTGCACATAAGCGACGTCGAGCCGCAGTATTTCCGCCAAGGCGGTTACGATCCGGAAAAGCCCTTTGATCCCGGCGATGCCCGGCGCGGGCCGCGCCGCGGAAACGGCGGCAACGCCTGGGCCGACACCACCGAATTCGACGATGAAACAGAATCCGGCGATTCCGCCCGGCGCAAACAGTTCTATCCCAGCAGCCGGCCCCGATTCAAACCGCCCATTCAGGACATTCTTCGCCGCGGCGACGAATTGCTGGTGCAGGTGATTAAGGAAGGCATCGGAAGCAAGGGCCCCACGCTCTCCACGTACATCAGCATTCCCGGCCGATACCTGGTCCTCATGCCCGCCCTGGGACGGATCGGCGTGTCGCGGAAAATCGAGGATGAAGCCGTGCGCCGGCGATTGCGCGACATCATGTACGAACTCAACCCGCCCAAGGGCCTGGGCTTCATCGTCCGCACCGCCGGCAGCGACCGCACCAAACGCGAACTTTCCCGCGACCTGGCGTACTTGCTCAGGCTGTGGAAAGTAATCGTGCGGCGGATCCGCAAATTGTCCGGCCCGGTCGACATCTACGAAGAAAACGACATGATTATCCGCACCATTCGCGACATCTTCACCACCGACGTGGACACGATCTACATCGACGAGCAAAAGGCATACGAACGGGCCAAGGAATTTCTGCAATTGGTGATGCCTCGCTACGTCAACCGCCTGCAACTATTCGAGGGCAAGGAGCCGCTCTTCTACAAATACAACCTCGATGAGGAAATCGCTAAAATCCACCGCCGCGCAGTGCCCTTGAAGTCGGGCGGATCGATCGTCATCGACCAGACCGAAGCCCTGGTGGCCATTGACGTCAACAGCGGCAGTTTCCGCGCGGAAGGCTCGGCCGAAGATACCGCCCATCAAATTAATCTCTTGGCCGCCAAGGAAATCGCCCGGCAAATCCGGCTCCGCGATCTGGGCGGCGTGATCGTCAACGACTTTATCGACATGCGCAAGGAAAAACACCGCCGGGGCGTGGAACGGGCACTCAAAGACGCCGTAAAACGCGATCGGGCACGAACCAAAATCCTCCGCACCAGCCCATTCGGACTGATCGAAATGACCCGGCAACGCGTGCGCACCAACCCCAAACTCAGCGCATACGCCCAATGTCCCAGTTGCAACGGCACTGGCATGGTCAAAACTCCCGAAAGCATGGCCCTGGAAGTCATCCGCCTGCTGATCCTGGCCGGCCAACGGCCGCAAATCACCAAGGTTTCCATTACCGTGGCCGAAGACGTGGCCGATTACCTGAATAATCGCAAGCGCCACGAACTGGCAAGGTTGGAAGAGCATGGAAAAATGTCAATACTGGTCATTCCCGCCAAGGGAGTTCCACCGGAACACCTGTCAATCGACTGCCGAGACGCCGAGGATCGGGAAGTGAAATTGGCGAAAAATTAGCGGGCAGTGAACAGTGGCGCACTTGTCCAACGCAATCGCCGCGTCGAAAAATTGCGATAACGATTTTTTGTCCCCTAGTCAAATTCATCACCACACCCGCCAAAAGTGGTGCGGGCTGAATTCTGCCCCGGGCATATCGGCTAATCAAAATTCCGTCCATAGCCCTTGTAATGCTAGTGTGCTTTTGATTAAAATTAAATGTTTCATTATTACTTAGAGGATAATTTGTCGCAGGAAACTGTCATGTACGCGATCATTTCGGACGGCGGGCGCCAATACAAAGTGGAAGAAGGGCAAATTTTAGATATCGATCTGCGCGAGGCATCGGTGGGCGACCAACTCACTTTCGACCGGGTTCTTGCCTTTCGCGACGACGAGGGCCTGAAAATCGGCCGGCCCGTGCTGGAATCGGCCGGCGTTCAGGCCGAAATCGTGGCGGTCGCCCAAGGGCCGAAATTGGTCGTGCAAAAATTCCGCCGCCGTAAGAATTCCCGCCGCAAAACCGGCCATCGGCAACTGTTCACCCAAGTGAAAATCAACAAGATCGAAATCGGCTGACAGATCCCCCCCCGCCTGCGGTTCTGGTAATTGGTCTTTTAATTAGAGAAGAAATTTCCTGCCCGGCCCTTGACTTTTAAAATAATCAGTAATAATAACTAGTAGAGTTAATGGCGCATCATGATTAGCAGTAATTTGCATCGCAATACCCGGCAGCGAAAATTGATTCTGGAAGAACTCCGGAAGGTGAAGACGCACCCTACGGCAGCAGGCCTTTATGCCATTTTGCGCCGAAGGATGCCAAAAATAAGCCTGGGGACCGTGTATCGCAACCTGGAATTGCTCAACCAGAGGGGAATAATACAGAAATTAGACTTTAGCTCCGGCGAGGCGCGTTACGACGGAAACGTGGAGGATCACGATCATTTGCGATGCGTTTATTGTATGAAGATCGACGACGTCCCCGGCCCCCCCATTGCAATTAAAGGGGGCGGAAAGGAAGATTGGAGTGGTTATAAAGTACTCGGTCACAGGCTGGAGTTTTTTGGAGTTTGTCCGCGGTGCCGCCGCCGCCGGGCCGACTGAGACACAGAGAAGTTCCCGATCAGCTTTGTTGGCACGCCGCCTTGATTATGTGTTGCTAACAAAATGGGGACTGGCTCCCGATGACGTAAACTAACACATGAATCGGCTCCATAAAGGGAGCCAGATCCCATTTTGTTGACGGCACTAAATAGTTTGCCGCATATTCGGGGTAAAGCAAGAAATTCTTTTTCAAAAGGAGAGTATTTATGTTGAGTCCAAAAGTTCAGGAAGCCTTAAACAAGCAAATCAACGCGGAATTGTTTTCGGAATATCTTTATTTGTCGATGTCGGCATACTTTGAAGCGGAGAGTTTCAAGGGAATGGCCCAGTGGATGCGAGTCCAGGCTGGAGAAGAGCACGGTCACGCGATGAAGATTTTCGATTTCATAAACGACCGCGACGGCCGAGTGACTCTCACCCAGATCGAGGCCCCGAAGATCGAATGGAAGTCCCCGCTGGACGTTTTCCAGGAGTCCCTGAAGCACGAACAAAAAGTTACCGCTTTGATCAACGATTTGTCGAATCTGGCATTGGCCGAAAAGGATCACGCCTCGCACGATTTTCTGGAATGGTTCGTCAAGGAACAGGTCGAGGAAGAGTCCGTTGCCCGCACGATCGTCGATCAGCTCAAGCTTGTGGGCGACGACGGCACGGGCTTGTACATGATCGATAATCAACTCGGCCAAAGAACCGCGGCCCCCTCCCCTGCCCCGGCGTAACAGTCCGCCATGTTGTGGCGGCAGTTCAACTGCTGTTCCAACTTGGCGGGATTATTTTGCAGGTTTGAGTGCGCCTAGCGTATTGCAAATTGGAAATTGCAAAATGCAAATTGCAAATTGAACGAACATAACCGCACGCGCGTTTTGCCACTGTACTCCGTACACCATGCTTCGTACTGATTACTGAAAACTGATTACTGAAAACTGTTCAAGGAGAAAAACCAAGATGTGTACCCTGGTGACCAAAGAGGCCCCCGATTTTACCGCCACGGCTGTGATGCCGGACAATTCGTTTGACGAAAAATTCAAGCTTTCGAATTATCGCGGCAAGTACGTAGTTTTGTTTTTCTATCCCTTGGATTTCACTTTTGTTTGCCCGTCGGAGATTATCGCCTTTGACGCCGCTCTGGAAAAATTCCAGCGGAAAAACACCCAGGTGATCGGCGTAAGTGTGGATTCGCATTTTACCCACCTGGCATGGAAGAACACGCCTCGCAAGGAAGGCGGCATCGGACCGATTCGCTATCCACTGGTGGCCGACCTTACCAAAAGTATTGCCGAGGATTACGGAGTGCTGTTGGAGGGCGGCGTCGCCTTGCGCGGGCTGTTCCTCATCGACAAAGAGGGAAAAGTCCGCCATGCGTTGATCAACGATCTGCCCATCGGCCGCAGCGTCGATGAAGCCCTGCGCACGCTCGACGCCTTGCAGTTCCACGAACAACACGGCGACGTCTGCCCGGCCAACTGGCACGAAGGCGAGGAAGCCATGAAACCCACGGCCGATGGCGTGGCCCAATACCTGGCAAAACATGGCAAGTGAGACCATAGGCTTTATAGAGATCCAGGAAAAGAATGCCACCAAGCCCAGGGATTGCAATCCGTGGGCTTGAAATATGACATTGTTTTTCTGACCCTCATTGGCCGGAGGAAAAACCGAGAACTGTATACTGAAAACTGAAAACTATTCATGCTCGCCATTTTGGCAAAGGTTGCATCCGAGAGTTGGCTGGTGCTGGGCCAGATGGCGCCATACCTGCTGTTTGGGTTTTTGGCGGCGGGCATATTGTCGGTATGTTTTTCGCCCCAGTGGATCCAACGGCACTTGGGCCGGCGCGGTTTCGCTCCGGTACTGAAGGCGTCGTTGTTGGGCGTACCCTTGCCGCTTTGTTCGTGCGGTGTGATACCGGTGACCGCCTCGATCCGGCGTCACGGGGCCAGCCGCGCGGCCACCACGTCCTTTCTTCTTTCCACTCCGCAAACGGGCGTGGACAGTATAGCTATAACATACGCTCTTTTGGGACCGGTATTCGCCGTGTTTCGGCCCATCGCCGCTTTTATCACCGGATTGCTCGGCGGCGGACTGGTGCAACTCTTCGGCGAACAAAACGGCGAGGAAGAATCCGCCGATGGAAAAAACCGTGCCTGCACCGAACCCTGCTGTGCCGACAAAGAATCGCGTAACATCGTTTGGCGGTCTTTTCATTATGGATTTGTTACCTTGCCCCGCGACATCGGCGCGGCACTGCTGATTGGGGTTCTGGTGGCGGGGGCGATCACAGCCGTCGTGCCCGCCGACAATCAATTGCAGCCCTATCTGGGCGGAGGAATCGGCTCGATCCTGATAACAATGGCCATCGGCGTGCCGATTTATGTTTGTGCCGCGGCTTCGATCCCCATCGCGGCGGGTTTGATCCACTTGGGCGCATCACCAGGCGCGGCCTTGGCGTTTTTGATCTCCGGGCCGGCCACGAATGCCGCCACCATCACCACGACTTGGAAATTGATGGGCCGGCGGACCGCCCTGCTGTATTTGCTGACCGTCGTCATAAGCGCGGTCGGTTGCGGATTATTGTTGGACCGGCTGTTTTCCTTAGTGCAAATCGCCGTACCCCATCTCGATAGCGGCATCCATCATCATGAGATGGGCGAAGGCGGTTGGATTTCGGCGTTTTGGGCCATCGTACTCTTGGCGGTAATCGGTTTTTCATATTTTCAGTCGCCCAGAAAAGAAGCCGGCCTGACCCTGGATGAAGATTTTACTACCGAAGGATCAGCCTCGGATGAGTCCGCGGCAAGTTCGCAGCGTCTGGAATTCACGGTCTCGGGCATGACCTGCGGTCACTGCGTCGAAACTGTCGGCCGGACTCTTCGCCAATCGCCAGGCGTGCGCCGGGTGGAAGTGAATCTAAAGGAAGGCCGGGCAGTGGTAACCGGCGAACATCTCGATCCGCAGCAGTTGACCGCCGCTGTGAATTCTTTAGGATATGAGATGCGTTTACAAACATCTTCATCTTAGCGCTGCCTTTGACCGCAACTAAATCGCGACCGCCGGTCGCGGCTTTATGATATAATGGGCAAACCATGAACAATAAAATTTGCGAAAATATCGACTGGGTCGGTTATGTCGATTGGACGATCCGCGATTTTCATAGTTACGACACCCAGCGCGGCAGCACCTACAATGCCTATTTGGTGCGCGACGAAAAGACGGCGCTTATCGACACTGTAAAAGCCCCGTATGCCGACGATCTGCTTGAAAAAGTCTCGGCCTTGTGTCCGCTGGAAAAAGTGGATTACATCGTGTGCAACCATGCCGAGTTGGATCACAGCGGCGCATTGCCCCATGTAATGGCCGCCATGCCCAAGGCCGTGCTGGTCTGCGACAAAAAATGCGCGGAAATTCTCGCCGAACATTTTGACGTCTTGGCGTGGAAAACGCGGATCGTGGCAACCGGCGATACGATATCGCTCGGCCGGCGGACGTTGAAGTTCATCGAAACGCCCATGGTCCATTGGCCAGAGTCGATGTTCACATACGTCCCGAAAGAGAAGTTGCTTTTTTCCATGGACGCCTTCGGCCAACACTACGCCAGCGCCGAGCGGTTCGACGATGAATCGCCGCTGGGCACCGTCATGGAAGAAGCCAAGACCTATTATGCCAACATCATCATGCCTTACGGCAAATCGGTGAAGGCCTGTCTGGATCGCATCAAGGAATTGGAGATCGAAACGATTGCCCCAAGCCACGGGATAATTTGGCGGCGGCACGCCGAGAAGATTCTGGCCGCCTATCACCGGTGGATGGACTTTGTGCCCAAGCCAAAGGTACTGATTGTTTACGATACCATGTGGGAGAGCACCGCCGAAATGGCACAAGCCATCTTGGAAGGTGCCACGCGGCCCGGCGTGCAAATAAAACTGATCCATCTCCGCCGGACGAATCTCACCCGGCTGGCGACCGAGGTTCTCGATGCCGCCGCGGTCGCCTTCGGCTCGGCGACGCTCAACAGTAATATGATGCCCTCGGCCGCCGCCGCCCTGTGCTATCTGGAAGGGCTAAAACCGCGGGCAAAAAGCGGTTTTGCCTTTGGTTCGTACGGCTGGGGAAAAGGCGGGACGGAAAAGGTGGAACAGCGGTTGCGCGATATCGGCTGGGAAATTCTTTGCGAGCCGATCCGGGCGAAATACCGGCCCACGACCGAGATTCTAGAGCAATGCCGCCGGGCCGGCAAACTCCTGGCCGAAAAGGCCCTGGCCGCGACGGCAAATTCATAAAGCTGCGACGGGCACCAGCGGGCACCATGCGCAGCATGGTCGGCTGGTCGATCGCGCAAAATCCGCTTGCGGTTTTGCAATATATTGCCCCATAATTATAGCCCTTGTCTAGCAAGGGCTTTTCGCGTTTAATGGGGCATAGTTTTAGCGTTTTTTTCACGAACAAACGGTGTTTTTATGCCTAATCCCGCGCCATCCAGTGCCCGTACTCCATCCGGGGATGTTCCCACGCATAAACCTTATGTGCCGGACGATAAAATCATTCCCGAGTTTACCTGGTCCGCGGTGCTGGTCGGGGCGGTGCTGGGGATCGTCTTTGGGGCGTCTTCTTTGTATCTGGTCTTGAAGGTGGGCATGACCATTTCGGCATCGATTCCGGTGGCGGTGCTCTCGATTACGCTGTTTCGGGTTTTTTCACGTGTTTTCGGCATACGCCGGGCGACGATTTTGGAAAACAACATCGTGCAGACAACCGGCTCGGCCGGCGAATCGATTGCCTTTGGCGTGGGCATCACCATGCCTGCAGTGATGATCTTGGGCTTCGAGATGGAAATCACGCGTGTGATGGTCGTCTCGATCCTGGGCGGAGTGCTGGGCATCTTGATGATGATCCCGTTGCGCCGGGCGTTTATCGTCAAGCAGCATGGAACATTAAAATATCCCGAGGGCACGGCCTGCGCCGACGTGCTTGTGATCGGCGAGACCGGCGGTTCGACCGCCAAGACGGTCTTCATCGGTTTCGGATTGGCGTTTGTGCATAAATTTCTGATGGCCGGAATGAGGCTTTGGAAAGACATCGTTTCCAAGCCGCTGGATTGGTTCAGCGGCGCAACGCCGGCGATAGAAGCAACTCCCGAGCTTTTAGGAGTGGGTTATATAATCGGCACGCGGGTTGCTTGCATCATGGTAGCCGGAGGCATATTGGCATATTTAGTGTTGGTTCCGGCCATCAAGTTTTTTGGTGAAGGTTTAACCGCCCCGCTTTATCCTGCCACGGCACTTATCAGCACTATGGATTCCGATGCAATCCGCAGTAACTATATTGTCTACATTGGCGCCGGGGCGGTGGCCACGGGCGGAATTATAGGTTTATGCCGTGCAATGCCGCTTATTTATTCTTCGCTCCGTTCAGGTCTTCGCGATATGAAAAATGCGATTCGCACCGGCGGCGCCTTGGCACGCCGCACCGATCGCGATATGCCTATGTGGGTTGTATTTGTCGGCTCAATTCTGCTGGTGGCGGCTATTTGGGTCTTCCTTGGAGCCGATCCCCAAGCCGGTGGAAGTTTTACCTGGGCCGCGCTAATGAATTGGACAAATCTCGTGGCGGCGGTGCTTATCGTCCTGTTTGGATTCCTTTTTGTCACGGTATCTTCGCGATTGACCGGCGAAATCGGATCGTCTTCCAATCCCATTTCCGGCATGACCGTGGCTACGCTGCTGTTGACGTGCCTGATCTTCCTGCTTCTAGGTTGGACCAATCCGCAAAACCGGCTGATTGCCCTTTCCGTGGCCGCCGTGGTGTGCATAGCGTCGTCGAACGGCGGCACGACTTCGCAGGATCTAAAGACCGGGTATCTGGTCGGCGCCACGCCGAAATATCAGCAGTTAAGCATAGTTGTAGGCGCGGTTTCATCCGCGCTTGTTATCGGTGTGATCCTTTTAATGCTCAATCAAGCCGGTACCATATATTCAACCAAAAACCTTCCACTACCGGCAAGTCCCTTGGATATCGCTAAAATTCAAGAACATGCCAAGCAAGAACAGGCGCCCGACGATAAAAATCTATATTACGTTTGGCATGCCTTGGAAGGAAATCCCCAGCGAGTGCCGCCGGGAAAATATCTGGTCGATGATCAGGGACAAATCCGTTATCTCGTCGATCCTGGAATCAGCGGTCGGCTTACGCGCCGCGATGACGGCACAGATGTGGAAAAATACAATCCTCCCCAAGCCCAATTGTTCGCGGTGATAACCGACGGCATCCTCAGCCAAAAACTGCCTTGGGTTTTAGTTCTCTTAGGTGTAGCTATTTCGCTGTTCATGGAGTTATGCGGCATTTCATCTCTACCTTTCGCGGTCGGCGTGTATTTGCCCCTTTCCACGTCAACGCCGATTTTCGCCGGTGGACTGATACGGTACATCGTAGATGGTTTCACACGCCGAAAACGCAGCGACACAACCTCACAACTCGAATCGGAAATGAGTTCCGGCGTGCTGTTTTCCACGGGTTATATTGCAGGCGGAACAATCGCAGGCGTATTGATTGCTTGCTTGGTTTTTAGCCCCACATCAATGCAAAACACCCTTCGCAAATGGCAGTACCGGCATGTGCCCATCAGTGCGGAGGCCGACTTTCCCAACCAATGCCTGGCATTGGCAAAAAGTGAATTGGGCGAAAAGGCCTCGGAAAAGGATTTATATCACCTGGCCTCTGAAATCTACGATCTAAATACGCAACTTCCGCCTCAATATGTGTCCTTACGCAAAGGGATGACGCTTAATCTGCCGGGCGATAAACCCGCGGAAGTGGAAGCCGATATGACATTGGGCGAATTCGCTAAAAACGTATTAGGCACGCCGGATAAAGCCGCCTCGCTCTTGGATCTGAACTCCGACAGGCTCAGGCCTCCCCAGGGATTGCCGGCGGGGGTCGAGGTGCGATTGCCGCAGCAAAACATTCCCTCATTGATCGCCTTTGCGGCGCTGGCATTGATATTAATGACGGTCGGTTTCGGTTGGATTTTTAAATCCACGAGTGTAAAGGAAAATACTTGACGGCAAATCGCTCCCCTTCGGGTCGCGGCTAAACTGTAAAACAAACAACCGTTTAGCCGCGACCCGAAGGGGAGCGAGCGAGGGAGTATGCAATGATTCTTGGCTATCATCTTATAATAACAGCTTATGGTTTTTGGCTGCCGAACGATCCGCGGGGATCATGGTCCGATTTTGTCGGAGCCTGGGAATTGTTGCGATTTGGGCGCGCGACAAAAACCGAAAGCAGACAATCTTTGGCATCAACAACGCATAATCAACTTACTCGCTTAGCTGCAAAGAAAGAATTAAAGTATCCCAATGTACATTTTACGGGAATTCAAGCACGGGTTATCGGCCGTGGATTTGCGGACTATGTCCAGCGAAATGAACTGACTATATGGGCATGTTCGATTTTGCCGGAACACGCACACCTGGTTATTGCTCGGCATCGATACAAGGCGGAACAAATCGCAAACCTACTGAAAGGAGCCGCAACAAAGGCCCTGATTGAAGAAAATGTTCATTCCTTTGAAAATTATCCGACCAATAAAGGCCGATTGCCAAAAACTTGGGCACAAGGACAGTGGAAAGTGTTTTTGGATAGCGTAAAGGATATTCGCCGAGCAATTAGGTATGTGGAGGATAATCCATTAAAAGAGGTGAAATCGAAACAACATTAGAATTTCGTAACAAATTATGAATAATTTGCCCGTTACGCGCTCCCCTTCGGGTCGCGGCTAAACGTAAGAATTATATTTTCCATCTTTGTTTAGCCGCGACCCGAAGGGGAGCGCGGGAAACGTGCCTGTGATTATCGAGTACAATATCATTTTAAGGAGGTCATTATGTGTTTTTGCGGCTATTTGAAATTTGCATTTTGCATTTCGCAATTTGCAATCGTTACATGTTTACTAGCCGGCATCAGTACGCTCGTCAAAGGCGACGAAGGCATGTGGCTGTACAACAGTCCGCCCAATAAAATCCTAAAAGAGCGTTACAATTTCACGGCCGCGCCCGAGTGGCTCAAGCACGTGCAGCTTGCGTCGGTGCGGTGTAACGCGGGCGGGTCGGCGTCGTTCGTTTCGGGCGACGCCCTGGTGATGACCAATCATCACGTGGGGGCCGATGCACTGCAAAAATTCGGCAGCAAGGAGCACGATTACCTCAAGGAAGGATTTTACGCCAAAACCCGGGACGAGGAACTAAAGTGCGCCGATCAGGAACTGAACGTCCTGGTGAGCATCGAGGACGTCACGGCCAGGGTAAATGCCGCTGTGCCGCCCGGCGCCGACATGGCCGCGGCCGAAAAAGCCCGCCGCGCTGTGATGAACACCATCGAAAAAGAGTCCACGGATAAAACCGGCCTGCGCAGCGACGTGATCACTTTGTACAACGGCGGCGAGTATCAGCTTTACCGATACAAAAAGTACACCGACGTGCGCTTGGTGTTCGCCCCTGAGCAGGACGCCGCGTTTTTCGGCGGCGATCCCGACAATTTCGAATACCCGCGCTACGATCTGGATATCTGTTTCTTCCGCGTGTACGAAGACGGCAAGCCGGCCAGGATCGACCACTATTTGAAGTGGAGCGCGGCCGGCCCGAAAGACAACGAGTTGGTTTTCGTCTCGGGCAATCCGGGAAAGACCGACCGGTTGGACACCGCCGCGCACCTGGAGTTTATCCGCGACCGGGCCATGCCTTATCTGCTTACTAAGCTGCGGCGGCGCGAAGTGCTGCTTTCGGTCTACAGCCAGCGGAGCGAGGAGAACGCCCGCCGGGCCAAAGATGATCTGTTTGGCGTGCAGAACTCGCGCAAGGCCCGCTTGGGCATGTTGGCCGGGCTGCAAGACCCTGCCGTGATGGATCCGCACAAGGCCGCCGAACAAGCCTTCCGCCAGGCGGTGATGAAAGATCCGCAGCTTGAAAAATCCTGCGGCGACGCCTGGGACATTGTAGCCGAGTCGCTAAAGGTCTGGGAACCGGTCTACAAGGACTTCGATCTGCTGGAAAAAGGCTCGGCCTTCGATTGCAGGCTTTTCCGAATCGCGCGGACTTTGCTGCGGCTGTGCGAGGAAAACGCCAAACCCAACGCCGATCGGCTGCGTGAATTCCGCGAATCGAACCTCGACTCGCTGAAGCTGGAACTGTTCGCCGATACGCCCATCTACAAGGATTTGGAAACGCTCCAACTCGCCGATTCGTTGAGTTATTTCATCGAAACGGCGGGCTACGACAATAAATTGGCAAAAGAGGTTCTCTCGGGCAGTTCGCCCGTGGAGCGGGCGGCGGCCCTGGTGCAAGGCACGAAGCTCGAGGACGTGGCTGTGCGGAAAAAGCTGGCCGAAGGCGGCCAAAAAGCGATCGAAGCCTCCAACGATCCGATGATCCGCCTGGCCCGCCTGGTCGATGCCCCGGCGCGCGACGTGCGCAAAATCTATGAACAACAAGTCGAGGAACCTCAGCGCCAGGCCTACGGCAAAATCGCCAAGGCCCGATTCGCGCTTTTCGGCAAGGAAATTTATCCCGACGCCACCTTCACCCTGCGTTTGGCTTTTGGAACCGTCAAGGGTTACAGCCAGGCGGGCAAAACCATCCTGCCGTGGACCACCATGGGCGGCGCTTATCAACGGTCCGAGGAGCACGGAAACGAGCCGCCCTTCAACTTGCCCCGGCGATGGCTCGAACAAAAAGGAAAACTAAATCTCGATACCCCCTTTAACTTTATCTGCACGAACGACATTATCGGCGGCAACTCGGGCAGTCCGGTCGTGAACCGTGATGCCGAATTGGTGGGAATCATCTTCGACGGCAATCTGGAATCGCTGGTTTGGGATTATGTTTATAACGACGTTCAAGGCCGATCGCTGGCCGTCCACTCCAGCGCAATTATCGAGGCTTTGCAAAAAATATACAACGCCCAAGACCTGGCTAATGAACTAACTAGCGGGCATTTGCCGCGATAAATAGCGGTATTAATGAAATAATTGCAAGACGACTTAAAAAGTCGTCTTACTTATGTGTTGACATTCACCCTTCCATCCTCATAGGATTCTGGCATGGATTGATGAATGCGGAAGGATGAATACTTCGAGGCTGTGATTTATTGTAGGGTGCGTGAAACGCACCACAACCAGTAGAAGGCGGTGTGTTTCACGCACCCTACAAATTGTGGTCAATCAACGCAAAAATCAAAAAAATCACAGCCTCTCCGTTCTGCGTACTGTAAACTGAAAACCGACAACTGAAAACTTATTAATATGACACAGATTGAACAAGCCCTTGCCGGCGTAATTACGCCCGAGATGGAGGCCGTTGCCCGCGACGAGCGACTCCAGCCGGAGTTGGTTCGCGCGGAGGTGGCCCGGGGTAGGATGGTCATCCCGGCCAATAAAGTGCATCTGGAAAAAGGCCTGCGCCCAATCGGCATCGGCATTGCCGCGCGCACCAAGATCAACGCCAATATCGGCAAGTCGGCCCTGTCGAGCGATACGGAGTGCGAGTTGGCCAAGTTATTCACGGCCCTGCAATACGGCGCGGATACGGTGATGGATTTATCGACCGGCGAAGGCATCGACGGCGTGCGGGTAAGGATCATCGAAGCCGCCACCGTGCCCGTGGGTACCGTTCCCATTTATCAAGTGGCCGAGCAACTCGACGATATCGCGGAAATGAAACCGCGAGATTTTCTGGACGTTATCGAACAGCAGGCCCGGCAGGGAGTGGATTACATGACCGTGCACTGCGCCATCTTGCGCGATCACATACCGCTTACGGAGAAACGCATAACCGGCATCGTCAGCCGCGGCGGATCGCTTGTGGCCAAGTGGATGGCAGTCCACGACAAGGAAAATCCCTTTTATACCTGCTTCGACGACCTCTGCGACATTATGCACAGGTACGATGTAACCTGGAGCCTGGGCGACGCCCTGCGTCCGGGCTCGATCGCCGATGCCTCGGATGAGGCCCAATTTGCCGAACTGAAAGTCATGGGCGAGTTGGGACGCCGGGCTCGCGGGCGCGGTTGCCAGGTAATGATCGAAGGCCCCGGCCACGTGCCCATGGACCAGATCGAACGGAACGTGAAACTCCAGATGGAATTATGCGACGAAGCGCCGTTTTACGTGCTCGGGCCGGTTGTGACCGACATCGCCCCGGGCTACGACCACATCACAAGCGCGATCGGCGCAGCAATGGCGGCCTGGTACGGGGCGGCAATGCTTTGCTACGTAACACCCAAGGAGCATCTGGGCCTGCCGAACCTGGAAGACGTGCGCCAGGGCGTGATCGCCTACAAGATCGCAGCCCACGCGGCGGACATTGCCCGGCATCGCCCCGGCGCACAAACACACGACGATGCAATGAGCCGCGCCCGTTTCGGTTTCGATTGGGAAGAGCAATTCCGTTTGTCGCTTGATCCCGAGCGCGCCCGCAAGATGCACGACGAATCTCTGCCCGCCGATGAAAACAAAACCTCGCACTATTGCAGCATGTGCGGCCCGAAATTCTGCTCCATGAAAACCACCGAGGAACTACGCAAAATGGCCCGAGCCGAAACCGATCATTAACGGTTTAAATCACGCAAAACAATAATACTTTCATTGTTTACCCCCGGCACTTGTGCCGGGAGGAATTTCGTGAATCATTGCATTTCTCACCACGGAGGCACGGAGATCGAACAAAGATAAGCTAGAAAAAGGGGACGCAGCTTTTTTCTTCAAAACCCCCGGTGTGTTCACCGGGGGCTAAATAAGTTGAATCCCAACCCCGAACCCTTCCCGCCGATGCCCAAGGAACAATTCAAACGGAACATTGCCGGCATAGAGCGCAAATGGTGGGTGCTGGCGTCGGTCGGCATCGGGACGTTCATGTCGGCGCTGGACGCGAGCATTGTCAACACGATTCTTCCCGTGATCCGCGACCGGTTCGGCTGCGAAGTGGCTACCGTACAATGGGCTGTCACGATCTATCTGCTGGCGGTCAGTTCGCTTTTGCTTATGTTCGGCCGATTGGGCGATCTCCGGGGTCATAAGCCGGTTTACACTTCCGGATTCGGATTGTTCGTGGTCGGATCGGCCCTGTGCGGCCTTGCGCCGGGAGCCGTCATGCTGATCGCGTTTCGCGGGATTCAGGCGATTGGAGCGGCAATGCTTTTTGCCAGTGCGCCGGCCATATTGACAATGAACTTTCCAGCCGGCCAGCGCGGCCAGGCCCTGGGATTGCAGGCCACCATGACGTATCTTGGGCTGGCGTTCGGTCCTGCGCTGGGCGGATGGCTGGCAGAGGCGTGGAGTTGGCGTGCGGTATTTTACATCAATGTCCCCATCGGCGCGCTGGGATTGGCCTGGGGCATGTATTTCATTCCTTCCGGGCGAGGGCAAGATACGGCCGAGCGATTCGACTATCGGGGCGCGGCCGCGTTCATGCTCGGATTGGTTGCACTGCTGTTGGCGCTCAACCAGGGACATGAGTGGGGTTGGGCTTCCTGGCCGATTTTGCTACTTTTTGCCGCCAGTGCGGCGCTTTTGATTTGGTTCGTTATGCTGGAACTTCGCACTAGGCAGCCGATGCTCGATTTATCGCTGTTTGCAAATCGGGTATTTTCGGCCTCGACGGCCGCGGCAATTTTCAATTATATTTGCATGTACACCATCGCCTTTCTGATGCCCTTTTACCTGATTCAAGGCCGGGGCTTGAATCCAGCCCGGGCGGGACTACTGCTTACAGTGCAGCCGCTGGTGATGGCCGTTGCCGCGCCCATAAGCGGCACGATTTCGGATCGCATCCGTTCAAGCCTTCCCTCATCCATTGGCATGGCGATTTTGGCCGGCGGATCGCTGCTCATGTCGCTGATCTCAGCGCAAACGTCCTATCTTTATATTGCCGCGGTTTTCTGCCTGACTGGTTTGGGCACCGGAATTTTCATCAGTCCGAACAACAGCGCTTTGATGGGATCGGCGCCGGCGAATCGTCAAGGCATTGCCGCCGGCATGTTGGCCACCGCGCGTAACGTGGGCATGGTATTGGGCGTGGGCCTGTCGGGCGCGGTGCTCACGACCGTTCTGGCCCAAGATTCGCACCGGACTATCATCGATGCGGTCGACATGGGACTTCACGTAGCGACCATCGCCGCGGTATTGGGCGCGGCGGCCTCGCTGATTCGGCACAGGTAAAAAATAAATGTCGATGCAATTGCACGGCAAATCAGCCGTGGCACTATCATTCCCATGGTAGTTGCCAAGGTTTATCACCGCAACTGCTGGGAGGGATGCGCGGAGGCTTGGATGGCTTCCAGGGCCTGGTTGGCGTAATAGGCGGGATTCTTGGAGAATTTTTCCAAGGCGGCCTCGTCGGCAAACAAAAAGATGTGACCGTTGAAGAACACGCCGTGTTCGCGCGTGCCCGATACGGCCTGACCCTTTTCCATGGCCTGGATAATGTCGTTGCCGGAAATGACCGGCGCGTACCGGTCTGGATTGGCATAGAAACGCTTTTGCTCTTCCGGACCCACGAAAAGATAAATCCGCCCCCGATGTATTACGCCCCAGCGGCGATCGCCCGGAACCCATTGCTGCTTTTCAGCCAGGGTGACAGGGCAAAATCCGTCCATACATAAAGTCGGGGCGGCGGCAGGCGGCTGAGAGGCCGCTCTGGAAGGCGGAGCTGCTTGTTGAGGCGTATTTGCCCCCGGCGGAGCCAAAGACGGGTTGAAAGCCAAAGGAGATTGCTGCGCCGGATTGGCCGCTGAGGGCTGCGGCAGATTTGGCATCGCTTGCTGTGAAGGATTCGCCATTGACTGCTGCGGCGGATTTGCCATCGCTTGCTGCGGCACATTTGCCGCCGTCATAGGCGGTGTAATATTATGAACCTGTTGCGGCGAAGTCGCGGGCGATTGAACCAGGCCTGGCCCGGACAGCTCAGGACCGGCGGGCTGTTGTTGTTGACCGTATGGCGGCGATACCGTAGCGGGATTCGGTTGGATCGGTTCTCCGGCGGGCATTGCCGCGGATAAAAACGGCTGATTGTTCGGATTGTGGCGATAGTAATCCGCATAGCGGTCGTCGGAAGATGTCGGGCTTGTCGCTGATTGGCTGCTTGGCGGAGTCTGTTCGGCAGTCGAGCGCTCGGCCGGCTGGGCTGGGATATTGGCCGGCACTTGCGCTGTCTGGCCGGCGTTTTGTTGTCTGGCGGATGCAATCTGATTTAACCGGGCGACAAACTGGGTGGCTTCGATTTGTCCGCGCATGAAATCCACGACTTGGCCTTGAGGAGTAATAATGACATCCGATGGCAGGCCTGTAATGCCGTATTTGGTGGCCATGGACGGCATCAGGTCGGCATTGATCTTCACTGGCACGTAATTAACCAGCAAGGCCTCGGCTACTCCCGGTTGGTTAAATACTTCGTTTTCCATTTTTTTACATTTACCGCACCAAGGGGCCCAAAAATGGATGAGCACCAGGCGATTATTTTGTGCGGCAATCCGTTGGGCGTTTTCCAGGGTGGATTCCCAGGGGAAAGGTTGCTGGGCGATTGCCAAAACTGGAAATAGCAAAGTGCCCAGAAACAACCCCGCACCCAGCCATTGCAGTCTACTTATTTTCCGCATATTACCCGCCTCAAAGACAAGAGCTAAAAAAAGGTTAATTCCCGACTATCGTCAACTAGTTATCGGAAATGGGCGGGTGGGAAATAGCGTTAAAGTTTGAGGATTATACCAGTTTTAATGGTGATTTTTGGAATTCCGGGAAAAATATACCCCCTTGCCTTGCATTGAAAGTTCCGATATAGTATAAGAAGTAAGGAGTTAAATGACTTAATAATGCCCCGGTTTGTGGTTATCGGGGTTCTATAAGCTAGTCCCGGGTATTGTTCGGCCGTTGGAATTTGGCTGAAAGTTCTGTCGCCCTGGCATGCCACCCGATGTGGTGGAATGTTTCCTTTGCGACAGCGAAAGGGTTGTTTATAAACCGGGTGCGAAAAATGTGCAGACGCCCTGCTCGGTTTGACAAATATCTTGGATTAAAGGTTTAAATGTGAGGGGCTTTTTCAGATAACGGAGATCAATAACTTAAGGCTTGACAGCGAGCCCTGTTTGGATATGATGAAAGTTGTGTTTACGCTTCACCCGGCAGGTGAGCGTTCTCGGCTTGCGGTCTGAGAAGGTCTCCGCTAAAGGAAAGTCGGTTGGTCGGTTCGAAAGCGGTTTTTTCGCCGCGTTTGCTCCGCATGGACTTTCAGAACGAGCGAGCAGAATCGTTTCCTCGGAATTAGGAATTGGTTTTTTACGCGCCGAGGAAAAGGACTGCTTGTTATCCCTGCGATTGTTATCCTGGGATGAATATGGAGTTCTTGAAAAGAGACTGTTCGTCTCATCTGGTGGAAAAAAGAAAGAATGCACTTTGCATGGATCGAGTTGCACTTGCGCAAAACGAACACTCAGTTTGTCTCACTATAATCGTGCATATTGTTTAGAAGCGAACTGAACAAGTATTTTATCCGCCGCGTAAACGAACATCCGCTCTTGAACGTGGTAATATTTCCCAACGCAGCCGTAATGTTTTTTCACGGCATGACTTAAGGGGTCCATTGAGTGCAAAATTACATGGGAAAGAGGAAAAAAGGCGGTCGCGTGCGCGGCCGCGGGGTCTACGGCGGAGCGAATCGCCCCCAGAACCGTGGCCCCAGGATTGCCCAAAACAACAACGGCAACAATACTCAACCCGAAGTTGCCGAAAACGGCGAGCCTGGGCCGGTCGAACCCGGCGGCGGCGTGCTGGAAATGCACCCCAACGGCTACGGCTTCCTCCGCGATCCGACTAACAATTACATGCGGGAACTGACCGATCCATTCGTGCCAGGCAGCATGATCGAAAAATACGGCCTGCGCGAGGGCGTCCACATTCGCGGAATGGTGCAAGGCCCGCGCCGCAACCAAGGCCCCCGTTTGCGTGAAATCCTCGACGTCGACGGCATGCCTCCCGAGGAGTATAAAAACGTCAAAGGCTTTGATGAACTTACGCCCATCAATCCGGAATACTGGCTCAAACTCGAAGTCGGGGCCGAGCCTTTAACCACGCGGGTCATGGATCTGCTCACCCCCTTGGGTAAAGGTCAACGGGCACTGATCGTAGCCCCGCCCCGCACCGGCAAGACCATCCTTTTGCAACACATCAGCCTGGGCATCTCCACCAACTATCCCAACGTAAAACTGATCGTGCTTTTGATCGACGAACGCCCGGAAGAAGTAACCGACATGCGCCGGGCGGTAAACGGCGAAGTCGTGGCCTCCAGCCTGGACCGCGAAATCGAAAGCCACGTCCGCCTCTCACAATTAGTCGTCGAACGCTGCAAACGCCTGGCCGAAATGGGCAAGGACGTGGTGCTGCTTTTGGATTCCATTACCCGCCTGGCCCGGGCGTTCAACAAATGGGTAGGCAACACCGGCCGGACCATGAGCGGCGGGGTCGACATCAAGGCCATGGACATCCCCAAAAAACTCTTCGCCACCGCCCGGCTGTTCGAGGAAGGCGGGTCGCTTACCATCGTCGGCACCGCGCTTATCGACACCGGAAGCCGCATGGACGAACTGATCTTCCAGGAGTTCAAAGGCACGGGCAACATGGAACTGGTGCTGGACCGCAAACTGGCCGACCGCCGCGTGTGGCCGGCAATCGACATCAGCCAATCCGGCACCCGCCGCGAGGAAAAACTACTCCCGCCCGACATGCTCCACTCCATAACCATGCTCCGCCGCACCCTTTCGACCATGCACCCGGTCGACGCCATGGAACAACTGACCTCCAAGCTGGCCAAGTTCAAGTCGAACAAGGAATTCATTAATCTAATCAGCGGCGCGAAAAATATGGATTAGGACTAACATTTTCTAATGGTCTAGTTGGGAGATGGAGAATTTATGCCTGCCCACACCCTCCAAGTCCTTAATGCCGGTCAAATCAAAGACGCGAAAATTGAATTCGGCGATCTGACCGTTCTCGTTGGACCACAAGCGACCGGCAAAAGCATCTTTCTTCAACTCTTTAAACTTTTAATCGATACCGGCGCCGTTCTGGCAGAAATGAAACGGTATGGCCTCGATTGGCAGAAAAATATTGGAAATTTTTTAGATATCTATCTTGGAGAGGGTATGCGCTCTATCTGGGATGGGAAAAAAAGCAGTATTCTGAAAGATGACGCGGAAGTCGATCTCAACGAGTTGGTTAAGAGTCAAAGGAGAGAAAAAAAGGAGAGGATTTTTTTCATTCCGGCACAAAGAGTTTTAACCTTAGGCAGAGGATGGCCGCGTCCGTTTACCGATTATAGTCCCGGTGATCCTTTTGTCGTTCGTGAGTTTAGCGAAAAAATCCGGCATCTTATGGAAACTGGCATGGGATCGGGAGAGTCTCTCTTTCCGCAAACAAGGCGTCTAAAAAAAGCAATGAGAGACGCACTAGCCAATACTGTTTTCCCCCATTTTGAACTAAAAGTAGGCAAACAGGGAGTTCAAAAACGGTTTGTTCTTACTCCTCGGCGGCTTCATCTTAATAAGGAACCTGTAACATTGCCGTTTATGGTCTGGTCCGCTGGCCAGCGTGAATTCGTCCCGTTATTGCTGGGGCTTTATTGGCTTCTTCCCCCCACAAAAACGCCTAAACGGGGCGATATTGAATGGGCGGTTATTGAAGAAATTGAAATGGGCCTCCACCCACGCGCCATATCATCCGCGTTGCTTCTGATACTTGACCTGCTATCTCGCGGCTACAAGGTTTGCTTGTCCACCCATTCACCACAGGTATTAGACGTGGTTTGGGCTTTGAAAATGTTTCAAGAACATAATGCAAAACCTGATGCAGTACTCGATCTTTTCAATATAAAAACGCAAAGACAAGATTTGGGAAAAATGGCCGTGGAAGTTCTGAAAAAGGAACTGCGTGTATTTTATTTCGATCCCGGCGGTAAAACCAGCGATATTTCTAATCTTGATCCCGGGTCCGATGATTTGGCCGAACGCGGATGGGGAGGTTTAACGGGATTTACTGAACACGTGGCTGACGTGGTGGCCAGTGTGGTAAGAGATTAATGATTGCAATGAGGCCGCCATGAGTTTTTCCGCTGCGGTGAAGAATACGGAAATTTTATCGTCTGCTTATCAAAGAGGTCTTCAAGCCTTAAAGCGTTCCGACAGGAGCAGAATCACATGTGCAAATTCTCGTAATTGCACCGGCAGCGTTAATTTGGAGTCGGCGCTAAGCGACTCTTGTCCGAATAAACCTATTTGGGATTATGGAATCGGCTATCGAACAATCGAAGCGTCGGAAATAGTTTATTGGGTTGAAGTTCATCCGGCATCCTCAAAAAATGTTCAAGAGATGCTCAATAAAGTTGCATGGCTCAAAAATTGGTTGACATCCGCACGTCTGCTCAATGGCCTTCAAAAGCATTTTGTATGGGTGGCAAGCGGAAAAGTATCGCTTCTTCCACACAGTCCTCAAAGAAAGCGCATAGCGCAGGCTGGAATTGATTTCCAAGGAGGTCATCTGACTCTAAAGTGAAAGTCAAGTGCTTCACACTTATTCGGCTGGATGATCCACACTCTGGTAGATTATCCCGCGAAGGTTTTGCTCCTTTTCGATCCGCCGCATAACATCTTCGGCCTTCGATCGGCGCTGGGCCACGGCCTTATCTTCCTGTTGATCTAATGGGAGTTCGTTGCACTCGCGCATCGTAGACACAGCCTCGAAGTATTCGGGAATATTAAGTAGGACGGACAGCGGTTTTAAACCTTCCAGGACCTCCGCCTTTAGTGCGGCAAAAAGGTCGGCCGGCACATCCTTCGGCGTATACTCCCAACCCGGTTTATATCCGGGTTGCTCTTTCATGTTCCAGGCCTCGAGCTGTTTGACGACTTCGACCAGGATTTTCGGATGCGAGTATAAATTGCGCACCAGATCGATTCTCACGCTATTTTCCAGCACATTAAGGAACCACTTCGTATTGCCGGCGTCAGATTCTCTTGGCGGATACTTTTCCAGATCGTGGTAAAGACGGACGCAGCCCGCGTGGAATAGAAAACCCGCCTCATGCAAATTACCAGATCGGTAAGTCATATCGGTTGCCACGAATAGTTGAATGGCCGTTGCGGTTTCCGGGTGGCTTATCACCTGTTCCAATGTTTTTCGCCCGTCCTTGAATGTGGCGACAAAGTCGTTGCGCACAATGTTATTGTCCTGCGAATCAACCCTCACAATGTTCATGTCAATGCCGTTTTGTTTGGCCAATGGGAACATGGTGTCGAGAAAATCGGCTTGTTCCCGTGGAGTCATTTCCTGGTCGGAATCGTTTTTTTGTGCGTAAATATCCGAGGAAATTGCGATAATCGAAATCAGGATTGAAATCGGTAAGAAAGCGATTTTCATGAAATCATCACCTTTCAAAATATGCGTAAGTTGGGGACTGTCCCAATTTTCCGGGCACCATGCTTGCATGGTCGGCGAAAATGGGAC
>JBEKFZ010000008.1:0-85723 GCA_050013075.1 Thermoguttaceae bacterium | reverse complement strand
GCCTATGCCTCCGTTGTGAAAAAACTGCCTAGCTTCCATCAGCGCGTATATTTACCCGCTTTTTTCTAGCTCCGCAAGACCTTTCCAAACACGTTCTAAAGGACAAGTCGCATAAGCCCTAACATACCCACGCAATTGCTCGGGCGGCAAAGTCTTCGATTTATCGATTACCCGTGGAGTTAGTGTGGTTCGGCACTGGCGGGCAATATCTAAAGCCATGTCTTCGATTTTCTGTTTTGCGTACCTGGCAGATAACAGGTTAATCCAATGCTTAATAGGAGAGTGTATCATGTGTCGGGCATCCTACCGAGTGGGAAATATCAGGGATATAGAAAAATTTTCTACGAAAGTGCGTATTACAAATCGTGTCAAATGACAAATAACCTTAATTAGATCTGAAAGTTCCATTTTATTGTTTTGTCTTTAAGTAAATAGGAAAGATGAGATAAATGCGCAAAGTAAATTGAAATGAATTGTTTGCACTTACCCCCCCTATTAACGTTGTTTAAGAAGATTGAATTCCTTACCGCTGTACTGAATATTTCTGTCCTAAAAAAAGGAAAATCAAGATAAGGTTCTCAGGACTTGTCAGCCGACTTGTTGATTGATACAGTTTGTGACAAGGCGCCGTAGCCAAGTGGCTAAGGCAGCGGATTGCAAATCCGCCATACGTCGGTTCGACTCCGACCGGCGCCTCTTATTTCCCGGAATATTGCTAACGTTTAGAAAGCATTGACATAGTTTTCTGCCGGCGGGAGTTCTCTCCCGACCGGTTTTTTTGTGCTTTTACACTCCTTACGTAGCAAAGGTTGATAAAGAGAAAATATTTGTTTAGAAATTTATCCGCAAATGGGTTGTGGGGTATTTGCACCTGGCACGAGTTGGGTAAGATGATATCTTTTTACTGGCATTTAAGAGGGTTAAGGAAAGATTTCCGCGAATTGTACATTATCATCCAATTTTTTTGTGATAATTATAATCCCACGCACCCCACAATAATGGGGGGCATAAATTTGAAAAAACTATATTAAAACTATGAACTATCGGCAAAACTAGTCCTTTTATCCTAGTCATTAGTAAACGATAAGCTGGGATTTTTCCCCCAAAATTTCCATAGGGGACTCCCCCCAAGTGAAAACTTTGCTATGATATTAGGTAGTAGGCTTCCTTAATCACCGAGGGGGGCATCCGACAGGGCAATTTAAAAACCCCCTGCTGGAAAGGAAACACTTCAGCAATCCATGTCCAAAGATCCAATGAAAACGTGTACCGGATCAGCGAAAGTCGAAGAAAAACTGGGTGAAGAACAGTCGCTGTTGAAACAAATGCTGCATTTTCATGAACGCGACCGTCAACTCATCGCTTATGAGATCCATGACGGATTGGTTCAAGACGTCACCGCGGCGCAGATGTTGTTGAGTTCCGTACTCAGTTGCGGAAATTTGCCCGATATTGAGGTTCGGAAACAGATTCAAGAGGCCGGCATATTGGTCCAAAAGGCGGTGGACGAAGCCAGGCGGCTTATCAGCGGATTACGCCCGCCTATTTTAGAGGAAAAGGGCGTGGTTTCGGCAATTTCCCATCTAATCGACAATTTACCGCATGATAAGCCTACTATCGACTTCAGCGCGAAATTGTTTCCCGAACGTCTGGATCCACTGTTGGAGGCCGCGATTTATCGCATCGTGCAGCAGGCGATTAACAATATTCAACGCCATAGCCGCGCAGATCGGGCGGAAATCCGCCTGGCGCGGCAAGGCGAATTGATCCGTTTGGAAATTAAGGATTGGGGTATAGGGTTCGACCCTTCTCGTGTTGGCGAGGATCGTTTTGGTTTGCAGGGTATTCGAGATCGCGCCCGGCTGATGCGCGGCCGGGCGGTCATCGATAGCGCCCCAGGCAAAGGAACCCGTATAATCGTCGATTTGCCTGCGGCGTAGGCCCTGGAAAATTATTAATTACGCGCGATTGGTTTTTGGAGTAAAGTATGACAAACAAAATCAGATTGCTCATCGCCGACGACCACGAAGTAGTCCGCAGCGGACTAAAAAGTTTGGTGGCCGGCACTGAGGTGAAAGTAGTGGGTGAAGTAGCCTCCGGGGCCGAGGCGGTAAAATTCGCCTTGGAAAATGAAGTGGACGTCGTCCTTATGGACATCCGCATGCCCGACGGCGACGGACTGACGGCTTTGGGGCGAATCAAACTCGACAAACCCGACATGCCCGTGCTCATCCTTTCCACATTTGATAACCCCACCTATGTCGCCCGCGCAGTGGCGCTAGGCGCCAGCGGTTACGTGCTGAAGGGCTGTACGCGCGAGCAACTGTTGGCGGCCATCCGTACGGCAGCGACCGGCGAAAGCGCTTGGACCCGCGAGGAACTCCGCCGCGTGACCGGCGCATTGGCTACCCCCCGTTTGACTGCCGACGTCGAGGTCCCCTTGACTCAGCGGGAAAGCGAGGTTCTGCGCCAATTGGCCTATGGCCTGACAAACAAGGAAATCGCCCAAACACTGCACATCAGTTACGAGACGGTCAAAGAACATGTGCAGCACATCTTGCGTAAAATCGGGGTGACCGATCGCACGCAAGCCGCCGTATGGGCGGTACGCAAGGAGTTGGTCTAAACAAACAGCGGCCGGGCAGATACACACGCACGCCAATGCCGGGGAGCTGTGTTCCCGGCATTTGCGTGCGTTTGCGCTTGGAAACATGTTTTTTTACTAGCCGCCCATGCTCGGGGGCAATAAAATGGGATTATTATGGATTCCGTGATCAAGAGTTGGTTCGCCCGCACTGACAGCACATGTTCCACTGCTTACGATACCTGGTGATATTCGCGTCGTTTTTCTTGTTCCTCGCGTGGAAATCTTCTCGATGCGAAGCCGGGGTGGCGGTATTGGTAAACGATACCGATGCGCCCGTGCGTTTTTCGATCTTCAATGCGGAGGGGAAACAACAGAAATACACCCTGGATCGCTTCGACGTCATTCCCATTCCGATCGTCGATAAGACCGGCATTGCTTTCGAATCCCAGGGAAAACCGCGGCGATATCTGCTTCAGGCCAACGTGATTAATCATTTCGTGGCAACGGATAAATCGCTTGATTTACACACGTTTCCCATCCCCGCCCCGCCGGATGAAGACCCGAAATTGCACCAACCCAAGGCCCGCGAAATCGCTCATGCCACATATACCATTCCCGTGAAAATTCTGGTCGACGACGATCAGCCCGTGCTGCAAAAAATTTGGGAAAAAGAGCTTCGCGATAGGATGGAAGCCGCCTCGGATATATTCGAGCGTCATTGCGGCGTTCGTTTCGAGGTCAAAGCCGTGGATACTTGGGTCACGGATAACGCCATCACCGATTTTCAGAAGACCTTGCTGGAGTTTGAAAGCAAGGTGAATCCCGCGCCCGCGCAATTGGCCATAGGATTCACCAGCCAATATACAATTCCCTCCGGCGTGACGCACCTGGGCGGGACTCGCGGGCCGCTGCATCCGTACATTCTCGTTCGCGAGTGGTCGCAGCACATATCAAAAAGCGAACGGTTGGAGATCCTGGTCCACGAAATGGGTCATTATCTCGGGGCCTCGCATACCGCCGATATGGATTCGGTCATGCGCCCCCTGTTGGGCGATCGGCGATCACATTCAACGAGCTTCCGCATCGGGTTCGATCCTTTAAACACCTTGGCCATGAATCTCGTAGCCGACGAGTTGCGGGCACATACGTATCACGGCTTTCCGTTCATGCCGCTGGACACCCGGCGGGAATTGCAGCGGATTTATCTGGCGTTGGGCAAGGAATTGCCCGATGATCCGGCGGCGGAGGAATACATCGACATGTTGAATCTGCCCAGGCCGGCCGAGTCATCGCCACCCCCCAGACCCCCGGAGTTGGTCGTAGCCACGCAAGCGGTGGTTCAAGCCGTGGCCAGCGCGGCCAAGGTAAATAGCAGGGCGTCCACTGAACTCAAAGGCGATGGGATGACCGAGTATTTGATCAGCCGAGCCGCGGCCGAAGCCGCCAATCAGTCTCCAGCCCTGGCCGCCAAATCGTTTCTATTGGGTATCGGTATCGCTCTGGATGATGAAAAATCGTGGCGCGATTTTCCCATGCTGGGTAATTTTTACCGGCAGGTGGAATCCGACTACGACCGGCAAAACCGCCTGTCGGTGCTGGGTAAAACGACTATCTTCGGCCGGCACGATCTGGCACAACATTTTGCCCTTTCTTGCGCGCTTGCGGTGCAACTGGGGCCCCTGGGCGCTGAACAGGTTGGCATTGCCAAGGAAATAAAAGACGCCCACGGCCAAAGCGGTTTCAGCTTTGTAAACCTTTCGGCCGATATGGCGGGCGTAACATTTGCCGCCAATGTCCGCGACGGCAAAATTCCCCTCGATAAACTAGCCGATTCGTTTAAAATCGCCGACTTCATGCCGGATATCAAAGACCTTAAGGAAGGCATTTCCTGGAAGGATTTTATCGAAAACTACGGCTCCTTATCCGATAGTCGCTACCAAAAAATCCACAGTGAAATTAAAAAAAGGATCCAATCGCTTCCCAGTCACAGAAAATAGGAGGCAGGATTCAGGGGGCAGGATTCAGAATACGGATTGGGGATTAGTAGGATAACGTAGGGTGCTTGAAACGCACCTTCCCGTACAGATTGTTGTGCGTTTCACGCACCCTACAAAAAAATCACAACAACCTATCCGTAAAAATCCTGAACCTTGAATCCTGAACTCTTAAAAAAAGGCCGAACTCACCCCTACTCTCCGCGAGGCGACTCCGGCCTTAAATAGACTTCAGGCTGTAGCCTTAGTATGTGTAAACTGCCACGTGTTCGGGTCGGGCGATATACCATGTTGGTCCGACTCCGTTCCAGCGATAGGGATATGAAAGGTTGTTCGAGGTCCACGTCGGCGCGTAATCGCCATTGAACGGATCGGTACCGGCTCTGGGCCGGCTGTTCGAAAATCCGAACCAACGCATGGTCTCCAAGCGGCGCTGGCGTTGATTGGCCCGAAATTCAGCGTTTGCCCGGACCGCCATTTTCGGATCCTGATATTGCCGCATGTACTGCTCGTAGAACCACATTTCCGGCGTGGCTTTCAATTCGCCCGGTGAAATTGTGGTCATCGTGGATTTAATTTCGCCCGGCACAACGGCGGGTGTTGACGGCTGGGTCTTGGCAGCCGGTTTTTCCGCCGCGGCGCTAACGGCAGGCGCCGCCGACTCGGTTTTAGGCGCAGGCTTTTGTGCCAAAGCTGGTGCAGTGATGAAAAGACCTAAAAATGTAAACGCGCAAATGCCTCGAAACATGGGTACCCCCCTAGTTAAATATTCCCCATCAAAAGGAGATTTCTATTGGTACGTCTATCTTGGCTTCGGTTTTTATGGGCAGTACGGTTTAGACCGAATTTGACGATTATGCAAGCACATCCGGGGCAAATAGAAAATGGAGAAAATGGGAGATAAAAAAGGAGGTGTAAAAATAATTATTCATTGGGTCTCTGGTAATAAATGTCGCGTTTTCGCCTCAGAGCCGGGCCGTGTCGGCCCAGAATTACCGGGGCGACACGCCCCGGCTCTGACTTTTCATGCGACATTCTTTTCCTTAGTATCAATAGCCCCGCGTGAATACACCCGGGGCTTTTTGCCCGTTATACCAAAATTAGGAGGCCAGACATTTATACCCAATTTAGGAGGCCGGACATTCTTGTCCGGCCGGAAATAGACAGGCAAGAATGCCTGTCCTCCTGTTCAAAATCGGTCGGATTATTTTAATGCATCGAGTAAAATGATCCGCCTGGTGCTTAAAACATCCCGAATCCGCCGCCTCCGCCGCGTGCGCCGCGTGCGTCTTTGGGGAGCTTTTTCTCCTTTTCAGAAGAAGGTTGTGCGGCGTCTTTTTTTTCAGGTTCTTTATTACTCGAGTCCACGGAGCCCGTGCTTCCACTCATTCCGCCCATGCCTCCGCCCATGCCGCCCATCGCACCGCCCCTGGATGGCGGTCTGACTTCGTCCTCAATGTCTGGATTTATTGACTGCCTTAAATCTTTCAACAGTTTTTGGATCTCTTGGTGGACATCGGCTGTTTGTGAAATTACGAGCGTTCCGCGGTAAGGATAAATCGAGCACGGTCCGCCGACGTCATCCCAAGAACTCGGACGTACGGTTGACGAGATCATTTCAATCAGGGAATCATATTTAACTTTATTTGGTTTCTTTGCAAAAACATCCGAAGTTTCCTTATTTTTTGCTCCCGGGGGAGAATATATCAGGTCATCGATGCGGTAGACCTGTGTCTCGAGTCTCACATCCGCCTCATCGGGCGTAGTAACTATTATCACTCCATTGTCTAGACAGTAGTTGAGACCAATGTCTCTAAAAATTAGTCGCAATACCATTTCGGCGGGAACATTTTTCAGATTAAATGTAATCAGTGTGTCCGCTGTTATCCCCGCCTCATACATAGACTTGTGGTCCATGTGATACTGGACATTAATTTTATCGGCCACATAATCCAAGACAACAGTTAGGGGCTGTTCCACGAATTCAGCACTGATAAGTTTATTCAGCTTTGCCCGGGTTTGGGCGTTTGCATCGAGCTTTTCCAGTTCAAGGGCGGGAGTTTCCTTGACTTTTTCGCCTTGTTGGGCCAGGGCCGCGTTTTGGGTTAAATGAACCGGCCCGCCCGGCCAATACGAAACCAACACGGCGGCCATGATTATGCTGGCCGCAATCGATCCGACCGTTAGACGCATGATCCACCTCCTCTTGTAATACCGAGAAACGGCGGTGAACTCGGCGGCCAACGCGGCCGCGTCGCCAAATTCCGCCAATGCCATGGATATCGCCCGAGCCGGCTCGATTCCCTTGGCGGTCAATGCCGCCAAGCGCTCTTCGAGGTGGGATAGCAATTCCTCCTCGATCGATTCTCGCTCCTTCGCCCTGAGCCGTAATAAGCGACTGAGCAAGCCTAGATAATTCTGGAACTCTTCGGAAGACATTCCGCCAATCATTACACGCCTCCCACCGGACTGCACGTCCCGCCGAACACCGGGCCGAGCATCCGCCACACGCAATCGGCGTATTCACGCCACTGATGGGCCTGCTGACGCAATCGCTTGTGTCCGGCCGGAGTGAGTTCGTACCATTTCCGCTTCCGCCCGGTAGTTTCATCCCACCGGCTGCGGACCAGCCGTTCGGCCTCCAACCGATGCAGCATGGGATAAAGCGTTCCGGCCTGCACGTTCATCAGCCCGCCGGTTGCCGCGGCCAGGCCTTGCTGGATCAGATACCCGTATTTCGGTTCATTTGCCAGCGTTGACAGCACCAACAGGTCCAGGTTTCCTCGAATCATCTCGTCGCAAGTTTTGTCAGCCATAACATTCCTTTCTGTATGTATCGGTAATCTATATATAGCAAATCTATATATCGGTTGTCAATAGGTGTCTTTGGATTTTTTCTTTTCCTCAATGGGGGGGATTGCTGGGAGATTAGCCCGAAGCTCAAGCAAGGGTAAACTGTTTGCCGTCCCTCGCTTGCGCTTCGGGCTAGTGTAAATTCATGAATAATCCTGGTAACAGGAATTTTCAATATATACAGGTTCCGGCCGAAGTACCAATGAGCGGTTTGAAGAGTCTAATTAGTTTGATATACTCGGGACCATGAAACTAATCGCTTATCCACTGGCCGCGGCACTGGCATTCTTGGGAATCGTATTTGTCGTCGGCGCCCAAGGACAATTCATGCGTATAGTGGTGGGCGTGGTATTGATGGCGGCCGCCGGGGCGCTTGTCTTGCTGGCGTTATTGAAACCAAAACCCATCGAAACGACCTTGGTGCAAAAGATCGACCTTTCCGGCGACGTGAACATCGAACAGATGAAGTGCCGGTCCTGCGGCGGAATTTTGAACAAGGATTCGATCAGCGTGCGGGCGGGCGGGATTTTCATCAACTGTCCTTATTGCGGCTCGGCCTATCAGTTGGAGGAAGCGCCGAAATGGTAAACGCCCATCGGGCCCTCGGCCGGCTCTATCGTCCATTTGCCGCCATCAGCCGCGACGTGCAAGGATGGTGGGCGACGGTGCGGGCGCGGCCGGCGTTGCGGCCCGGGCTGCTGACGTACTACCTGCATCCTTCAGGCGGAACGCGAAGGATTCATCTGCGCATCGAAGCAGGCGGATCGGGAGTGCTTTTTGTCGATGCGACCGACGCTATTCATCTTAACCCGTCCGCGACGATGATCGTCAAATTCGCCCTGGACGGTTTACCGCAAGATCAAGTTGCTTTAGCATTAAACGGCCGATTCGCCCATGTAAAAAACGGCGAAATCCATGGGCACGTCGAACGGATGTACGCCTTGGTCCATCACCTTTCCACCACCGCCGACCCCTGTGTGACGTGCGGTTTGCAAGCGGATCGCGCTCCACTTTTTGCCACGCCGATTACTGCTCCTTACAAGGCCGATCTGGCCCTGACATACGGCTGCAACAATGCCTGCCGGCATTGTTACAATCGCGTGCAACACACCTTGAGAATAAATAACAACTCTCCTCTCCCTTTGGGAGAGGGCCGGATGGAAACCAATAACAACTCCCCTCTCCGGGCACCGACCGAAGGTTGGTCGGGAGAGGGTAAGGGTGAGGGCATGTCGCTTCGACAGTGGCAAAAGGTGTTGCGAAAATTGGCCCGCATCGGCGTTCCGCACGTTATTTTCACCGGCGGCGAACCCACGTTGTATCAGGGCTTGTGCGAGCTGATTCACGCGGCCGAACATCTCGGCCTGATTACGGGCTTGAACACCAACGGCCGGCGATTGGCCCAGCGGGCCTTTGCCGATTCGCTGGCCCATGCCGGCTTAAGCCACGTGCAGATAACCCTGGAATCGTGCCGCTTGGAGGTCCACAACGCCGTGACCCAAGCCGATTCGTTCGCGGAAACATGCCAGGGGATAACCAATGCGATGGCCGCCGGCCTGCACGTCATAACCAACACCACGCTTACCAGGCGAAACGTCGATCACGCCTTGGAAACCGTCGATTTTCTCCATCGGTTGGGTCTGAAAACCTTCGCCATGAACGGGATGATCTTTTCCGGGCGCGGACTGCAAAGCGGCGATGCCGTAGAGATTGACCGGTTGCGTTATGTTTTGCCGGCCGTGCGCGATCGTGCCAAAACCCTGGGGATGAGATTTTTGTGGTACACGCCCACCGATTATTGCCGGCTTTCGCCCTTGGAATTGGAACTCGGGCCCAGGCGGTGCAACGCGGGCGAGTATTCAATGTGCATCGAACCCAACGGCGACGTGCTGCCTTGCCAGTCGTATTACGTGGCCGCCGGCAATATTCTCCACGATCCTTGGCGGCGGATTTGGGAGAGCGAATTGTTCCGCGGTTTTCGCGAACGTGTCCGCGATCCCCGCTCATGCGGCCTGCCCGAGCATTGTTGGCAGTGTCCGGACTTGTCCATCTGCGGCGGCGGATGCCGGCTGGAAAGGATGAAGGATGAAGGATGAAAGACGAAGCATGAACTGGAAAAAGCTTTTTCAGCGTTTTTCCGTAAAACGCGGTTCGCCTAGCGCACGCACGGGCATAGAACCGGGCTTGTATCATTATATGCGCCAGGCCGACGGCGCCACGGCCAGGTTTCACCTTCGCGTCGATACCGGCGGCAACGGCGTTTTGCTGGCCAACGCCGCCTCAGCGGTGCGTTTACATCCGTCGGGCGTGGTGATTGCCAAAGGTCTGCTGGAAGGCCAAGACGAAAACTCGATCGTGGAAAAATTGATGAAGACATTCAGCGGCGTCACCGACCAACAAGCCGCGGCCGACGTGAAGCACGTACTCTCCTTGATCGCCTCGCTGGAAAAACCGCATCACGATTATCCGATTCTCAATCCAGCCGATCCCTCGTTTTCGCCGCACGTAACGCCTTTGCACCGGCCCATCTCGGCCGACGTGCCGCTGTGCAAACCGTTTTACATGGAACCGATTCTCAGCCGCCTGTGGGACGAGGGCATCCCCCACGTAACGATCATCGCGGGAAAAGATCCGGTCGAGAAAGATCTGATCCGCGCCGTGGAAAAGGCCGAAGATTGGGGGCTTATCACGGGCGTTCGCGGGCGGGGCAGCGATCTTGCCCACGGCACCCGCATCCCGGATTTGGCCCAAGCCGGCCTGGACCACCTTGACGTGTATTGCCTTTCCATCGACGAACAAATTCATGACGCTCTGGTCGGCAAAAGCGATTACAAATTCGCCATCAAGGCATTGCTAATGGCCCAGAAACGGGAAGTATGTCCAGTGGCTGTCGTCGCGCTGGTTAAGCCCACCTTGACGACCATCGACGATACTTTGGCCGCCATCGCCGACCACGGCGTAGTGAATGCCTGCCTGTTTGCCGTTGCCACGACCGATCCGGCCGAGCAATCCAGCGGGGCATTGCTGGCCGGCGAACTGGTCCAGGCCGCCGCCATGGCCGAAGAGACGGCTGAGCGTTATCGCTTGCGCCTGCTGTGGTATCCGCCCGTGCGTTATAACCCGGAACTGCCGCTTGGCAATCAGATCTGCCGCGGTCCGCGCACGAGCGGCGACAGCGCGATCCGCGTCGATCCGGACGGTTGCGTGATTCCTGCCCGGGGACCGTACCAGTCGCCGGGCAATATCGTCAAAGAGTCGTGGAACACGATCGCCAAGCGTGCCGTATATGTGGATTATCGGCGGCGGTTGGAGGCCGATACGCATTGTTTCACTTGCCCGGGCCTGGCGATCTGCGCGGCCGACTGTCCGCGCAATCCCCAAGGCTGGGCCGATGCGGATAAAAGAAAGGATGAAGGATGAAGGATGAGGGATGAAAAAATCGGCAATTTGAAATTTGCAATTTGCAATTGCCAATTTGCAATAATTATTTTGTTTTTGGGTATGATGTTGCCGTGTGTAATTGCGGCGCCGGCACCGGCACAGGAGTATTCTTTTTCCGTGCCAAAACTTCAGATGTACTCGACCGTTCAGCCCGACGGTTCGCTGAAAATCGATTACACCATAGAATTTCACAACAATCCCAGGGCACATATCATTGACGTCGTCGATATCGGCACGCCGCACGAAGATTATCGGCTGGGGGAAATCCAGGCATGGATAGACGACAAATCCCTTAGGGATATACGTCCTTCATCGGAGGTTCATCCGGGTATCGAGGTGCACTTGGACAACGGCGCTATAATGCCCGGCGGAACCGGCACGCTGCGAGTCTTATTCACCATGCCTAAAATGGTTTACCAGGATACGACGCGCGAAGATTATGCCTCGCTGCGCATTACGCCTACTTGGTTCGGCGAAAAATTTGTAACCGGCAATACGCAAATTCAAGTGGCGATCCAATTGCCCAAGGGCGTCAAACCGGAAGAGGTGTTGCACCAAGGGCAGCCATTCACGCAAAAGGCCCTGACCAAGGAAGGGGTGGTGGTTTATTGGGGCTTTCCCAACGAACGTCTTACCGGGCCGCACTTAGTTGCCGTTTCTTTCTCGAAAGGCGATCTACAGTTTATAAAACCTGAAGAACATGAAGAAATAAAAAAAGAAAAGGGGAATTTATTTTTAACGAAAGAAAAAATACCGGTCATTAAACAGACGCCGATCGATTTGCTCTTGAAATGGTTCAGCGAGTCAACGGAGGCGCGGATTGTTTGCGGATTGATATTCCTGGCGCTGTTTGCGATAGTGTTTTTCCGTTTCAGCGGAGGCACCGGCTTTTCGGTGTTCTTCATTCTTTCCGGATTGGCGTGCCTTGTTTTTTATATTAGTCCGCCCTGGCACTTGATATCGCTGCCGGCAGTGGTGGTGTTAATCGGTCTAAACGAATGGCTGCTGGGCAAACGGAAAATGCACTACATGCCGCCCATCGCACAGGTTGAAGGCGGCGGGATCAAGCGCGGGCTGACCGCTCCCGAGGCCGCCGTGCTCTTGGAACTGCCCATAGCCAAAGTGCTTGCACTGGTGATCTTCGGCATGTTGAAAAAGGGAGTATTGCGACAGGTTAGCGCGGATCCTTTAGCCGTGGCGGTTGACGATGAATTCCAACTCAAATCCGATTCGCTCTTGACCGACGAGCAACAGCGCACGCAGTTTTATCGCGACGCCGGACAGAAAAAGGGCGTTGTCGTCCACGCCTATGAACAGCCGTTTCTGTTCCTTTTGCAAAAAAATCCGGGAAAAGTAGTGAAGGACATCAATTTCGGCGTGCCCATGCGACAACTAATCGCCGGGGCTGCCGGGCGAATGGCCGGATTCAACCTCCGCGATACCCAGGATTATTATCGCTCTATTATCAAGCGGGCGGCAGAGCAGGCCGCTGCCATCGGCGACATTCCGCAACGCCAGGCCACGGTCGACCGGAATTTCGAATGGATTCTTATGGACGACCACTATCCCACGGTGTTCTACGGCTGGCCGTATCAGCCGATGTGGATGCGCGGTGGTCCGATGCCGATGCCCGGTGCGCCCTCTGTGCCCGGTTCCGTGCCGAACATCCCGGGCCAGACCACCTTTAAAGACGTAGCCGCCTCGTTTTCCGGCTGGGCCGAAAACACGATGGGCAAAATGGCCTCGGCTATTGGCCCCGGAGCCCTGGGCACAGGCCAATCGGCCGGAGGATTTCTTGACCTTAGCGGCGCGGACCACGTCACCGGCGATATATTTAAAGCCCTGGCCGATTCCGCCACCAGCGGCGGCGGGGGCGGCGGCGGTTTCGGCGGCGGGTGCGCGTGTGCATGCGCTGGCTGCGCATGTGCCTGCGCCTGCGCGGGCGGCGGTCGATAAGAAAAAGTAAGGGAATGAACGGTAAAAAGGAGAAAAGGTGACAACCGCCAAAATTACACGACAATTACAGGAGAGGCATGGGCTGAAGCGAAACTCTTCGTCAAATCGCCCGAAGGCAAGAAATTGTAAAAATTCAGTTTCCTGTTAGTATCGGCGATGTATAATGTAAGTGAGGTCAAAACATGGTTTATCGAGGCCGCGTTGAAAACGGTGTGATTCGGCTTGAAGATAGGCAGATATTGCCTGAAGGGGCCGCGGTCGAAGTGCGGTTCCTCTCGGAAAGCACTTCCGGGGATGAAGATAAAATACCCACTCTGTATGAAGGGCTGAAAGATCTTATCGGTAAGGCAGAAGGGTTGCCGCCGGATGCTTCCATCAACATCGACCACTACCTTTATGGAGTGCCTAAACGGCCATGAAACCGCTGTTTGCCGACACGTCATTCTATGTGGCCTTACTCAATTCCCGCGACCTCATGCACGTAAAAGCATTGCAGGTCGGAGATTATTTCCATCGCCCTGTCTTATTGACCGATTTCGTTCTTCTGGAGTTGGGCAATGTGCTATCCAGCGTGGGGCAGCGCGGTCTTTTCTCAAAACTAACCGACCGCCTTCGCTCGGATCCGAACGTTCGGATTGTGGCCGCCTCGCGCGATTTGCTGGATAAAGGGTTGCGACTTTTCTCGCGTCGTGAGGATAAGGAATGGTCTCTGACGGACTGCACATCGTTCGTAATTATGCAGGAGGAAGACTTGACGGAGGCACTTACCACGGACCACCACTTCGAGCAGGCTGGATTCACGGTTCTTCTGCGATGATAATAGCGGCGGTTCCGGCGGCGGGTGCGCATGCGCCTGCGCCGGCGGCGGGCGGTAAATCCAATTGCACATGCGCGACCAATGGTCGCAGCTTTACATTTCACAAATCATGCATGTGATAATGGCGGAAAATGAATGAATCAGTACGACATCCCTTCCGTCGAACTCCTTCGTCAACAGGCCGAGTGGCTCGCGCCGGCAAGGGCAAGGGTTTTGCGGAAAGTCGGCATCGGTTGGCGGCGGAAGGTTTTGGATCTGGCCTGCGGCTCAGGGGCGGTAACCGAGGAGTTGCTCCGCCGATCGGGCGGAGAGGTCGCAGCCCTGGACTGCCGCCAAAACGTCTTGGCCGTCGATCCAAAACCATTTGCCGGCGCCGGCCGAGTTTGCGGCGACGCGCTTAGTCTGCCATTTGCCGACTGCGCTTTCGATTTGGTATTCTGCCAGTTCACTTTTCTTTGGATAAACGCTTGTTCCGCAGTCAAGGAAATCCACAGAGTATTGCAGCCCAACGGCGCGCTTGTGGCCATCGAGCCGGACTATGGCGGCATGATGGAATATCCCCAGGAAATTGCCGCCGGGGGGCTTTGGCTTAACGCCCTGACTCGCGCCGGGGCCGATCCTTGTATCGGCCGTAAACTGCCCGGTATATTGCGGCAAACGGACTGGAAAGTTGAAGTGGATTTGCTCAATCGCCTGACGCCTCCATCGCCAAGGCGCTTTGCATTGCTCGAAGAACTGCCATTAACCGATGAAGAAAAAACCACGCTTACGCGCATCAAAGCCGCCGACGCCGCCTTGGCCGAATCGGCTAAAGTGGTCCATCTGCCGATGTTTATAATTATCGGCGAGCGAATGATTTAAGGGTCAAACTTGAAAATTAAGTTTCGCATGAATAATGTCATATTTTTTTCATCGGAGCCGGGCCGTGTCGGCCTGGAATTACCGGGGCGACACGCCCCCGGCTCTGACTTTTCATACGACATTCTTTTTCTATCACTCATTAGCATCCAATAAAATTGTCCCCCATGCGAATAACTACAAAGCATTGTGCCGGGTTGCTATTAATTCAGAAAATTGTTAACTTATTGGTATGAATGCAGTTGAGTTACAAGAAGTTACCAAGCGGTTCGGCGATCACACGGCCGTGGATCGTCTTGATCTTGCGGTTCCCGAAGGGGCCATTTACGGCTTCATCGGGCCCAACGGGTCGGGCAAAACCACCACCCTGCGGATGATCTTGCGCATATTTTATCCGGAAAGCGGCCGGATCAGCGTGCTGGGATGCGATCGAAGCCGGGTCGCCGACGACCGCGTGGGCTACCTGCCCGAGGAACGCGGACTTTACAAGCGGATGCGGGTCCGCGATCTTTTGACCTATTACGCCCGGCTGAAAGGTTTTCGCAACTGCCGCCGGGAAATCGACGATTGGCTGGCGCGTTTCGACCTGTCCGACTGGGCCGCGCGGCGGATCGATACGCTATCCAAAGGCATGGCCCAGAAAGTGCAGTTCATCTCGGCCGTGGTCGCCCGGCCAAAGCTGCTGGTGCTCGACGAGCCGTTTACCGGGCTGGACCCGCTGAATATGGAAGTGCTGAAGGACGCGGTCGTTTCGCTGCATCGCGGCGGGACCACGGTAATCTTCTCCACGCACGACATGGACATCGCCGAACGGATGTGCGACACGGTCTTTATGATTTGCCGCGGCCGGAAGGTGCTCGACGGCACGCTGGAATCGATCCAGGCCCAATATGGACAGGACACGATCCGCGTGCGTCTCGGCAACGGCGACGGGGCCTTCGATAATCTGCCCGGCGTGATCCGGGTCAACGACTATGGACGCTACACCGAACTGCGAATGGACCCCCAAGCCGATCCGCAGGCGATTCTCCAGGAACTGTTGCGCCGCGCGCGTGTCGAGCATTTCGAACTGGCTCGACCGTCGCTGCACGACATCTTCGTGCGCATTGCCGGGGCGGAAGCACAACCGGCGGAGGTTATCGGCCATGGGTAAGGTATTTGTCATCGCCGTTCGTGAATATCGCGCCATCGTGGGCACCAAGGCATTTTTGATCGCCATTATAATGATGCCAATCTTGATGGGTGGCGGAATTGCCGTCCAAATCTTTCTCCACAATCGTCTTGGCCCCACTGAACGGAAAATCATGGTTCTGGACTCATCCGGCGTGATGTTCGACAAATTGGCCCAAGCCGCGAAAAAACGCGATAACGAGATCCTTGATAACGGCAAACAAATCGGGCCCCGCTACGTGCTCACAACCAGCCCGGCCCTAACGGTGACCGAGGAAATGCGCTATGATCTCTCGGAACAGGTCCGTAAGGGTCTGATAGACGCATTTGTGGAAATACCCGTGGATGTGGATAAGTTGCCTTCCGGGAATAAACAGCCCCAAGTGAAATTTTATGCCGAGAATGCCGTGGTATCGGATGAGTTGCATTGGTTTCAAGGGAAGATCAATGACTTTGTGCACGCAAGCCGATTGAAAGAAGCTAAGATCGATCCGGATTTGGTCGCCCGGGCAACCGCGTGGATAAACGTGGAGCCGTTGGGACTGGTCAATCGCTCGAAAGCCGGCCAGTTCAGCAAACCGCGTGAAAGCAAGATCGAGGAAACCATTTTTCTACCCTTCGGCATGATGATGTTGATGTTCATGGTCGTGTTCCTGGCCGCCCAACCCATGCTGGAAAGCGTGCTGGAGGAAAAAAGCCAGCGGATCGCCGAGGTCTTGCTGGGCTCCGCCAATTCCTTCCAACTGATGATCGGCAAACTGATCGGAGGGGTGGGCGGGTCGCTGACCGTGGTTGTCGCCTACGCGGCCGGCGGTTGCGCATTGGCCTGGTACTATGACGCCTTCCGCCTGGTGCCGCTCAGGATCGTGCCTTGGTTCATCGTCTTTCAGATATTGGCCGTGATGCTGTTCGGCTCGATTTTCATGGCCGTGGGCGCGGCGGTCAATCAGCTCAAAGAAGCCCAATCGATGCTGATGCCCATCTGGCTGTTGATGATGTTTCCCATCTTCGTCTGGTTCCAGGTGGTCCGCGATCCGATGGGCAGTTTCGCGACTTGGATCTCCTTTGTGCCGCCGGCCACGTCGCTGATGATGGTGCTGCGCATGGGCAGCACCGCCGCCGTGCCGTTGTGGCAACCGTTGGTGGGCATAGTGGTAATGCTGGCGGCCACGCTGGTTTGCATATTCGCCGCCGCCAGAATCTTCCGCATCGGCATCCTGGCGCAGGGGAAAACGCCCAAGATGTCGGAACTGTTTCGCTGGGCAATCCGCGGTTGAGAAAACATGTTCCCTCTCCCAAAGGTAGAGGGGAGAGGTTGGAGAAACGCTTTAATAATCCAGATCGAAGCGAATGCCCTTACGTATTAGGGGATTATCCATCGTGGTATCCAGGCCCAGGATCGTGTTGGTGTTGTACTTGGCCGGGATCTCCTCGTCCGCCTTTGATGGATCTTGATGATTACGAATCGCAGCCTCTCGGTTGCGCTTGGCTGTGATCTCATCGGCTTTCTTTGTGATTTCCACCCGATAGAACCCGGGACCGACGCCGGGGGAATCGTCCGGCTTGGCATCCTCCATAACTAAAATAGCCATGCCGTTGGCATTGGTTTTACCTTTGGCGATTTTCAGCTTGTTGCCCAGGAATTTTTCCGGCACTAGCTTGACTTCGGCGTCGGCCAGAAATTGTTTGTTGTGATATACCGTGCAATGAATCGGCGTCCGAGTCTGAAGTATTTTTGTCTTTTGCCATTGTCGGATGCGATCCGCAATCTCATCGGCCGTCACTGCGTGGTCGTTATCCAGGTCTATGTTGGCGAGGTTGGATTTCAGCGAGGCGGCCTTGTCCAACTCCGGTCCGGAGATTTTGCCGTCATCGTTGGCATCGTACTGTCCCAGGGCGGCATAGCCGGCCGCGACAGGATCGATCTGGGGGGCATACGATTTGGGTCCCTTCGAGCATCCCCCGAAGAAAAACAAGACAATAATTGCCGCCGGCAGTCCGTAAAGAGTTGCGTTGCGTGTGTGCATGGCTTCACATTTATTCGGGGAATTCAATCGCCCCTCCGTCAGTGCGATTGCACAGATTGCGGTGGACCTGTTCGGATATCTCGTAGTTTATAAGCCTTACCGAGCCGTCGCACATCGACATGTTAAAACCGGTTGAGTGGGCGCTGCCGAAATTAAAGGTGCCCAATCCGGTCAGCCCATAGGCGGTGTCGCCGGGATCTGTGGGACTGCCGCGTCCGTCATGCCGTGGGGCGAGATAATAAGTACTAGTTGCGTCCTGCGGATACGACCCCCAACGCAGTATGTTGCGATCGCTGCTGACACAAGGCCCGGCGTCATCGCCCCACGACGTCCCGTTATTCATCAGGTCGCGATCGAGGTACTTCTCGCCGAGCATGTAAGTATGGGCAAGACCGTCCTTCACGTCTTTCACCATGAAACTACTATGAAGCCAAACAATTCCCGTGACATATAACTTACCGGTGGCGGGATCCCGCAGGTAAGGGTCGGGCCAGGCGACACCCTGGCATCCCACGACGCCGCCTCACGTGGACACCGGGTCCATTGGGACGTAGACCTCGCCCGCATTGGCCGCATAGTCGGTTCGGCATCCCTCCTCCATTGCCGAACAAAGCAAAGGCGTTCGGACCACGGGATAATTCAAGGCGGCTCTGCGCGAGGGACAATAAAACAATGCGTATGGCGTGGAGTTGCGCAGTTTATTCGCATTGAAGAGAACCGAGCTGGTGTCGTTCGTCGCCCCGACCCCCTTCCCCAGATCGAACAACTGCTTGTTCTCCATGAAAGGAAGCAGGACGTAGAAAAAACCTCCCGGCTGACTCACGTCCAGGCCCCGGTCCGGATGCGGCGAATACGGATAACCATATCCGCCTGAAGGGAAGTGTTTCTGGGTATCCAAATATAAGTGCATCGCCGTGGCAAGCTGCTTGACGTGGTTGCCGCACTCTATGCGCCGCGCCGACTCCCGCGAGGCCTGGACCGCAGGCAGCAATAGCGAAACCAAAATCCCGATAATGGCGATAACCACCAGCAATTCCACCAAAGTGAATCCCTGTCGCGGAAGATTCTTCATATTTTTTTCCTGTCTGCGTAGTGGAATCTGAAATACCAACATGACCATTATATTCTATATCATCCAATATCGTCTTATTAGATTAGGTTCACTTCATTTCCACAACCCATCTATTGTGGGGGTTATCCTCGCCGGGGAAAAACCGAACTAGTTGGCATTTTTCCACACCCTATCGTCAGGAGTACGGCCAGTCCGGCCGTTGCCAGCAAAACCAAAGTGCCCGGCTCGGGCACGGGCGACAACGAATCCGTGGCCGAAGTCGAGCCGCCCACCATTGTGGCAATGGTCAGCTTGGTCACGGCCCCGATCGAGAGCGTGTCTTGCGTTATGCTCGTGGCGGTCAGTTGGGCCCCGTCGATCAACTGGGTAGTGCCAGTTCCCGAAATAGTTCCAACTATATGGGTTTTTGTGTCGTCGATCAAGAATGTTGCATTATTTTCAATCAGGGATGATGTGCTGATTTGACCGGTATATTTATCATCTGTAGTTGTACTTAGGACCAGCGTGCCTTCGCTAATGGTGGTTGGGCCGGTGTAAGTACAGGTGCATTCCAAGGTAGCGACGGTATCGCCGGTTTTCGTCAGCCCCACCACAATGGAATCATAGTTGGTGAGGGTGATGCCATATAGTTCACCGCCCTGAATATCATAGTCAGTTTTGCTACGCAAGATGCTGCCGCCAAGGCCTTCCACCTCACCGCCGGTTACTTTAAGTCCCGCGATGCTATCCGGCGAATTGCCGCAGAAACACATTGTGCCTCCATTGACCACGTAATTTCCGGTGGGTTGGTGGCTGGCGTAATTAGCAAAGAAGCCTTCATTGAGCGTGGTCGTACCGGTGTACAGGCAGTTGTTCCCATTCATCATAAGTCTTCCGGGGCCATTTTTTATGATGCCCCCCGTGCCAGTGATCGTGCCCGTGAGGGTTCCACAGTGAGTGCCGCCCGTGTCGGTGTTATTGACTTCAATAGTTCGGTCCGAGTCGCCCAGATCGATGTTGTTCTTGATGGTCACTGCGCCTGTGGCATACGGGGAGCTCAATTTGAGCGTCCCTACGATCTTCGACCCGACATCGGCCTGTCCGTCGCCCCAATAGAGGGTGCCGCCGCCATTTACGGAGATGTTCCATGTTCCGGTGCCGCCGTTGGAGAATCCGCCGCCGTTAGTTGTCCATTGAAAATCCCCGCCGGAAGTGCCCAGGTTTCGGGAGAAGGAAAACACAGAGCTGTTGCTTTGCAGCACGCCGCCGTCGAGGCAAAGAAGGCTGGAAGCAGGCAAGCCCACGCCGTCGTCGGCCTGGAGTACGCCCGCGCTAATGGTGGTCGCTCCGGCATAAGAGTTCATCCCGGTCAAAGTCAATTTGCCTGCGCCCTGCTTGGTCAGTCCGCCGCCCGGATTGACCGATCCGCCGGTTGATCCCGTGGAATTGGCCAGGGCAGTGGAAATCGTGACGTTATAGTTTTGCGTATCGACTGTGGCCCCGCCATAATAAATATAATTGGCGGTGCCGCTTAAAAAATCGGTGCTTGCGGCGGATGCCGTTATCGTGCCCCCGTTGAAGTTGACCGTTCCCGTGCCCGTGCCGGACTGAATCACTTGGGATGCGGTAAGGTTGCCGCCCGAGTTCAGATTGATTGTACCCGAGGTGGAGCCCCCGCCCAATGTAAGAGTGGAAACCGTGTTCGATGTTCCAAGGTCCGAAACCCCATCTTGGATCACGGCGGCATCGTCACTGGAATTCGGCACGCCTTCGGGGTCCCAATTTTCCGCCGTATTGAAATCGGTGGTCGATAATCCGGTCCAGGTATAATCGACGGCATGGGCCGGTATCGCGGCCGCCAAACACGCAAGCAAAAACGCAAAACCCTTTTGACATAATTTGTTCATGGCGTTGATCCTCACAAAAGGTGTGACTTGATCCCCAAAAAAACAATTCCAAAAAAGCTAACTTGGCAATCTCACAACACGCTGCCTCCTGAATCGGTTTGAGTTTGCCCCGCTGGAAAAAAGAAACCGGCCGTTCGCACCATCGAACGGTCATTATCGAGACAATGAATGATTGCGTCCGCGCATCCCCGGGAAAGAATACTCAGATGCAAATCGTTCAAAGGCTTGAAGGCAAAGAGAATTCCGCAAAGAAGGACTGTATAGAGTCTCAGCCCGCGACCGAAACGCTCCGTGAGCGGGAGCCGGTCGATCTGGCAATCGATAGCCATGAAGGACTTTTTCCCCGGTGCGACACGCCCGGGTAGGCCGGAGACACTCATAACCGTTTCAGCGGATTGAAGACGATCATCGTTTTTACCACTTGTACTACATCCACAATGCCGTCCATATCAAAAGGACGAACATATCCGAATAAATGCGAGCGTGGACCCGATCCAGGATGCGTATGTTCGCTAATTTATATATTAGCCTGTGATGTTGTCAATATCCTCATGTGGCGGTCCAATTCTCCGGCATTTCTCTTGTTCGCGGCTTATTATTGCCAGATATTCCTGTTAATAATATACGGTTCTATTGGCCATATTTTGTCGTTTTCCCAAAACGATCCCGCAGGGCAAGGTTGATTTCCAACACGTTTACCAGCGGCACGCCGGCCAGAGAGCCTAAAGGCGCATGGCTTTTTTCGTGGAGCAATTGCCCGATTTCCCCATGCAAATTGGTTTCGTCGGAGTTCGTTTTTTTCGCCCAAGCGGCGGCAACGCGATCCAACTGCCACAGTGCGTTCACGAGCGTGATGTCCGGATCCAGCCCGGAACCGGAGGCCATGACCGCGTCGGCCGGCACTTGCTCCAAATCCGCGTCCGGATGGGTTTTGAGCCACATGTCAAAGAACGTCGCCTGGATATCCGGTCCTTCCTTAACCGGTTCAATGACTTTTTCCGTACGTCCGTCGGCCGTCTTGTGTTCGACCGCGCCGGGAAATGTGCCCGGGTGCGATTTGGAGTAGCTTATGAAAAAAGGCACGGCCAAATCCTCTGGTTTTGGTTCCGGGATGTTTGGATGGATTTTAATCCACTGGGCCACGTCCTCCTGGTGCGATTTTTGCCACTGAGCCACATAGTCTGTATTTATCTTGTCTGCTTTGACCCAATTTTGCGGTATGCCGGAACCGGAGTGCATCGACGCCCATTGAGCGACAATCCCCGGTTTACCATCGAACCGGTCTTTCCGAAACCAGGCTTCGATGTCCGGCCCGACAAGCCGGCCCTTATTCAGCCCGCCGCGGTATTTCACGATGGGGCCAAGCTGCCGCGCCACCCGATCTCGCAGCAGGTAATTGTTTGCGCTCCAGTTCGATGCCCCGGAAGCGGCTCCGTTATAAGACGCCGCGGACGGCCGGGGCTGAAAGTATTCATCCGAGGTAAAGGGCTGGGCAATGAGCCGGGAACCTATCGGTTTGCCGCTGCCGTCGGTCAACAGGCTTCCCTGGGCCTTTTCATGGAACACCACTTGTCCAATACACCAGAGCACAAGCGGATATGCAACCGAGCAAACCAACACGGTGAGAACCAGTAACAACAGGTTTGCACGCAGATGGGCGTTCATATTTCAACTCCATGAATCACTTGTAACTGGACTTTTGCAAATTTTTCCCCTCTCCCAAAGGGAGAGGGAACAATGAATCTACAATTTGTAAAAACTCCACTGGTAATTTATGCTACCAAATGTAACGCGACCATGATCATGTCGATCAACTTTATGCCCACAAACGGCACGATGACTCCGCCCAGGCCCCATATAAGCAGGTTACGGCGCAAAAGCGCGTCGGCCCCTACGGGTCGATACTTTACTCCCTTTAGTGCGATGGGGATCAGCAGCAGAATAATGATTGCATTGAAAATCACTGCCGAAAGTATGGCCGACGTGGGTGAGTGGAGGTTCATAATGTCAACTGACTTCAGCCATGGCAGCAAGGGTCTCTCTATTGAACCGGCGAACATGGCCGGGATAATGGCAAAATATTTGGCCACGTCGTTGGCGATGGAAAAAGTCGTAAGCGCCCCCCGGGTCATGAGCAATTGCTTGCCGATCTCTACGGTCTCGATGAGTTTGGTCGGATCGCTGTCCAAATCGACCATGTTGCCCGCCTCTTTGGCCGCCTGGGTGCCGGAATTCATGGCCACCCCGACGTCGGCCTGTGCCAGGGCAGGGGCGTCATTGGTGCCGTCGCCCATCATGGCCACCAGTTTTCCTTCGGCCTGTTCCTTGCGGATGTAGGCCAGTTTGGCCTCGGGCGTGGCCTCGGCCAGAAAATCATCCACTCCAGCCATGGCCGCGATTGCCGCCGCAGTGAGCGGATTGTCGCCCGTAATCATCACGGTCCGCAGTCCCATTTGGCGCAGGCGCTGGAAGCGATCTTTCATGCCCGGTTTAAGCACGTCTTCCAAAACAACCAGCCCGGAAATGCGGTTTCCCTCGGCCACCAGCAACGGGGTCGCTCCCATCAATGCAATCGAACGCACTTGTTCGTCGAGTTTCGCCGGAATGCTCCCGTGCTCATTCTCGATATAACGCACAACGGCGTCCGGGGCGCCCTTGCGGATTCGCCGCCCGTCGGGTAGATCCACACCGCTCATTCGCGACTGGGCCGAAAAAGGAATGAACCTGGCGTCGGGCAGGACGAGCAAACCGTCGTTCTTGCCATGATCGGCCGAACTCAAGGAATCGTTCAACTTATGATACAAGGAGACGATGCTTTTGCCTTCCGGGGTTTCATCCGCGCTTGAGGCCAGCGCAGCAACATAGGCAAGATGCATCGGCAAGCAATCTCCGATGGGAATGAAGCGCGTGGCATGACGATTTCCCATGGTAATGGTGCCGGTCTTGTCCAAAAGCAGTGTATCCACGTCCCCGGCGACTTCCACCGCCTTGCCGCTCTTGGCAAGAATGTTCGCCCTTAGCGCCCGATCCATACCGGCAATGCCTATAGCGGCCAAAAGCGCGCCAATGGTCGTGGGAATCAAACAGACCAGAAGCGCCACAAGCGTCGGCACATCCGTGCCCAGGCTCTTTATGGTATGGCCGCTCATCGAGGACATATATTGCTCGGCGTTCAGGGCCATCGGCCAAAGGGTCGCCGTGACCATCAGGAAAATCAATGTGAAGGCGGCCAGTACCAACGTCAAGGCAATTTCGTTGGGCGTGCGCTGGCGGATCGCGCCCTCGACCAAGGCGATCATGCGGTCCAGAAAGGTGTGGCCGGGCGCGGCGGTGATCTGAACGATAATCTGGTCCGAAAGAACCCGCGTCCCGCCTGTCACTCCCGAGCGGTCGCCGCCGGCCTCGCGAATGACCGGCGCGGATTCGCCTGTAATGGCCGATTCGTCGATTGAAGCCACGCCTTCGACGATCTCGCCGTCGCTGGGAATGACTTCTCCGGTTTCCACCAGGACGAAATCCCCGCCTTGCAAAGCCGAGGATGTCGTCTCTTCCGCCTCCCAATCGCTTTTCAAGCCGGCCACTGCATTCTTATTGTAACGGCGCAGATGCCTTGCCGGAGTTTCCCGCCGGGTTTTTCGCAGAGTTTCGGCCTGCGCCTTGCCCCGCGCTTCGGCCAGAGCCGAGGCGAAATTGGCGAAAAGCAGCGTCAGCACAAGCCAAAAATCCAAAGCCAATAGATAACCGATGCTTGCCGCGCTTTCATAGCCCAAAAGCTTGGCTATCGTATAGAAAATAGTCAGCGCCGTTCCGACTTCTACCACGAACATCACGGGATTCTTCCACTGCACGTCGGGCCTGAGCATGGCCAGCGATTGTTTTAGAGCCGCTTTGAGCAACCGAGGCTCGAAAAGCCCGTATTTCCGGCTGGCTCGGCGGGCAATTTTTAAATCGTCCGTCGCGGGTTTGGTTTTACGGGGTTCAATCGTCAACGTGTTTGGCATGGCTGATATCATTCCTTTTTCTGTTTGTTGAATGTCACAAATAAAGTTGTATTAATCGTTTATTGAGAATCAGAAAACTAATGTCACACACAATAGCCGGCGGCTAACAGCCGCCGGCGGGAATTCACTCATATACCGGCGGTCGTTGACCGCCGGCTAGTGACATTATTAATCTGAGATTCAATAGCCCAGGAGCTTGATCCGGGTGTATTTGCCATTAATTCGGACAACATGAAATATAGAAATGCTCCGGGAGCAAGCTCCCGGGCTAAACTTTTATGCGACATTCATTACCTGAAACTCAATAAACATAATATAAAATGCCGGTTTAATTAAACTTATCTGCTGAACGGAATCGGTCCCAAGTGTTCTGCAACAGGTCCCAGCACCGCCACCGGCAGGAAAAGCAGTGCGCCGATCAGGATAATGGTTCCCAGCAAAACAAAGCCGAACGTTATAGTGTCGGTCCGCATGGTGCCGACTGTAAAAGGCGTAGGCTTCTTTGCTCCCAGGCTCGCCGCGAAGGCTAAGGGAGCGATCACCGGAATAAATCGGCTGAGCAACATTACCAGCCCCGCGGCAATGTCCCAGTACGGACTCTCGGGCGCCGGTGCGGGGTTGTCGTTGGCGCCGTAGGTGTCGCCGAGTCCTTCAAAACCAGATCCGTTATTTGCCGAGGATGAGCTAAATTCATAGAGTACTTCCGAGAATCCATGGGCGCCCGGATTGTTCATCGCCTTGGTGCCCCAATCTGTTGCCACAAATAGCCCGGTTGGCATCAAGATCATGATCGGATGGACCAGCAGCGCTATCATGGCAAGTTTCATTTCCCGGGCCTCGACCTTCTTGCCTAGGTATTCCGGCGTGCGGCCTACCATCAATCCGGCAATGAAAACGCCTACGATAAGGTACAGCAACAGGTTTATCATCCCCACGCCCTTGCCGCCAAAAACGCAATTCAACCACATGCCGGTCAAGGGAGTAAGTCCGGCAAGCGGATTCAGGCTGTCGTGCATGCAGTTTACCGAGCCGCAGCAGATCGCCGTGGTCCCGGCCGCAAAAGTAGCCCCGGCAGAGGTGCCGAAGCGCAGTTCCTTGCCTTCCAGGTTCCCCAGGCTTTGATCCACGGGCAGCCCGGCCAACCCGGGGTTCGGTTGCAGCGTGTCCCAATAGATGCCCCAACCGATCATGGCGACGAACATCAACATCATAACCCCGAAGATAATCCATGCATGGCGCATCTGACGCAACATGCGCCCGAACATCAATACCAGTGCAAACGGGAAGATGCAGTAGTTCATCACACTGAGGAAGTTGCTCCACGCACTGGGATTTTCGTATGGATGCGCGGAATTAGCGCCGAAAAATCCGCCGCCGTTGGTTCCCAAATGTTTGATTGGGATAATGGCGGCGACCGGGCCACGGGCGATCTGCTGTTGGAGTTGCGGTTGGCCGTTTTCATCCATGCCCATCGCCCCAGGCTCGACTGTGGCTACCGACGCGCTGCCCTCAAGCGTCATGGGAACGCCGTCGGCCATGAGCAGCACGCCCATTACTAAAGCAGCCGGCACGAATATGTAGGCCAACACTCGCCACATATCAAGATAGTAATTGCCCATGTGCGGGTCGCCGCGCAATGCGCGGATTATCGCCGTCAATGCACAAAAGCCCACGCTTGCCGAAAGGAACATATTCCAGCACACGAAAAACAACTGGCTGAAATATGAGAGATGCTGCTCGCCGGAATAATGCTGCAAATTTGTATTCGTCAGGAATGAACATACCGTGTTGAATATAGTAGTGGGGGCCAGCATGTGCTTGTCGTCCGGGTTCAGGGGAAGCAACGGCTGCAACGACAAAACCACGAATCCGAAAATGAACATCAGTGCGTTAAACAGCATCATGGAAACGGCGTATTGCTTCCAATTCTGCGGTCCGGTGTTAAAAAAGTGTTCGATCCAACGCAGAAATCGCGGCGCGCGATATTGGCCGTTCATAATCCAGGCCAGATATCGGCTTAACGGAATCGCCAACACAGTTGTTACGGCCAGGATCAAGAAAGGAAGAAACCAGACTTGAAATTGGAACATAGTATAATCCTTTCGCGTCTCGAAGCGGCCTAAAACCATTCCGGCCGCACCAGCGCGGCGAACAAGTAAATCAGAAGCAAAACTGCAACAACGGCAGTAAGCAAGGTGAGAATTCCCATATCAGACCCTTTCAAACTTTGTCACAGGCGGGTATGAAGGCGAACATTAAAGCCAGCGCCGCCAATCCCAGGCTGAACATCGCCGGAAGCCAAATTGTCAGATCCATGCAAGTCACTCCTTTTTAAAAGTTGATCGTTCGTAATAATTTCCTTGCCCGATTCTCGCTTACCTCCTTCAAGGAGCTTATCTTTTTTCTCGTTGAAGTATTCTTCACACTTGTCGCAGAGCCAGACAAAGCCCGCCAAGATGCCCACAATTGCCAGTCCCAACGGGATCAGCACGGCGATAAATGCCAACACCGACCACGTCGGCACGAGGTCGCTTAGGAGTGCGGAAATGCAAGTCATAATCCCAGCGACTCCCAGAATAAAGCTGCTGACGATCACCTTTTTCCACGAATGTCCGTACATCATCAGCCCCCTGTTGTCTGACCATTTATTGAGTCTCAGGTAATGAATGCCGCGTTTTTGACTCAGAGCCGGGCCGTGTCGGCCCGGAATTACCGGGGCGACACGCCCCGGCTCTGACTTTTCCTACGACATTCTTTTCCTGAGTATCAATAGCCCCCGGTGAACACACTTATGGTTTTGTTTGCGTCCTTGATATTGCGATCGTTAACAAATCTCCCGGCATCTTATCTGCATGTATGTACTTGCATCCGGTGTGCCATAAAAAGACAAAAGACGCAACTGCCGTCAATGCAACACGTTACGATTAGTTACTTAATAAAGCGTAGACTTCAGTGGGATTGCAAATTGCACGATCAATCGTGCAAAATACAATATATATAAATTACGCAACGGCCTGGAATTCGATCAATGAATATCCTCGTGATTGACGACGACGCGAGCCTCCGGCGCACTTTGCGTGTTTCGTTGGAGGTGCTTGGACACAAGGCAGTCGAGGCATCCGACGCCGCGGGCGCACTCGACCTGCTTGCCCGCCGGCCTTTTGAGGTAGCGCTCCTGGATCTGCGTTTGGCTCAAGAACACGGACTGGACCTGTTGCCGCGACTGCTCAGCCTATCGCCCGGACTTGACGTGGTGATCGTTACGGCTTATGCCACGATCGAAACGGCGGTCGAGGCCATGCGCCGCGGCGCATTCGACTATCTGCCAAAACCCTTTACTCCGGATCAGCTCCGCGTGGTTCTCGACCGGATCGCCCGCATAAGGCGTTTGCAATACCAAGTCGAAGATCTCGAGGAGCAAGTCCGCTCGGTCACTCCGGAGGTCGATTTGCAGACAAACGAGCCGCTCATGCGCCAGGCCTTGGACATTGCCTTCAAAACGGCGGCCAGCGAAGCGACAATCCTGCTGCGCGGCGAAAGCGGCACCGGCAAAGGCGTGATTGCCCGGGCGATTCACGCCCGCAGTCCGCGCGTGGGCGGTTCGTTTGTCACCATTTCCTGCCCCAGCCTTTCCGCGGAATTGTTGGAAAGCGAACTGTTCGGGCACGTGCAAGGCGCATTTACCGGGGCCGTGCGCGATACGGTTGGAAAAGTGGCCGTTGCCGAAGGCGGTACTTTGTTTCTCGACGAAATCGGCGATTTGCCCCTGACTTTGCAGCCAAAACTCTTGCGTTTGCTTCAGGAGAAATGCTACGAGCGGGTCGGCGAAACCCGGACCAGGGCCGGTAACGTGCGGGTAATTACCGCCACCAACCGCAACTTGGAAACCGAGATCACGGCCGGCCGCTTTCGCGAAGATCTTTTTTACCGCCTGAACGTGATCGAGGTGACTCTGCCGCCCTTGCGCCAACGCCCGGCCGACATCCTGCCTATGGCCGAGCACTTGTTGAAATTCTTTGCCCGGCAGAACGGCAAAAAAACCGTCTCGGGCTTTTCCGAGTCGGCCCGCCTGGCGATAGCACGTTACACCTGGCCCGGCAACATCCGCGAGTTGCGCAACGCAGTGGAGCGGGGCGTGATTTTGGCTTCCGGGCCTTATGTCCAGCCGGGCGACCTGCCCTCGCAGATCGGCGACGGCGGCCGCACGCCCGGACGCACAACGGAAACAATGACCCTGGAACAGATCGAAGCCGATCACATCCGGCGAATCCTTGACTCGACAGGCACGATCGAGGAAGCCGCCGCCAAATTGGGCATCGATCCCAGCACCCTGTACCGGAAACGGAAGAAATACGATATCTAAGGGCTTGCCGCACAAGTTCCCTCTCCGGGCACCGACCGAAGGTTGGTCGGGAGAGGGTTAGGGTGAGGGCAAAAAAGCTATACTATCAAGGAATTGACGGTTTATCAAAGGGTACCACAATGACTCTTCGACGTCGAATAATCGTAGCCATGATTCCCCTTTTTGCCCTGCTTGTTGCCCTTGGCGGAACGGCAACCTTTCTGATTTATGATCTTGGGGATCGGATCGATCGAATTCTGCGGGAAAACTACAACAGCGTGCGATATATGCACGATCTTAACGAGGCCTTGGAACGCATCAATTCTTCATTCCAATTTACCTTGGCCGGACGCGAAAAGGATTCCCTCGACCAATATAATAACAACTGGAAACGATACGATGTCAGCCTCGCCAACGAGCAGAACAACATTACGCTTCCGGGAGAAGCGGAACTGGTCGAAAAGCTGACCGCCCTCAGCCGCCGTTATCGCCGGCAGGGCGATAAGTTTTTCGCCAGTCCAGTCCAGGATAGCGGTCAACTCTACTTCGGCTCTCGGGATCAGCCGGGACTGTACGAGGCCTTTCGTGAAATCAAGGCCGTTTCCGGCGATATTCTCAGGATCAATCAGGACAATATGGAACAAGCTAACCGTAATGCCCGCCGCGTGGCCCGATCCGCACTGCTCTGGTACGGAGCGGGACTTGCTTTCGGCATCGTGTTGGCCGTGCTGTTGATGGCCGGCACGATTCGCACTATTCTCCAGCCGATCCGCGCGGTTACCGAATCGGCCGCCGCCATCGGCGCCGGGAACCTCGATCAACTCGTGCCCATCAATTCCGAGGATGAATTAGGACAACTCGCCGGCGCTTTTAACGACATGGCCCGGGAACTCCGCAATTTCCAGAAATCGCACAAAGCCCAGTTGATCCGCGCGCAACGGACCAGCCAGGCCACGATCGATTCATTCCCGGATCCGGTGTTGGTGGTCGATCGCCAACAGCGCGTGGAATTGGCCAATCCCGTCGCCCGCCGCCTGCTGGTGGGCACGTTGCCGGAAAAAGGGGAAATATCGCCCGCCGTTTGGCAGCCGCCCGAGTCCTTGCGCCAACCCTTGGCCGACGCACTGAACAACCAGCGGGAGTACGTGCCCGAGGGCTTCGACAAGGCCGTCGTGGTGCGGATCGGCGAAAAAACCCACACCTTTCTCCCTCGCATCCTGCCCATTCGCGATTCCGACGGCGACACGCTCGGCGCGGCGGTTCTGCTGGAGGACGTCACCCGTTTTCGCTTGATGGACGACATGAAAACCAATCTCGTGGCCACGGTGAGCCATGAACTGAAAACGCCGTTGACGAGCATCCGCCTGGTGCTTCACCTTCTTTTGGAGGAGAACCTGGGAGCGCTCACGCCCAAACAACTCGAACTGCTCATCGACGCCCGCGATAACGCCGAGCGGCTTTTAGTGATGATCAACAACCTGCTCGACCTGGCCCGGCTGGAACAGGGAAAAATCCAACTCCATTTGCGGTCCGAGCGCCCGGCGTCGCTGCTGCGGTCGGCCGCCGAATCTTTTCAACCCCGGACCGCCGATCAAGGCGTGCAACTTTCCATCGAGGCCCCCGAAGATTTGCCGCCCGTGGCCGTCGATGCCGATCAATTCCAACATGCCTTGCAGAACTTGCTCGACAACGCCTTGACGCATACGCCCCAGGGCGGGCGGATAACGCTTGCCGCCGAACGGGCCGAGGGCAAAGTCGCGTTTTCCGTCGCCGATACCGGCAGCGGAATCCCCGCCCAGTTCCTGCCTTATGTGTTCGAGCGGTATTTCCGAGTGCCCGGCGAAACCGCCCACGGCGGCAGCGGCCTTGGCCTGGCGATAGTACGCGAAATTGTCACCGCCCACGGCGGCTCGGTACAATGCGAAAGCATTCCCGGAGAAAAAACAGTCTTTAGCATGTCCCTGCCCATGTGGATGGCGTCGGGGGCATTGTAAAGCCGCGACCATTGGTCGCACTTGCGGAGAAAAGATTTATAACACCTGTATTCGTGACCACTGGTCGCGGCTTTACATATAAAACCAATAATAACCGATGAAGTAAATAGCTGTGTCCGGCGACGAATTGCAATCCAAACCCGAACTATTCCTCGATCTGATCCGGCGTCAGCAGCGCGGACGGCTGAAAATCTACCTCGGTTTCGCCGCCGGCGTAGGCAAGACCTTCGACATGCTCCAGGAAGGAAACCGCCTGCGCCGCCAGGGCGTGGACGTGGTTATCGGCTTTGTCGAAACGCACGGCCGGGCCGAAACCGCCGCCCAAATCGGCGATCTGGAACAAGTGCCTCGCCGGCGGATCGAATACCGCGGCATCGTGCTCGAGGAAATGGACGCCGACGCCGTCATCGCCCGCCGGCCGACCATCGCACTTGTGGACGAACTGGCCCACACCAACGCCCCGGGCAGCCGCAATCCGAAACGCTACCAGGACGTGGAAGAAATACTCCGCTCAGGCGCCAACGTCATCACCACGCTTAACATCCAACACCTGGAAAGCCTGCACGACATCGTCCAACGGGCCACCGGAGTCCGCGTCAAGGAGCGAATTCCCGATTACGTGGTCGCCATGGCCGACCAGATCGTCAACGTCGATCTATCGGCCGAAGACCTGCGCGAACGGCTCCAGGCCGGCAAAATCTATCCGCTCGAGCGGATCCAAACGGCCATGGAAAACTTTTTCTCGCCGGAAAAGTTGACGCAACTCAGGGAGCTTGCCATGGAGGAAATCGCCTTCCGCCTGGACCGGCATCGCCGCGAAGAAGAACAGCGAAGCGGCCAACGGGCCTCGGGTTCGGAACGGGTTATGGCCTGCCTGAGTTCCCAAAGCCCCCACGCGGCGTCGCTTCTGCGCAAGGCCGCCCGAATTGCCGATCGGCTAGGCGCTCCCTGGTATGCGGTGTACGTGCAAACCCCGCGCGAGGCCCCGGAACACATCGATGCCGCCACGCAGCGGAAAATAAGCAACAACCTGGAGCTTGCCCGGCAGTTGGGCGGCACTTCGCTGGCCTTCAAGGGCGCCGATCTTGTAAGCACCATCGACTCGTTCGCCAAGGAATACGGCATCACCCACATCGTCCTGGGCCGAAGCCGCCAGCCTTGGTATCGCCGCTGGTTCGGACGATCCATTCTGGACCACCTCTTGCAAACCATTCCCGGCGTGGACGTGGTGGTGGTAGACAACAGCCCGCCATCGTAACACTAAGTTGAGAATTGCCTTGTATTACGGGCGGCAATCGATCAAAAGACGATTTTTTCGTCTTGGATAGCGGGTCTTTCCAGGTTAGAATAAAGTATAGAAATCTTTACCGCGTAAAAGGATGTGTCTTTTTGGAGACTATCCATGCCACAGGCCATTGTCGATCCCGAGGAATTGAGGCAGTTTGCCCAGAACCTCAGGAAATTCAGCACCGAAATACAATCACGCATCACCATGCTCGGCAGCCAGTTGGTCTCCCTAAGTAAAACCTGGCGCGACCAGGAGCAAAAAAAGTTCACCGATGAGTTCGAGCAGCAGGTCAAGAGTGTCTCGCGCCTGATCGAGGTGATCGAAGAGCACATTCCCTACCTGTTGCGCAAGGCCGAAATCATTGAAGAGTACCTCCATCAAAGATAGTTAAGCGCCATGGGCCAGTCCGCCCGAGTAAAATCGATCGACGCCTTGCAGGCCGTGTCCGCCGCCTTGGAGTGTTTTCACGACGATGCTGCCAGCGCCCTGGACGACCTGGAGATGGAAATCCGCCGGGCATTGCAGTGGATCGGTCAGGATTGCCGGCAGTACTGGAACGCGGAGCTGCGTCGGTCCAGGGACGGAGTGACTGAAGCCCGGCTGCAACTCGAAAACGCCCGGATGTTCCGCCACATCGCCGAAGAACACAGTTCTTTCGTGGAGGAGAAAAAGGCCTTGGAACGGGCTAAACGCCGCCAGCAAATCGCCGAAACCAAGGTCGAAGCCATCCCGCATTGGGCCGTCAGGATCGAGCGCGCGGTCAACGAATACCGGAGCAGCCGATCGCAGTTCGGCAACTGGCTCGACGCCGATTTCCCCAAAGCCATCGCCGCCCTGAGCCGTATGATATCGGACCTGGAAACCTACGTCCGCTTGGGCGTTTCGGTGGATGAACAATCGACTATTGCCTTGGAGGCCGCAAGGTCCGCGGACGAAGAGCAGTCCGCGGAGGGCGCCCAAAAGACCGATGCCGAGACCAATAAAACCGCCGATCAAAACATCGAGGAAGCCCATTAAGGAATTAGCGGAGATCCGAGCATGAGAAATTGGGACCTTAATTCCGGCGCGTCAAAGCTGGAGCTGTCGATGCAATCCTTGTTCACTGCCTCCGCCGAGGCGCAGCAGTATTGGAGCGACCAGGCCCAGCGCAAGTTCCAGGAAACCTACCTCTTGCCGCTGGAACCGAAAGTCCACAGCGTGCTCGATGCGATCCATCGCCTGGCCGAGGTGCTTGCCGAAGCCGAGCGCTATTGCGGCATAAATTGATATACAAGGGATTAGGGATGATGATTGAAACTTTTTCGCCGGACGTGCCGCGACAACTTTTGACCGATCTGTGTCGCCTGGTGCGCGAGCGGACCGCGTCCGAAGCGGAAATCCACTCCGGCTCCCTTGCCGGAAAGGAAGCGGCGGATAAACGCCACCAAGACTCCCAGAATGCGCTGGCCTCGCATTTCAAAGAGGAAAAAGAGGTTACAGAAGCGGAATATGCCGCGGCCAAAAAGCAAATCATCGCCAAGTTCGAGTCCGAGACCGCCCGGGTGCAAAAGGAATACGATTCCTTTCATGAGCAGGCAATTGCCCGCTTTGAAGCCGGCCGGAAAAACCTCGATCGGCAATTGCAGGAGGGCCGTTGGGAAGTAATGGCCATGTCGGAGGCCGCACGCAGCGGCTCGAACCTGCAACTCAAGGAGATAGTCGACGGTTTGGAGTCCCGTTGGCAGGAGCTTCAGACGATCCGCCGGCAGGCCGAGGAATTGCTCCGCGGGCGCGGACAATGGCGCGAGTTCCCCGAGCCACAACTGGAGGGCCTGGTGCTGGAAACCGACCCGGCACGGCGCTTTTCCCGCGCCCTTGATTTGACGCGAACCCAGTATCAAACCTTGTCCCAGCAGTTTATGTCGCGGTTTTTTCCCCGTTTCTTCCAAGGACTGTGGCCTTTGGCGATATTTCTGCTGTTATGGGCGGCTACCGTGTACCCGGCGGCCCTGTGGTTCGGCTGGAACAACTGGCACTGGGCCGCCGTCAGTTGCGGCGCGGCCTTTGTCGTGTTTATCGTAATCGGCGTTTGGTTGCACCGGGCCGTCAATCGCCAGGCGGCCAATGCGTACTTGACCTTGCTCGGCACGTTGTTGGAGGCGGGCACAAACCGCCCGGCCGTGCTGGAAGCCGCCAAAGCCCAGTGCCAGCAGCAGTTCGGCGATATCATCACCCGCCAAAACGCCGAAATGAAAAAAGCCGAGGAAAAATTCGCCGCCGCCACGGCCGAAATCGAACGCCGCAAACAGCACGACGTGCAACAAGCCGATACCGCTTTTCCTCCCCGTCTTACTGAGATCGCGGCCTCCCGCGACCGCTCCTTGCCCGCCTTGGAAGAAAAATACTCCCGCCGGCTCCGCAACCTCGACCTGCGTTTTACCGCCGAGTCGGAGCGGCTCTGCGCCGAGCACGCCCTGGCGATTCGAGAAAACGAAGACCGCTGGCGGCGCGAATGGTCAAACATGTCCCAAGGCTGGCTTGCCGGCATGGAACGCTTTCGCGCCGGCGTCGAGCAACTCGGGCTCTCCTGCCGAGAGCTTTTTCCCGACTGGCACACGTCCGACTGGAATCGTTGGGCGCTGCCCGCCGAGATTCCGCAGGCGTTCCAGCTTGGATCCAGTAAATTGGAATTGGCGCACATTAAGGACGGATTGTCCGCGGATGAAAGGCTGCGGCCCGCTCAAACCGAGTTCGCTTTGCCGGTGTTCTTGCCCTTTCCTCAACGTTCGCTGTTGCTGTGGAAGGCCAACGGCCCGGGGCTGCCCAAGGCGGTCGAGGCCATGCAGGCCGTTATGCTGCGTTTGCTCACGGCCATGCCGCCCGGAAAAGTCCGCTTCACGATAATCGATCCGATCGGGCTGGGCGAAAACTTCTCGGCATTCATGCACCTGGCCGACTACGACGAGCAACTCGTGGCCAACCGCATCTGGACCGACACGCCCCACATCGAGCAACGCCTGGCCGACATTACCAAGCACATGGAAAACGTCATCCAGGTCTACCTCCGCAAGGAATTCCCCACCATCCAGCAGTACAATGCCTCCGCGGGCGAATTGGCCGAGCCGTACCGCGTGCTGGTGATTGCGAATTTCCCCGCGAATTTTTCGGAAACGGCCGCTTTGCGCTTGAAGAGCATCGTGTCCAGCGGCGCCCGCTGCGGCGTGTTCGTGCTGTTGAGCGTGGACACGAAATTGCCGCTTTCCCGCCATTTCCGTCTGGCCGATCTGGAGCCTGACGCGATGGTCCTGAATTGGAACCAGTCGCAATTCGTTTGGGAACATGCGGATTACGGGCCGTTGCCCGTGGGTTTGGACACTCCGCCCTCGGCCGATCTGTTCCGCGAGATTGTCCGCACGGTGGGCGACCGGGCAAGATTCTCGGGCCGCGTCGAGGTGCCCTACTCCAGCATCATTCCGCCCGGCGATCAATGGTGGACCGCCGACAGCAGCGGCGGCATCGACGTCCCGTTGGGCAGGGCCGGCGCATTGAAAATGCAAAACCTCAAACTCGGCTCCGGGACTTCGCAGCACGTGTTGATCTCCGGCAAAACCGGCTCCGGCAAATCCACCCTGCTGCACGTGCTCATCACCACCCTTTCACTGCAATACAGCCCGGACGAGGTTGAACTGTACCTTGTCGATTTCAAAAAAGGCGTCGAATTCAAGGCCTATGCCCAATTTGCCCTGCCGCATGCGCGGGTAATCGCCATCGAGAGCGAGCGGGAATTCGGCCTAAGCGTATTGCAGCGCTTGGACGCCGAACTGCGCACCCGCGGCGACATGTTCCGCAATCAGGGAGTCCAGGATATAAAAGGCTACCGCGCGGAACAGCCCGACGCCCGGCTCCCTCGCATACTTCTGATCATCGACGAATTCCAGGAACTGTTCGTCGAGGACGACCGGATCGCGCAAGAGTCGGCCCTGTTGCTCGACCGGCTCGTGCGTCAAGGCCGCGCGTTCGGGATCCACGTTTTGCTTGGCTCGCAAACCCTGGGCGGGGCTTATTCGCTGGCCCGCAGCACCATCGGACAGATGGCCGTGCGCATCGCCTTGCAGTGTAGCGAGTCCGACGCCCATCTGATCCTTAGCGAAGACAACACCGCCGCCCGGCTACTGACCCGGCCCGGCGAGGCGATCTACAACGACGCCAACGGGCTGTACGAGGGCAATCATCCGTTCCAGGTGGTCTGGCTGCCCGACAACGAGCGCGACGAGTACTTGCAACAGATCACGCATTTGGCCGAAAAGGCTGCGAAAAAGTTTACGCCGCCGATCGTGTTCGAGGGCAATGTGCTGGCCAATCCCGTGGATAATCCAGGCCTGAAGGAGGTGCTAACTGCCCCATCATGGCCCGAAACCGGCCCGGCCCAGCAGGCCTGGCTAGGCTCGGCCGTGGCCATCAAGGACCCCACCTCCGCCGCCTTCATCCGCCAGAACGGCAGCAATCTGCTGTTGGTGGGACATCGCGACGAGGCCGCCTTGGGCGTGATTTCCAACTGCATCGTCAGTTTGGCCGCCCAACACTCGCCCGGTGATGGAAAAGGGGATGGTGGAAAAGATGGCGGAAAAGGGGACATTGGCGCAAAATTCTATATCCTCGACGGCATCCGTGCCGACGCCCCTGAGGCCGGCTTTTGGAACCGTCTAAAGTCGGCCCTGCCCCATTCCGTCAAAATCGCCACTCCCCGCGACACGGCCGATGTGCTGGGAGAAATTTCCGCCGAGTTGGCCTTGCGCCAAGAGCAATCCGAAACGCACGGGCCGCCGATCTATTTGGTGATTTTCAATCTTGCCCGCTTCCGCGACCTGCGCAAGGAAGACGAGTTCAGTTTCTCCTCCATCGACGGCGGCAAACCGCCCAGCCCGGCCAAGCAGTTTAACACAATTGTGCGCGAAGGCCCGGCCTTGGGCATACACACGCTCTTGTGGTGCGACAGCTATAACAACGTCATCCGCTTTCTGGACCGGCAAAACCTGCGCGATTTCGACATGCGCGTGCTGTTTCAAATGAATGCCACCGATTCCAGCAGCCTGATGGATACGCCCGACGCCAGCCGGCTGGGCATTCACGTGGCGATCTTTTACGACGAATCGCAAGGCCGGATGGAAAAGTTCCGTCCCTACGGCCTGCCATCGAACGAGTGGCTGGCTTGGGTCAAAAAACAATTATCATCCAAAACAATTAATCATGTCCAACAATAAGCAGCGCAAATACGGCAGGCCGCAACTAGTTTAATGAACAAGAGTTGCGTCGAGTGGGCGCTACGAGACTTGAACTTGTGACCCCCAGCTTGTCGAGCTGGTGCTCTAACCAACTGAGCTAAGCGCCCGATTTCTTCGGCCAAGCGGCTTTTACCGCTTACAGCCGACAATTGTGACATCCAATTCGTAAACAGTCAACCGAGTGGTCGGTTATCGCAAAAGCCCCCCTCTTATTGGTGTCGGGGGAGACTGTAATCATAAAATCTTTTGATGCAACGGCAATTCACCCTTGATACAATTGTTATGAATCCTATACTTGAGGGGCAGTGTGCCTATGCCGGGTAGCGCTGTGGTGTCCTTTGTAACGACATCCCGCTCGATGGTCAAATATCCAATCCATTCACGCAGGAGAGTATGCTGAAAGTAAATCTGCCCGACGGAAGCATTTTGGAGTATTCGCGTCGCGTTCGTCCGCTGGATATCGCCGCCGATATCGGTCCCAGGCTGGCCAAAGCGACGTTGGCCGCCCAAGTGGACGGCCGTTTGATAGGGGCCGATCAGCCCTTGCCCCAGGAAGGGCAAATCTCAATTCGGCTGATTACAAACAAGGATCCCGAAGCTTTGGACATCATGCGCCATTCGTGCGCGCACGTGATGGCCCGGGCGGTAATGCGATTGTTCCCAGGCGTGCAATTGGCGTTCGGTCCGACTATCGAAAACGGCTTTTACTACGATTTTCAACTGGAGCACGCGCTTTCGGAAGAGGATTTTCCGCGGATCGAGGCCGAGATGGCCCGGATTGTCAAGGAAAACGAAGCCTTCGAGCGCGTGAATATGGATCGGCGCGAGGCAATCCAGTTTTGCAAGGACCTGGGACAGGCGCTGAAGGTCGAGCATTTGGAAAACGGTCTGAAAGACGAGACCGCGGTTTCGTTTTACCGGCAGGGCGAATTCATCGATCTATGTCGCGGCCCGCACGTGCCCGGTCCGGAGGCGATTGCGTCCTTTAAACTCCTTTCCGTGGCCGGGGCATATTGGAAGGGCGACGCCTCCCGTCAGCAGTTGCAGCGGATTTACGGCACGGCCTGGTTCAGCCGTGAGGAACTCGATGAATATATCCGCAAAATCGAGGAAGCCAAGCGCCGCGATCACCGCGTGTTGGGCCGGCAGTTGGAACTTTTCATGATCGACCCGGCCGTGGGTTCAGGACTGGTTTTTTGGCTGCCCAAGGGGGCGATCATTCGCCGTGAACTGGAAAATTTTATTTACGACGAGTTGATCAAACGCCATTATCAGCCTGTGTATACGCCGGTGATCGGCAATGTTCATTTATACGAGACCTCGGGCCATTATCCGTATTACAAAGACTCCCAGTTCCCGCCCATCGAAATGGCCGACGGCGAGCGGTATCTGTTGCGGCCGATGAACTGCCCGCACCATATTACGATCTACAAATCCAAGCCGCGAAGTTATCGCGAACTGCCCTTGCGCCTGGCCGAGTTCGGCACGGTGCACCGTTTCGAGCAGTCGGGCGAACTGAACGGCATGACCCGGGTGCGCGGGTTCACGCAGGACGACGCCCATATTTTCTGCACCGAGGACCAGGTGGCCGGCGAGTTCCGCAACTGCATCGAGATGACGCAATTTGTGCTAAAGACTTTGGGGCTTGACGATTATCGCGTCCGGCTGGGATTCCGCGATCCGGCCGGCGACAAGTACGTCGGCGCCCTGGAAATTTGGCGTCAGGCCGAGGCGGCGTTGGAACAGGTCTGCGCGGAAATGGAATTGCCCAGTGTCCGCGTGGAACGGGGCGAAGCGGCGTTCTACGGGCCAAAGGCCGATTTCATCGTGGCCGATTGCATCGGCCGCGAATGGCAACTGGGCACCGTGCAACTCGATTATAATCTGCCCAGCCCCCAACGATTTGCCCTGGAGTACATCGGACCGGACAACACGCCCCACAGGCCGGTGATGATCCATCGGGCGCCGTTCGGCTCGTTCGAACGGTTCGTGGGCATGTTGATCGAGCATTTCGCCGGGGCATTCCCATTGTGGCTTGCGCCCGAGCAGGTTCGGGTAATGGTCGTGAGCCAAAAAGCGGAAGAGTACGGGCGCAAGGTCCAGCAACGGTTGTCGCAAGCGGGACTGCGGGTATCCGGCGATTATCGGGCGGAAAAAATCGGCGCGAAAATCCGCGACGCCCAGTTGGAATTGATCCCTTATATGTTTATCATCGGCGGCAGAGAGGCCGAGGAAGGCAAAGCGTCGGTCCGCGATCGCCTGGAAGGCGACCTAGGCCCCATGCCCATCGATCAGGCCATCGACAAACTTAATACCGAAATCCGCGACAAAACCATCCGCCAGGTGGCCAAACAAGAGGGATTGGGGGATAGGGATTAGAGATTAGGGATTAGTGGAGGGGTGGGCAGTTCACTGCCCACTTAAACCTGGATAGAGATTAAGGGCAAGGAAATTGTGGAGGGGTGGGCAGTTCACTGCCCACTATGCCCGCTAAAACTTGCCAGCATGATTACTGTAAACTGTGAACCGTAAACTGATAACTGAAAACTGATAACTGAAAACTCTTGAGGAAAAGTGCGTATGGGAAAATGGAAGATTACAGGCGAGGTCAAGCAGAGAATTAACGAACAAATCCGCGTCAGTACGGTCCGCGTCATCGCCGCGGATGGCTCCCAGTTGGGAATCATGCCCACCGACAAGGCCATGGAACAGGCCCGCTTGGCCGATCTCGATCTGGTGGAGGTGGCGCCCAACGAACGTCCCCCGGTTTGCCGCATCATGGATTTCGGCAAGTTCAAGTATCAACAGAAGAAACGCCAGCACAAAAGCCACAGCCACCAGATGAGGATCAAGGAAATCCGCGTGCGCCCGAAGACGGGCGATCACGATTTGAACGTAAAGGTCGGCAAGGCCCGGGAGTTTCTCGAACACAAAGACAAAGTCATCGTCAGCGTGATGTTCCGCGGCCGCGAGTTGGCCCACATCGAGGAAGGCCGCAAGGTGATCGACGATATTTTAACCAAGTTGGAAGACGTTTCCAAAGTCGAATCCCCCCCCATACACCACGGCCGCCGCATGATCTGCACTCTTGCGCCGAAATAATTCCATCGCGGGGCGACTCACCACAGAGACACGGAGGTCACGGAGAAGGGGCAAGGAAATCGACTGTTGATTTTCAGTTAAATAATGCCATGTCATGGCATTGCATTTGTGGCAAAAACTCCCGGAGCAAGCTCCGGGGCTAAACGTTTTATTCTTTTTTTGTTGTTCATATACCTTATCTCCGTGTGCTCCGTGCCTCCGTGGTGTGGATAATTCTTGTTTCTGTCTATTTCCGCCGCGGCGGATTATACTGAAATCTTGGGAAAAATTCTCCGCCGCGGTGTCTTTATTGCAGATGGCCGAGCGAGACAGGAAACATGGCTGGCATAGGTCCGGAAATACTGACGCGGCTCTTGGACGAGCACGGAGCGGCGCTTGTGCTCTATGCCCAGCAGTGGTGCGACGCGCCCGAGGACGTGGTTCAAGAGGCTTTTTTGGCCCTGGTCCGTCAGCCGGCATTGCCCGAGAACGTGGTAGGCTGGTTGTATCGGGTAGTGCGAAACGGAGCCATCAACTCCTCGCGCACCTCCCGGCGGCGAGTCTGGCGGGAAACGGCTGCGGCCAATACATCCGAGCCCTGGTTCAAAAACTCCTTGGACGATCGCTTGGACGCCGATGAGGCCGCCTGCGCGTTGCGGCAATTACCCATTGAAGAGCGCGAAACGATAGTCGCCCGGCTGTGGGGCGGATTGTCGTTCGAAGAAATTGCCCAGTTGTCCGGCTCATCGACCAGCACCGTCCACCGCTGGTATCAGGCAGGACTGAATTCTTTGCGAGAAAGGTTGGGTGTGGTATGCATGAAGAAAAGCAATCGGCCGAAATGAAGCAATTCGAGGCGGCCCTGGCCGCCTTGACTCCCAGAACCGACCGGCTGGACCGCGACCGGCTGATGTTCCTGGCCGGGCAGCAATCCGTCCTCCCCTCTCACTTTGGGAGCGGGCAGCAATCCGTCCTCCCCTCTCCCATTGGGAGAGGCACCCAAAGGGTACCCGGGGGTGAGGGCGGAACAATTGCCCGGCCCATTCGTTCCAGAACCTTGGCATGGCCCGCTGCGTTTGCAGCCATGACGGTTGTAGCGGCCGCATTACTTGTAATGCTTGTTGTCAGACCGGGATCGAAAGATGCCGAAAATGTCGTTAAATATCCAGCCTCGCAATCGGCGCCGGCAACCGACGCCAAGGAAACAACAGCTTCAAACGATTACGCCGAACAACCTCGCAAATATCGCACATATTTCGACCTGGCTTTCCTATCGGGCGCTGATAATCGCAAAATCGGCGAAGCGGATCCTTCCCATTCCAATGCGGCGCTGCTCCGCCAAATCCTCGCCAAAGGCGTGGACTCTTGGAAGCCTAGGGAGACGGGAGCTATTGACGGGAAACCAATCATCGCCCGGCCGCTAACGAATCGGGAACTGATGGACCAGCTTCTAAACCAACCGGGAGCGGGGCCGAGTTGATTTTAAAGAACAATGTTTTGTCATGTCCGTTTAACCCCGGCGCTTGTGCCGGGAGAAATGTTCACGACCGGAAACCATGAGGAGAAACGTTATGAAATTCCAAACAGGCATTTTCATTATCGCCTGGATGTGTCTATTACCCTTGACGGTTTTGGGCGAGGACGCCTCAAAACAAGAATCCAAGATTAAGACCGTCAAAATCACTCTGCATCCGATGGCGGAGCCGCGACCGGCGCTCAAATACAAACTCTTGCCGGCTTTTATCGATCTTAAGCCCGGCAACGCGGCGGTGTTTTATAATAAACTGACTGCGGAAGAACAAACCCTCTTCTTCGGCGAAAATGACATGTGGGATAAGGCCGGTGTTTGGACTGATGCACCCTTGTCCGAATTACGCGATGAAAAGGTCCGTTCCGTAATCCTCGGTTGGACGCGGAAAATAAATGAGATAAAGCGGGCCTCGCAATGCGAATACTGCGACTGGCAAATACCGATCAGGGAATATGGTTATGATACGCCATTGGCCGAGGTCCAGCAAAGTCGCATGTATGCCAGACTTTTGGCCCCTTATGCAAGACTACAAATTGCCGAAGGAAAATACGACGACGCCGTCGAAACGTTGCAGGTCGGTTACGCCCTTGGCCGGCACGTAGCCAATGGCCCGACGCTTATTCATAACTTGGTCGGCTGTGCGATTGTCAATATGATGTCCGAGCAAGTGATGGAATTGATCCAGCAGCCCGAGGCCCCTAATCTATATTGGGCCTTGACCGATCTGCCCAGGCCGATTATCGACTTTCGACCGGGCACGGATGCGGAATATGACTGTTTATTGCTTAACTTTCCCGATTTGCGAAATCTGGAAACGAAAGAGCTGGCGCCGGACCAGTGGCAGATTATTCTTCAGCAAACCATGGCAAAAGTCGGGAATTCGGTGAACACCTCGACGAAGAACAAGTTTATGCCGATGGTTTTAACCGCATCTTTGTTGATCGACGGATATCCGCGGGCAAAAACTTTTCTTATCGAGCGCGGATGGCCCGCCGACAAGGTGGAAGACATGCCGGTTTGCAAAGCTTTATTGATTGCCGGGCTTCAACAATATGAAGAAATCCAGGACGAACTATTCAAGTGGATGTATTTGCCGTATCCCGAGGCAATTGTGGGAATGAAAAAAGCCAATGCCAAGATGACGGAATTATTCCGCGGCGGACAAGAGATTATGCCCTTGGCTTCTTTACTCCTGCCCGCCATATCGGCCGCAAAGGTTGCCGAAGCCAGAACGGAGCGATCCATTGCCATCCTCCGCATATTCGAGGCCATAAGGCTATACGGCGCGGCGCACGGCGGTCAACTGCCCGAGAAACTTTCCGATATTACCGAGGTCCCTATTCCGATCGACCCGATCCACGGAACGGCGTTTATATACCACCGCATTGAAGATGCGGCGATTTTGGAAGCCCCTGCCCCGAGCGGACTAGATAGCAGGGCTTATTGGTTGCGATACGAAATTCATCTCGAATCGAAAGGAAAATAGTCATGCGGCGTTTTCTGTCATTTTGCCTGTTTTCATCATTGTTTTTGGCGGCATCCGCAACATCGGCGGATGAAAAATTCGATCCGGCCCAGCAGGCCAGGTTTGTTGCGCCATATATCGACGAACAGACTTTTTTAATCGCCCACGTTGATTTCACCAGAATAAAAATCGATTCGTTGGTCGATACGCTGTGCCGCTTAATGCCGGAGGACAAAGACGAATTTCTTCAAGCCAAAGCAACAGTGCAACAGAATATCGATTCCTTTATACAGGCGGGTGGGAAAGATATATATATCGGATATCGGGCAAAAATGCAGGACTTTGTATTCCTTATCATTCCCCTGGGTGATAAATTCGATCAACAAGCGATCGAGAAGAACGAGATATTCAAAGGATTGGCGTTAAAACGCACAGGTAATGTAATGATCGGCGGCGTTGAAACCCAGGAATCGGCAACTCGGCTGGAAAAAACCAAGCCTGATCCGCGCCCGGAATTGGCCGCGGCGTTTGAAACCGCCGGCGATGGCGCGATTCAAGTGCTCCTGCTCCCGCCGAAGTATTTCAAACGCGTGATTGAAGAAACAATGCCGCAATTGCCCAAGGAAATTGGCGGCGGTTCGACAAATTTTGTCACAAAAGGCTTGAATTGGGCGGCTTTGAGTATAAATTTCACGCCGCAAATCACGGCACGGCTCGTGATCCAATCGCCCGACGCCTCTTCGGCGGCAGCGTTAAACGCACTGCTGGCCGACGTATTGAAACACGTAGCCGCCCTGCCGGTTGTAAAAGAACCGCTGCCCACGTTTGCCGACGTAATCCCTTATTTAACGCCAAAGACCGAAGGCGATAAGCTCGTCTTGAATATCGACGAACATAATGCCGAACTCAGCAATCTGTTGGGCAAGGTTCAAACGGTTTTGCTTTCAGTAGCCAGAGACAACGCCAAAAAAATGGCTTCAATAAATAATATGAAACAATTCGGCCTGGCAATGCACAATTACCACGATGCCAACAAGCACTTTCCAGCCGCAGCAAGCTATTCGCCCGATGGGAAACCTCTTTTGAGCTGGCGGGTGGCGATTCTGCCCATGATCGAATATGGGAATTTGTACGATCAATTCCACCTGGACGAACCTTGGGACAGCGAGCACAATAAAAAGCTCATCGACAAAATGCCCGCAGAATATCGGTCGCCAAAGTCGAAACTGAAAGATTTTCGCTCGAATTATGTCGTTCCGGTCGGGCCGGGCACGGTATTTGAAGGCCGCGAAGGCATGCCATTTAAAAAAATCACGGATGGAACTGCTCATACCATCTTGGCAGTCGAGGTGGACGACGCACATGCGGTCATCTGGACCAAGCCCGACGATCTGCCCTATGATCCCAAAGAACCCTCCAAAGGACTGGGCGGGCTTTTTAAAAACGTCTTCATTGCACTGTTCTGCGATGGATCAGTCCACCTTATCGAACTGCCTTGCCCCGATGAGAAGTTACGTGCGGCATTTAGCGCCGCCGCCGGCGATCCGGCGCCCAACTTTGATTAAATCGCTAAATAGTCGGGGCGGCATACCATGATTTGGGGGCGGCAGTTTACTGCCGCCCTGTATTTGTCGACTAGGACGGAAAGTACAACTCCCTTCTCAACGCAGGCCGCGCTCGCCTCCGGCTCGCCGCTATTGAGTGTCAGGTAATAAATGTCACGTTTTCGCCTCAGAGCCGGGCCGTGTCGGCCCGGAATTACCGGGGCGACACGCCCCGGTTCTGACTTTTCATACGACATACTTTTTCTGACACTCAATAAACAACCTATCTATAACCTATGACCTATTCCCTGTTTGCCGACCTCTGTCCCTTGGATTTCCGCCGATCCCCCTTTTCGCAATTGGCAAATTGTTTATAATTCTAAATCTATTTACTTGAAAAATATACTCCTGAGAGGGGTGCGCATTATGCCGAAGTTGAAGACCCACAAGGGCACAAAAAAGCGTTTCCGCCTGACGGCCACGGGCAAAGTCAAGCATCGTTCGGCCGGGACAAGCCACTTAGCCGCGCGCAAGAGCCATAAGCGTAAGCGAAATCTACGCGGCACCACGATCGGCAACAAGGTCGAAGACGATCGCATCCGGTCTGCGCTTTGCGGTCATAGTTATTGATTTTTTATATTTAGCCCGCCGTGAATACACGGAGGGTTTAGAGTTTTTTGTAGAGGTTTGAGTGCATTTTACACTGATGTATTATAATGCAAATTGTCAATTGCAAATTTCAAATTGTAAATTGAACAAACATAACCATTTGCGCGATTTGTCTGAAAACTGTAAACTGAAAACCGATAACTGATAACTATCAAGCGGGACGGGCAGGGTAACACTTCCTGCATTCAGGAAGGGCCTGGTTCCCGCCAACATTTGGAAGGTCAATCATGAGAACCACCAAAGGCGCGGCCCGAACGCGCTCCAAAAAACGCCTTTTCAAAAAGGTGAAAGGCTTTGTCGGCGGTCGGCGTAAACTGATCAGAACCGCCAAGGAAACCCTTGTCCGTGCGGGCGTTTATGCCTTCCGCGACCGGCGGAACCGGAAACGCGAATTCCGCAAACTGTGGATCATTCGCATAAACGCCGCCGTCAGGATGCACGGGCTGCGCTACAGCGAGTTCATAGCCGGGCTGAAAAAGGCCGATATCGAACTGGACCGCAAAATCCTAGCCGACATGGCCGTCGCCGATCCGCAAGGCTTTCAACAGGTTGTCGAATTGGTGAAAAAAGCTATTGCGTAACTGTGCTAAGCAATCCTTTGGAATGAGGGATTAATAGAAGCAAATTATTCATCCTTCATCCTTCATCCTTCATCCTTTCCGCCCATGGCCTTAGCTGAATTCCTGGCCGAATTGGACAATCTTGTCCGCGAGGCAACCGAAGCCTTTGCGGCGGTCCGAGATGCCGCCGCTTTGGAGGCGGCGCGGATCGAATTCGTCGGTGCCCGCAGCGGCAGGCTAAAAGACGTGCAAAAGGGTCTTGGCCGGGTTGACAAAGCCGATAAGCCCGCGGCCGGCAAGCGTTTTAACGAGGTCAAGCAGCAGATCGAAGCTGCCTTGGAAGCGGCCGTCGAGCGACTGGCCCAAAAAAGCGGCGTCAAAGCCGAAACGCGGCAATTCGATCCCACGGTGCCGGGTCTGCGTCCGCGATTGGGGCACCTGCACCCAATCACGCAAACCATCGAGGAATTAAAAGACATCATGGGCCGCCTGGGGTTTACCGTGGCCGACGGTCCGGAAGTCGAGGACCCCTGGCACAATTTCGAGGCCCTGAATATCCCCTTGGAGCATCCGGCCCGCGATCCGCTGGAGAATTTCTACTTGGCCGCGGCGGAAAAAACTGCGAAACCGCAAACGGAAAAAGAACCCGGCGGCTTATTATTGCGCAGCCAGACCAGCACGGTGCAAATTCGGGTAATGGAAAAAACTCGGCCGCCGGTGCGGATCATCTCGCTGGGCCGGGTATATCGGCCCGATACCGCCGACGCCACGCACTTTCCCATGTTCCATCAAATCGAGGGCCTGCTGGTCGACCGGCACGTGACCATGTCCGACTTGAAGAGCGTTTTGCGGCTGTTCGCCCGCAGCGCGTTCGCCGACGACGTGCACATTCGCTTCCGGCCGTCTTTCTTCCCGTTCACCGAGCCCAGCGTCGAGGTTGACATGAGTTGGCAAGGCGGCTGGATCGAAATGGGCGGGGCTGGAATGGTCGATCCCAATGTCCTGAGCGCGGTCGGATACGATCCCGATGAATTCTCCGGCTTTGCTTTCGGGTTGGGGATCGAGCGGATCTGCGCCCGGCGTCATGGAGTTACCGATATCCGAGAGTTTTATAAGAACGACGTAAGGTTTTTACACCAGTTTTAATTATTCATCGCGAAACCGCAAGCGGTTTTTAAATTACTGTCCACTGTTCACTTCCCACTGCACACTAAAAAATGCTCGTTTCCTGGAACTGGCTGAAGCAATACGTTACGCTCGACATGCCGCTTGCGGAGTTGGAGCGGCGGTTGATGATGACCGGGCTGAATCACGAATCGACCGGGGAGGTCGGCGGCGATCTGGCCGTCGATTTGGAAGTCACCAGCAATCGGCCCGATTGCCTGGGGCACATCGGCATTGCCCGGGAAATCGCGGTGCTGTGGGGCAAGACGTTGAAAATTCCCCCGGCCCAGCCGCCGGAAGTAAAAACATCAGTCGAGCAGCTTACCAAGGTCCGAATCGACTGCCCGGACTTGTGTTTTCGCTATATCGCCCGGGTAATTCGCGGCGTGAAGGTTATTCCAAGTCCCGCTTGGATGGCCCGGCGATTGGAAACCATCGGCCTGACGCCGATAAACAATGTCGTCGATGTGAGCAACTACGTGCTGATGGAATGCTCTCAGCCGCTGCACACCTTCGACTACGCCAAGCTGAAGGGCCGGGAAATCATCGTCCGCCGTCCGCTGCCGGGCGAATCTATCGAGGCGATAGATCATAAAACCTACGAACTTGCCCCGGATGTGTGCGTTATTGCCGACGCCGAAAACGCGGTTGCCATCGGCGGAGTGATGGGCGGAGCGGCAACGGAAGTTACTGAAAAGACGACTGACGTCCTGGTCGAGGCCGCCCAGTTCGATCCGGTCTCGATACGCAACACCGCCCGGCAGCTTAATCTGCACAGTGATTCATCCTACCGGTTCGAGCGGCGCGTAGATCCGGAAGGACTGGATTGGGCCAGCCGACGCTGCTGCGAACTGATTTTGGAACTTGGCGGCGGGGAGTTGGCGGCCGGCGCTATCGACGTGGGCCGACGCCCGGCGCAACGCGATCCGGTCGTTCTGCGATTCGCCCAACTCAAACGGATTTTGGGCATCGAGGTTCCGCCCCAACGGGTGCGGGAAATCCTCCTGGCACTGGGCAACGTCGAAGCGCCCGACAATAAAGATTGGTCAAGCCGCGCACAAAAAATCTCGAATATATCCGCCTCTGGCAATAGCATCACCGTTGTCCCGCCCAGTTGGCGCAGAGATTTGACGCGCGAGGCCGATCTGATCGAGGAAGTCGCCCGCATTCACGGTTACGAGCGGATTCCCGAGGACGTAGGCGTGCCCATGGCGCCCTCGGCTCGTACCCGCGAAGACCGCATTTTGGAAAAAGTCCGCGGCGTGCTCTTGGCCTCGGGCATCGACGAGGCATTGACGCTAAGCGTGGTCGATCGTCAATCTTCGGCGGCCATCAGCCCCTGGACCTCGGCCGAACCGCTGCGGAGTTTGATGCCCGTGATCCGCGGCGCCGACTGCCTGCGACTCAGCTTGATCCCCAGTCTGCTTGCCGCGCGGCGGACCAACGAAGCACTGTCGAATCCCGAGATCGAATTGTTCGAAATCGCGAAAATTTATCTGCCTCGGCCGGACGATCTGCCCGACGAAGCACTGATGCTGGGCATAACCAGCGGCCGGGATATCGCCTTCCTCAAGGGCGTGATCGAGGCGATTGTCCAGACGCTCAGGTGCAAATCCCCGTTGGAATCGATAAACGCCGAAATTCCGCTCGTCGATCCGGCCCAATCCTGCCAATTCAAACTTGGCGGCAAACTTCTGGGATATTTGGGTAAATTACTGCCGGAAGGACAAAAGCAGTTCGATCTGCGCGGACCGACCACGGTGGCGGAGATAAAAATCTCGCCCCTGGTCGAAACTGCCGACTTGATGCCCTCTTATCTCCCGTTGCCTGCCTATCCGGCTGTAACGCGGGACATCAACCTGGTAGTCGATGAGACGGTGCGCTGGGCCGACGTGGCGGCAACCGTTTACGCCACCGGCGGGCCGTGCCTCGAACATCTCGACTACCGCGACACGTATCGCGAAGCGAAACGACTCGGCGAGGGCAAAAAAAGCCTGCTTATGACCATCACCCTGCGCTGGAAAGACGGCACGCTAACCAGCCAACAAGCCGACGAAATCCGCGATCAAGTAGTGGCCGCCTGCCGGGCAAAACACGGCGCGGAATTGCGGGCATAACGATAAAACGGGGACGCAGCTAGTTAAAAACTAGCTGCGTCCCCGTTTCCATAATGCCATCAACAACGGCACAAATCGACGCGGACTTGGTCGTCTATCTCGGCTATCGCATAGTAGCCCGAGGCGGCCGGACCGCAGTTGACCACCACCGTGGGGCCAAGCATGTCCACGCCCCGGGATTCGTGGAGGTGGCCGCAAACGACCAGGGCCGGCCGGGTCTGTTCAACAAACTCCCGCAAGGCCGTACTGCCCACGTGTTGGAAAAAATGAGTGCGATCGAGTTTCATGTCGCGCGGAGGAACGTGGGTAAGCACGACGTGCCGGCGGGCGTTTTTAACCTGGCTGTAGCCCGCCTGAAGGTGCCGGGCCAGCTCTTCTTCGGTAAACCCGTACATTCCCCGATGCCACGGCGGCGCGGCCGAAAGTCCGTGAATGCCTATGTCATTGATAATCATACCCCTCCCGGCTATGGACACGCCCAATTCCACCAGTCGCTGATCGATCGCGGCTGAATCGCAATTTCCGGCGACAGCCAAAACCGGAAATTTTAAGGATTGGGCAATTTGCACAATTTTTTCAACATCCGCGGGCGTGCCGAAGTTAGTCAGATCTCCGCCAAGGAGCACACCATCTATCGGGCCGGCATGATTTAAAATATGCTGAAGTGGTTCCAGGCGATTATGGATGTCGGTTATGCAGAGAAATTTCATGTCAGGGGTGATGAATTTTTGTAGGGTCCGTGAAACGCACCACAATCTGTAGGGAATGGTGCGTTTCACACAGTACAGGGTGCGTTTCACCCACCCTACATATTTTGCTTATGGTAACGCGAAACCAATATATTTACAATTTCTCAGCAACACGGAACTAGGAGACATACACCATCGTGGGGGTGCATAATCGCCCGTGTTTGCGGAATAATGGAAGTGATATAAAAACCAAAATAATCCTAGCAGGAAAAAATTCGATAGGAAGGCAAACATCTACAAGTAGAAGGATATTGATTTAGAGCCTATCCAAAAACTGTTAACTCCAATTCCGCCCTCACCCTAGCCCTCTCCGGGCGCCAACCGAAGGTTGGTCGGGAGAGGGGAGTTTTTGGATAGGCTCTTAATCTTTTTTGTAAGGTCGTTTCCCGCTTGCAAGTTTTGGAAAAAAGTGGAAACTGAAAATTTAGGTTTTATTAGAGTTTAATTAACGGAGACTGAGATGAGACAGTTGACTGTTTCGAAACCGCTTGTCATTACCGATTGGGATGCGATGTATCGCCAGGGAACGCCACCTTGGGATGCCGGGGTATCTCATGCCGAACTGCTTCGGGTTCTGGACGAATATCCGTTTCCCAAGGGCGGAACGGTATTGGAAATCGGCTGCGGAACCGGTTCGGACGCCATTTGCCTTGCCAAACGCCGTTTTGAAGTGACGGCGGTGGATTGCTCGCCGATCGCCTTGGAGCGGGCCAGGCTTCGCGCCGAACGGCATGACGCGCTTCTGCGTTTCGTTCTCGACGATGTTTTCGACTTCGCCCGGACGGTAGGCCAGTTCGACGTGGTGTATGACGCCGGTTTTTACCACTTCATCCGCCTCAAAAAGCTGGAACCGTATTTAGACATTCTATGGCGGCTTACCCGGCCGGGGTCGTGGTACTTTTGCCTGGCCGGCAGCGTGGGCGAGCGTGTGGAAGAAGGACCGCCCCAAGTCTCGGAAGACGACATCCGCTTTGAACTGGGCCGGCTGTTCGAGTTTGTGCACCTGCGGCACATCAAGTTTGAAAGCCCGCTTCGGACGCAAGGCTACCTGGGCTGGTCCTGTTTAATGCGCCGGCCGGAGGTTCGATTATAGATATTAACGCTTATTTTTTGGCCGGTAAAAGCTGAAACTCGTCCGATAGTTCTCGAACCATTTCGAGAATCTGCTGCGGAGTAAACGGTTTTGCCAGGTAGCTTTCGCAATCTTTCTGGAAAGTGCGTATGGAAAGTTTGGGATCGTCGAATCCCGTGATTATTATGATTTTTACCCTTTTCGTGCCGTGGATGTTGTAGCTCCGCTCGATTTGACGGATGCAATCCAGGGTTTCCAATCCGCTAAGACCCGGCATGACTACGTCGAGGAAAATTATGTCATAAGGTAGGTCGTCTTCCAATGCGCGGCGGAAATGGCTTATTGCTTCACTACCGTCGAATGCGAAGTCCGACGACCCGTATGGTGAAAAGATAGCCTTCAGCAATTCGCAACAATAAAAATCATCGTCGACTATTAAAAAACGCATAATCCGGCCCTCCTGCTGCTACCCGCCGGCATGGCTATAGGCGACAATCCTACGCATGCGATATCACGCTTATAATTTTATTGGCCGTTTTCGACCTAATAATTTTATCCTTTATTAACAAGTATAGTCTTTTCCACGGCGGCAAATAAAACAAAGAGTCTTTTGCCGGTTGTAGGGGATATTGTAATTTGACAGACAGGGTTATAATCGCCGAAATCGATAATACTCCAGATTTTTGCCTATTGCGGCATAAAACCGCAACCAAACCCCTGGTGTATTGGGATTGAATATGCATTACTTTGTCGTTTGCCGCTCGTACCAGTGTTTCCAGCGGAGCATCTGTTCGGTTGTGGTTGCCGGTGCCTGGCCCGGTGCTTGGGCGACGTCTTCGCCCGCGACCTTGGGCAGGCTAATCAATGCGGCCCGGGCGACTGTTTGGTTGTCGTTCAACAGGCGGATCAAGGTTGCCGTGAAGGCCTTGTCTGGGAATTCGCCCATTGCTTGGGCGGTTTTTGCCCGGACTATCGGATCGCGGCTGTAGGCCAGGCGTTCCAAGGCCGGCTTGCCCGAGGCATCGCCCAATCGCGTCAAGGCCAAAGCGGCTTCCAGTTGGATATCTTCGTTCGTCGATCCCAACAAGTTGCGCAGGGGTTTTGTATCGGGCATTTTTTCCGTTGCCGCCAAAGCGCGCACCGCGGTGCGGATTACGACGGGATCCTTGTCTTCCAAGGCGGGAATTAAAACTTGGACGTGGGACGGATCGGGGTGGGCGGCCAGATGTTCGCACGCCCGGCGACGCACCTCGGCCGAAACATGCCCTATGGCCGTGTAAGCCAGGTCGATCGCCGGCTGCGTCCCGTCGTCGGCTATTGCCCGCATTGCATCCTGCCAGACCAGTTCGTCCTGTTCGGCGGCGATTAGTTGCGCCAATCGTGCTATTGCCAGCCGGCTGGGCGGTTGTTTGCCCGACAGTTCCGCCAACTCCTCGGCCGCGCGGCGGCGCTGGATCAAGTCGGCCGATGTTAATTGATCCAAAACCGCAAACGCCCGGCCGTATTTCGGCAGCACATCGCGGTAGATTTCTTCGGGCAGAAGCTCTTTGCGATCGAAGTGCAACTGTTCCAGTGCATCGACCAGGGCTGGACCGTAATCGGCCAGTGCTTTTAGATTCATTTCATGAATCAGCCGTTCCACCTCGGCGACCTGTGCGGGCGAGGCCTTTTTAACGGCCCCTTGCGCGGGAGTTGCCGGCGATGGCGAATCCGTCAAGGCCGTGCCGAATTGGCCGCGGAACGCCCGGTTCAATTTATTCAGAACTTCTGCCCTGCGATCCGACGGACCTTCGATGGGGAATTCCCTTGCCGGCGGCCATTTGGCGGTCAATTGCTCGGCGGCGGTTTTGCGGGTGATGAAGGCCGGCTTGGACATCGCCGCAAGCAGTATCGGTCCGGATCGCTCCAGCGGCCAGGCCTCAGTGGCACGGACTGCCGCCAGTTGCACCTCGGAGCTGTTGTCGTCCAATAGGCGCTGGGCGGCGGAGGCCGCTTTTGGATCAGGGAACGACGCCAGGGCATCGGCCGCTTTATGCCGGACGCGCCAGGACTGGTCGCCGGTGGCTTCAAGAACCGGTCCTTCGACCTTGGCCGCGGCCAGCGCCGAAACCGCCCGGGCACGGACCGAATCGTTTGGATCTTTCAACAGTTTTTGCAGCGTTGCCAGGGCCTCGGGGGTGGCCAGAATTCCCAGACCGTCAATGGCGGCGTGACGGACCCGCACGTCGCCGTCCAAAAGCGCCGAGGAAAGATATTCCCCGGCTTGCGGGTGCCGGCTCGAGGCGATGGCCTCCAAGGCCGCTGCTCGAATGCGCCAGTCGCCGTCGGTCCGCAGATCAAGGGCCTCGACGGGCAAGGTTTTTTCCGGCGATGCCGCATAGGCCCTCAAGGCTTCCAGGCGCACGTCGGCCTGCGGGCTTCGCAAGGCCTCGACGAAGCGCGGATCGCCGCTTATGTCCGCGTGCCGCGCAAAACCACGGATCAACTCGGCGTGCAACTCCCCGATGTACGGGGCTTTTACCTCTTTTCCGAACCGGCCGTATTGGGCAAGCAGATCCTTTAGCGAATCGGCCGCCTTGGGGTCTTGCAGATTGGCCAATGCCTCGGCCGCCGCGCATCGCGCGGGCAGCGGAAGATCAGGCGATCGGACGGCGTCGATCAATCGTTCACGCCCAGCTCCGTCGCCAGAGCGGGCCAGAACCAAAGCGGAATTTACGGCCACGATCGGATCGGCGTCGCTCAACAAGACGTGAAAATCCGGCAGGCGGTCCGGAGGCCGGGCAAGTATCTCCTCCAGTTTCGGATAATGCCAGCGGAATTCGGCCGACGGATCCACGGTGCGAATCCAGACGCCGCGGGTTCGGCCCTTGGAATCCTTTTCCGCGACGCGGGCCAAGACCACGCGGTCGCCGGCTGACAAGGTCGAAGGGCCGGATTCGGCGGACGCCCGGGACGATGCGGCATTTTTGCTTCCCGCCTTTGAATCGACCGCTGCAAGGGCGGGATCGTGCAATGCCGCTGCGGTGAATTCCCGGCAGCCTGCCATACCCAAAAGCGCAGGCAGACCCAACGCCAAGATCGTACATTCGGCAAATCGTTTGAACTGTAGCGGCACGATGGGCAAATCCTTTTGCCTCGTTTCAGTTGACAATTAATTTTTGTTTATTAAGTCTCAGGTAAATAATGTCGTAGTTTCTCCTCAGAGCCGGGCCGTGTTGGCCCGGAATTACCGGGGCGGCACGCCCCGGCTCTGACCTTTAACACGACATTAATTATCTGACATTCAATAGCCGGAAGCGGGCACCGACTTTATGTCGGTCGGCGAGCGAGCGGCAAATCGGCGGATCTCAAATCAGGCAAAATAAATCCACCAGATAAGATTAAGGTTTGTTTGACAGCCAACCGTCCAGTTCGCGCTGGCGATCTTCCACGGATTTTTTCATTTCTTTGCCATCGAGTTTGGGATCATCCAGGTTTTTTAGCAAAGTCTTGAAAATAGTTTGAAGTTTATCGAGGCTAGTATTATCTTTGGCCAGTTGTTTCAATTCCTCTAAGCCCTCCATTGCCGGGCCCAGTCGGGATTTCAGGCGGCGACGGTGATCGTCCGGCGATAGTTTTGCATCCTTGCTGGTTTTCAATTCCTCATTGCAAGCGTCGCGTATGAGTCGTCCCAGGGGGGTTGCCAAATCGACGGGATTCAAACCGCTTGCTCTGGCATATAATTTTCCCAAGGCTTCGGCGGCGGTTAAGCGGAGGAACGGCGGGGCCTTGGAGTCGCCGACAAAACCGGATAACAATTTGACCGCCTGATTGTTCGTGCCCGGATCGCCCAACATGCCGAGAATTTCGGCGGCCTGCTTGCTCATCCACGCCCGGCCGATATCGGAAGGATCGGCGGCATCGGCGTCGGAGACAAGTTTCAGCATCTCCTTGAAAATTTGGTTTTGGATTTGCGGATCGTTCACTCCCGCTGTCACGTGGCGATTGATTCCCACCAGCGCCGCGATCTTGACCGGTTCGATCTGCTTGTCATCGTTTATCGTTTCTAAAAGGACTTTTACCGCGTCCGGCAATGGAGTATTCTGTGTAGGCTGAATGCTATCCGTGGAATTTAAATCGCCGATTGTCAGCATGGCATTAATACGAACCGCTGGATGGTAGTTGTTTTTTGCCAGCTTGCTCATGTAATCCAGCACTAAATTGTTGAGATAATCGTGGACCTCGCCGCTTTTGGCTTGAGCTAAATTAATCATGATGTCATTGTGATAGTCCCTCTTGGAATAGTCCCTCAGATTGTTGATGTTGCTCACCTGGGTCCAACGCGCAAGGGCATAAGTTTTATAGTAATCATCAAAATCTTTTTTCTGCTTGTCGTCGGCGAACTTGCCCGAGGTGAGTATCACGCGAATGTTGTTTACGTTCTGTTTCTGGGCTGGGTTGACCGTATCTTCGGCATAAGAACCCGAGGAAGCGCCTGCTCCGGCCGCATTTTCATCCGCATTGCCGGCTTGGGCGAAAACACGATCAGACATCACTCCGCCCAAAAGGAGTATTGCTGAAAGAAATTCAGCCCAACACATATTGTGGCGACAAAGAAAAGGGGGGTGTTTTGAACCCATATTGTAGTATTTGGAGGTTAGTGCCAATCAGTATGAGAATATAGAGATCCTATATAGGCTACCAACGATCGAAGAGTTCTGTCAAGTTGGGCTGGGTAAAAGGGGAAAATCAGCTATTCCGGGTCAATCGGGCAGCGATGGCTCGTATTTCCAGCAAATTCCGCTTCCATAGAGTTGTCACAACTAATGTTAAGATTGACAATGACTAGACAAGGGCGGAAAACAACGGATAGCAAATAATTAGGGGTGGGCAGTTTACTGCCCACCGTGAACCGTAAACCGTGAACGGTAAACTGTAAACCAAAACAATGACCTTGCTTTACTTTGCCCACTGCTTCCTGGACCATGAAACCGGTCATCATCCGGAGTGCGCCGACCGCATCCGAGCAATTCCGGAACGATTGGAAAAGGCCGGACTTCTGGCCAAATTCAAGCGGCCGGCGTTCAAGCCGGTTTCGCGGCAGCGTCTGGCCAGGGTTCATTCGCCCGGGTACATCGACGAGATTCGGGCGTATGCCAAGTCGGGCGGGGGTCATATCGAAGCCGATACCATTGTCAGCCCGGCCAGTTTCGAGGTGGCCATGTTGGCCGCGGGCTGCGTTTGCGACGCCGCCGAGCGGGTCGTCCGCGGCGAAGACACGCAGGCGATGTGTTTGGTGCGTCCGCCCGGCCATCACGCCATGACCGGACAGGCCATGGGCTTTTGCATATTCAACAACATCGCCGTCGCCGCCCGAACGGCCATCGACAGTCTGGGACTCAATCGGGTATTGATCGTCGATTGGGACGTTCACCACGGCAACGGCACGCAGGCGACTTTTTGGGAAGACCCGCAAGTGGGATTTTTTTCCATCCACCGCTGGCCTTTTTATCCCGGCACCGGGGACGAGGACGAAATCGGCGGCGGCCCGGGACTTGGCGCAACTCTGAATCTGCCCGTGCAGTTCGGCACGCCGCGAAAGGATTATTTAACCCGCTTTTGCGAGGGCCTGGATCGTTTCGCCGCCAAAATCAAACCCGAGTTGGTGTTTATAAGCGCTGGTTTCGACACTCATCGCGCCGATCCGATCGGCAATTTAGGCCTGGAAACCGAAGACTTTATTACTCTTACCAACGCCGTGCTCGACGTTGCTTCGATGTACGCCGACGGTCGCGTAATAAGCGTTCTGGAAGGCGGGTACAATCCAGACGCACTGGCCGATTGCATCACCGTGCATTTGGAGGAAATGCTTAAACGTAAAAAGACTGCGTGAATTATATAAACCGGCGACAATTTTCATTTATTTAGCCATGACCGGGCACCGACGGGCACCATGCGGAGCATGATCGGTCGGTAAGCGATGGAAAGTCAATAATGAAACCTCGCGTTGAAATCCAGAATATTTCCCAAAATGGCATTTGGATCTTTGTAAACGAACGAGAATACTTTTTGCCTTACAAAGACTATCCCTGGTTTAAAGACGCGAAAGTTTCCGAGATTCACAAGGTTAAAATATCCCACGGATCTCATTTGCATTGGCCCGATTTGGATATCGATCTTGAATTGGACAGCCTTCAACATCCGGAAAAGTATCCTTTAATTTATCGCTAATAGTTTATGCAAGATATTCCATCATTATCAGATGATCAACTTACCGCTATAGCCGATGAACTTTTTTTAGAAATGGATAAAGAAGAGAGCAAGGATGTCGAATCCCAAACGCAATGGAGATTATAATCTTTGATTCGTTCTACAATCGGACGAATAGCCGCCGCAGCCGGCCGGCGATTGTCACCAATAAATACGCGCTGCCGGCCAGGAGGATGATTACCGGGCCGCTGGGCAGGTCCAGGGGATAGCTCACGGCGATTCCCGCCCCGACGACAACCGCGCAGAAAATTACGGCCAGGAGCATCATCTGCCACAATTGCCGGGAAAAATAGCCCGCCACCGCCGGAGGAAGGGTCAAAAGCGCAATCACCAACACTATGCCCACCATGCGGATCAAAAGCACCACGGTCAATGCCGTAAGGCACAAGAGGATCAGGTAAAACGCCTTTGCCCGCACGCCGCGAAGTTCGGCGAACTCTTCGTCGAAACACAAGGCGAGAAACTTGTTGTAGAAACCCAGGCCCACGGCCGCCACGAGCACGTCCATGCCGGCCACAAGCCAAAGATCGCGCCGGGATATGAGCAGAATGTTTCCGAACAGGTAGCTCATCGGATCGACGTACCCGGGTATTTTAGCCAGAAACAACACCCCCACGGCCATGCCGATCGCCCAGACCGCGCTGATGACCGTATCTTCCCGTTGTTTTGCGTACAGGCTGACCAATCCGATGATAAGCGCCGACAAGATCGCCGCGGCGGTTGCGCCGTAGATCGGATCGCACCAGGTCCAACCGACGACCTTGTCGAGATAAAGCGCTGCTCCGATTCCGCCCAGCACGCAATGCGCGATGGCCGCCGCGATGTAAGTAATCCGCCGGGTGACCACGTATGATCCAACCACGCCCAAGGAAACGCTGGAAAGCACTCCGGCTAAAAAAGCATAGCGGAGAAAGGGAATATCGGGATCGAAAAGCGCCTGGAAAAAATCGCTCATATTATTAGTTTTCAGTATTCAGTTTACAGTTTACAGTTCTCTTTATACTGTTTATGTTTCACGGTTCATTGTAATCAACTGGAAATGAATTGTGGATCATGGTCGCGAAGCCGCAAGCGGCTGCATTGTTTAATTCAGCATTCATCATTCATTATTCATCATTTTTTTCCAGGTGTTCGCCGTGCCGGACCATGCGCACATGACCTCCGTAAAGATCGCTTATCACTTGGCCGGTGACCTCCCTGGTGTTATGAACCACGACGCGGCGATTTACGCATATTACTTTTTCCACCAGATTGGAAACTACACCCAAATCGTGGGTGACCATGAGAATGGCCATGCGGCTGTTCAATTCGCGGAGCAGTTCCCAGAGGCGCGATTCCACCAACGTATCGATGTTCGACGTGGGCTCGTCCAAGAGCAGCAACTCGGGCCGGCTGCAAAGCGCCCGGGCCACCAGAACCCGCTGGCGCTGTCCGCCCGAAAGCAAGGCGAACGGCAGGGCGCAAGACCCGGCCATCTCGACTTGTTCCAGGGCCTCCAGCGCCGCTTGCCGGTCTTGGCGATTGTGCCAGCCGAAAAAACCGCCCATCCCGCGCCGTCCAAGCCGTCCCATCAACACGATGTCCATTGCGGTCACCGGAAATTGCGGATCGTAAAGCACGTGCTGCGGCATGTAGCCCGCCTTTACCCTGGCCAGGCGCGGGGCGCGGCCGAAGACGCGAATCTCTCCGGCCTGGGGCGCAAGCAGCCCGAGGATCAGTTTCACCAGCGTTGTTTTGCCTCCGCCATTTGGGCCTACAATGCACATCGATTCCAATCGGCCGACGTCAAAACTCACGTCTTCCAATATTGGGGCGTGACCGTAGGAAAAAGAGACGCCACGCAGTGAAACAACGGGTTCGTCGGGCATCGGATTCATTCCAAACCTAGTTCCCATGCTCCGGCGTGGGAACGGAAAACTTTTCCTCCCGGAGCAAGCTCTGGGGCTAAACATTATTACAATGTCATGTCACGCTATCTTGCCGTCCCTGATTCTCTGAATGCCTTTTCAATTTTACCGGCTATATCCTGCAAATTGGCGGGTATATCTTTTTCCATGTCGTTTATGCTCACTATCCGGCCGCCGATGGCGTCGGCCACGGTTTGTGCGCTATGGAGATCGAACTGCGGTTGGACGAATATGACCCGCACGCCGTCGGACTTGGCTTTTTGCACCAGGTCGCGAAGTTGCTTGGGCGAGGGCTGCCTGCCCCCGGCCTCGATGGCCTCTTGCCGCAAATGGTAACAATCGGCGAAATATCCGAACGCCGGATGAAACACGTAGAACGATTTTCCCGCGTAAGGCTTTAGCTCCAGGCGGATTTTACCGTCCACGGCGTCCAGTTCCCGATGCAATTGCACAAGATTCGCCTTGAAAAAAGCATCATCGCCGGGATCGATCTTTTCCAAGGCCGAAGCGATATTGGCCGCCACTGTTTTCACCAGCGGCGGCGATAGCCACACGTGCGGGTCCAGGTCGTCGGGTGAATCGCCGTGCGAGTGCTCGCCGTCCTGCCGGGCGTCGCCGGCGGCGCGCTGAGCGGAAATGCGCCGCTTCTGGATGCCTTCGGCGGCGTCCACCACTATCAGCCGAGGATGAACAGCACGGATTTTTTCCAATAGTTGATTCTCGAAAGGCATGCCCGTCTTGAAAAACAACTTCGCCTTGCCCAGGGCTTGGATCTGTTTCGGCGCCGGCTCGAAGGTGTGCGGATCCTGCCCCGGCTGAATGAATACTTCGACATGAAGGCGATCTCCGCCAATACGCTCGACCAGATAAGCCGCGGGCGGAATGCCGGCAAATACCTCGATGGGTTCAGCCGCCGGAATTTTCGCGGCGGCAAACACGATTATCGCCGTAACAAAAACGTTCCGAATCATCACAAATCCTTCCCATCCCTTGGCGACTCATCCGTATCGCCGCGCGCCACGCACACAAGATGCACGGCGTGGCAATCCTCGCATTCTTCCAAGGCGTGATTTTTAGCGAAGGTTTTCCAGTGCTTGCGTTGGTCGGGGGTGAGAATGCCCGAACCTTTACACAAAGGACAAACGCTATCCAAGGCCGACAGAATCGCCGAGCGGATGAACTCCGAGCGATTCTCGATCCCCCGCATGGCGTCCCAAAGCGGCTGGTCTACTTTGAAGGTGACGATCTCTCGTTTTCTTTTGGCCGGCATGGAAGTAAGTTTTAAGTTATCGGTTTACAGTTAACAGTTTCCGGCAAGCGTTCAGCAGTAGGGCTAAAATCCACGGCGGATGATAATACATTGTATTACCAGCCAATAATTTGACAATCCCCCTCTGGATCGCCTGAAAAGAAATCAAAGTTGGGTAAGATACACCCGCTGAAGTCAAGAAACTCGCCGCGATTCTCGATTCATGGGAACTGCCGGTCGGATTGAAGAAATTGGCCGGTAAACCATCACCCCGACCATCGCTCGACCGCTGTGCCGTGCCCGGAAAGGGGACGGGCTTTTTGGTGGCAATAAAACAAACGCGACCGACCAACCGACCATGCTATCGCATGGTGCCCGTTGGTGCCCGTCGCGGCTTTACAGCGCGGGATGGATTTCTCGGCTGAAAACTCCCGGCAAGTGCCGGGGCTATTGAGTGTCAGGTAATAAATGTCGCGTTTTCGCCTCAGAGCCGGGCCGTGTCGGGTGCGGAATTACCGGGGCGACACGCCCCGGCTCTGACTTTTCATACGACATACTTTTTCTGACACTCAATAAACGACCATCCACCGCCCGCCATCCGCTCATCGCCCACTGCTCCCTGTCCACTTATAAAAGCTCACTCCAATGCTTTGCTGGGATCTTTGATGGCATTGGTGATGAGGATCGCCTTGTGGCCTTTAAAGGCGCCGGGCGAGGCGTGGAATTTGGGAATGCCTTCGAGCGAAACAACCAGCGGGCTGTGGACGTCCTTGGCCGTGGTGATAATGTCGCCCACGCGCAGACTCAGCAGTTCGCTGGCGGTAATCCCCGTGTGCGACAAACGGACGTTTAGCTCCACCTGCGACGTGCACACGGTGCGGCTGATCTGTTCCACGCTTTCGGGAGTGGCCTGGCGTCGGCCGTAAGTGACCCAGCTATTGGCCGACAGTTTGCCGCCGATCCGCTCGATGGAATTGTAAGGGATGCAAAGATTCATCATCCCGCGCAGGTCGCCTATTGCGATCTCGAAGCTGACCAGCACCACGACTTCGTTGGGCGGCACGATCTGCACCAGTTGCGGGTTGCTCTCCACCTGCACCACCGAGAGTTTCAAATCGAGCACGTTCTCCCAGGCGTGGCGCAGTTCCTGGAGAAACAGCCCGGTGATCCGCGACACCAGGCGCAATTCTATCTCCGTCAGTGGCCGGCGGGCCAGGGCGCCGATCTCCCGGCCTCCGCCGAGCATGCGGTCGATGATGGGATAAAGAATCGAGGGATTGATGTCGAGAATCAGGTTGCCTTCCAGCGGTTCGGCCTTCAGCAGGTTGAAGCAAGTCGGATTTTCCAGGCTGAACACGAATTCGCTGTAGGTAAGCTGATCGACGCTGGTGAGCTTCACCTCCACGATGCTCCGCAACAGGGTGGAAAGCGCCGCGCCGAAGTTGCGGCCGAAGCCCTCGTGCATGGTGTGCAGCGCGCGCATTTGCTCTTTGCCCACGCGTTCGGGACGTTTAAAGTCGTAGGTCACAATCTTATCGCGAAACATGGGCGGAGTGCGCGCGGCGCCGCGATACTCGGCGGCCGGTGATGACGCCGCGGCGGCCTGTTCCCGCCCGCCGGAGCTCATCGCGCTAAGCAGGTTTTCCACTTCCATTTGGCTAAGAACGTCGCCGGCCATAGATTTAAGTGGGCAGTAAACTGCCCACCCCTCATTACAGTTGTGAATGGGCAGTAAACTGCCCACCCCTCATTAACAGTTATCAGTATAAAATTTTAAGTTATTCGCTAATTCCGCACTTGTCCGGTTCCGTAAACAACGTATTTATAACTGGTCAATTCGTTGATTCCGCATGGGCCGCGGGCGTGGAATTTATCGGTGCTGGTGCCGATTTCGGCCCCCAGTCCGAACTCGCCGCCGTCGTTCAGCCGCGTGCTGGCGTTGATCATGACCGCCGAGCTATCGACCCGGGCCGCGAACAGCCGGGCCGCGTCCAGATCGCGGGTCACTATGGCGTCGGTATGCCGCGAACCGTAGCGATTGACGTGCTCGATGGCGGCCTCGAGCGAATCGACCACCTTAATGGAAATGATCGGCCCGAGATATTCTTCCCGGTAATCGTTTTCGGTGGCGGGCTTGGCTTGCGGCAGCAGTCGCCGGGTAGTTTCATCGCCGCGAAGTTCAATGCCGCGGTCCGAAAGGGCCTTTCCCACGCGGGGCAAAAGCACGCCGGCCGCGTCGGCGTGGACCAATAGCGACTCGGCGGCGTTGCACACGCCCATGCGCTGGCATTTGGCGTTTATCACGATTTTTTCGGCCATATCCGGATCGGCTGATTTGTCCAGGTACACGTGGCAATTGCCGGCGAAGTGTTTGATTACCGGCATTTTTGCCTCTTCGCTCACGCGGCGGATAAGACTCTCGCCGCCGCGGGGAATGCAAAGGTCAATATATTGCGGCATGCGCAGCAAATGCCCCACCGCCTCGCGGTCGACGGTTTCCAGCAGTTGGATCGCATCGGCGGGCAGTTTGGCGTCGGCTGCGGCTTCGGCAAGTATTTCGGCTATTGCCATGTTCGAGTGGATGGCTTCTTTGCCGCCCCGAAGAATAACCGCGTTGCCCGCCTTCACGCACAGCGAAGCGGCGTCGGCGGTGACGTTCGGCCGCGATTCGTAGATAAAAAATATCACCCCCAAGGGCACGCGGACTTTTTGCACCTCCAAACCGTTGGGCCGGATCGACGATGAGATAATCTCGCCGATGGGCTCGGGCAAGCGGGCCACTTCTTCCAATGCCTTGGCCATGGCGGCGATCCGCTCGGGCGTAAGACGCAGCCGATCGACGGCCGCCTCGGACAGTCCGTACTCGGGCGCCTTGCCGATGTCGATTCGATTGGCCTCGGCCAAGGCCAGCGATCGTTCGGCGAGCAATCGGGCGCAGCGGTTGAGCCATTCGTGTTTTTGGGCACCGGTTGCTAAGACCAATTCCTCCGCCGCCTGCTTGGCGCGCTTAGCCACGTTCAAACAGTATTCATACAAATTGTTCGATTCGCTGCTTGCCATACAAGTAAGCCGGAGAAAAAGATCAAGACAAGGGCGGCCTGGAAAATTTCGCCCGGGAAGTATCTCTTAATAGGCCCTGGAAGTCAACGGCGATTTGCCCAACGGCGGGTGGGATGTTGTTTCCATAACTGGTTGCGGCGCCGTTAGTTATGGATATTTGTCGCGTATCGAAAAAAGAAACTTAGAGCTTCTAACAAAATGAAGTTAAAGGATAAGTTGTGTGCCACTGCTTGCTTGCAAGCAGTGATTTTCCGATACTTCCAATAGCACTGCTTGCAAGCAAGCAGTGGCACACCTCATTTTGTTAGATGCTCTCACAATCCGCCGCAGGCCTCGAACAGCAGCAGGGCATTGCGCACTGCTTCGACGTCGTGAACGCGGAGGATTTGCACGCCTTGCCGGGCCAGGGCCAAGGCCGCGCCGATGGTGCCCGGAAGCGAGTCGGCCACAGCCGTTTGACCGATGAAACGTTTCCGGGAATGGCCTATCAATATGGGACAATCAAGGGCGTGAAACCGCCAGGCATTGGACAACAAGGCGATATTATGCTCCCTGGTCTTGCCGAAACCGATGCCCGGATCCAGGGCGATCCGCGCGGATTCGATGCCGGCGGCAGTAAGGGCGTCGCGCCGCCGACGAAGGAATTCGAGCACCTCGGCCACGACGTCCTCGTAAAGCGGGTTCTCTTGCATTGTTTGCGGATCGCCTTGCTTATGCATCGCGCAAACGCCGCATCCGCTGGAAACGGCCAGATCGAGAAGCTTTGGATCGGCGAAGGCGGTAATGTCGTTAATCGCCTCGACGCCGGCGATCAGGGCCTCTTCGGCCACACCGGGTTCAAACGTGTCGATCGAAACTGGCGCCGGGGAAACCCGGCAAAGCGTGCTTACCACCGGCATGACCCGGTCGAGTTCTTCCTGGACGCTAACGCGCCGGGCGCCGGGCCGGGTGCTTTGGCCGCCGATGTCGAGGATGTCGGCCCCGGCGCCGACCAACTTCAAACCGTGCCCGACGGCCTTATCCGGGTCCAAATACTTTCCACCGTCGGAAAAACTATCGGGCGTGACGTTGACGATGCCCATCAGCAGCGGAATCCGCCTTACAAACAATGTTTTACCGCGAAGTTTCCAGCGGTCCGATACTTTCAGGTCGGCGGGAATCATTTAAAGGATGAAGGATGAAGGATGAAAAAATGATGATTGATAAATGATGAATGTTGAATAAGACTCTGAAACCGCTTGCGGTTTCGCGGGGATTTTATGTTGAGAGTGGGCAGTAAACTGCCCACCCCTTGCTGACTACCACCCACTACCCACTGTCCACCGCCCACTGCCCACCGCCCACTATCCACTAGTTTACCACGGTTTTTCCATTAGGGAAACAATTTGTGTGGCTATGCGCTGGATGGCCTCTTGCTGGGCGGTTTCGACGGATTGACCGACCTCGGGCACGAGGTTCCCGGTGCCTTGGACATTGACAAGTTCGGCCGGCAGCGGCACGGCCGGCGAATTGCGGAGCAAACGGCCCTGCCGATCGGTCCAAGCCACCTGTACATGCATGTTCACCTGTATTTCCCGCGGATCGCCCACGCGCGAGCCGATTAAAACTTCTTTGCCTTCCCCGACTATGCGTCCGGAAAGGATGCTGTCGGCATTGGGATCAGATACGACCTTAAAGGGCGTTTTCAGTTCGATTTCTTTCATCACGGCTTCGGTGAGCCTTTCGCCCAGGTTGCGGCGGAAACTGACCGACTCGAACATGGGTACGTAGACCGTGTGGATTTCCGCAGGATAGAGCGTTTGGTTGCCGACGTGGTAACTGGCGCAGCCGGTCATCAGCGCCATTGCCGGCAGACAGGCAAAAAAGAGCGGCACGCACGAATTTCCGATTGGGATCCGCATATTTTCGTGATTATTTACTCGATGGGAACAAACCGGTCAGCCATTTGAAGTAATTCGTGGGCACGTCGGGCAGGCCCTTGATGGCGTCGAGCCTTGCCCGGGCGTCCTTGGCTCGATCGGTGGAAGGATATTTCTGGATGAGATCTTGATAATAAAGCCGTGCCGAGCCGTAATACTTATGGTCTTCGTAGTATTGGGCCATGGCGTAATCGCGGTTGGCCTTTTCTTCGAGGATTTGCCTTCTGGCTTTCTCCACGCGGGCTTTTTCCTGTCCTAATTGGGCGTTGTATTGATTTATAATTTGATCGGCGATTTCGCCCGCCTCGTTCAAAGACGTGGGATCGTAGTATTTGCCCTTATACACCCGCATTTTGGCTTGCAGTCCCAGGAGATGGGCGTTCTTTTGGAATTCACTGTTGGGATATTCCTTCCTGAGCAGATCGAAATCCGCAGCCGCGCTCTCGTACTCGCCGCGTTGGAAATAAGCTATTGCGGTGGCCATCACGCTGTCGTCGGCCAGGGGGCCGGTGGGATCGTACAAGCGCACGTTTTGAAAGGCCTGAATTGCATAGCCAAAGGTATCGAACATGGGCCGGCCGTTGTCGGTGAAGTTGGGCGTAATCGAATACTTGTGTTGATAAGCGTCCAATCGTTCCCAATAGCGTCCTATGGCGAATTCGCGTTGCACGGCTACGTCCAGATGCCGCGAATTGTTGTACTTTTTCAACATAAGTGCGTAGCAGTCGTGCGCCTTGGGATACTGGTCGGCGAAGAATCGGCTCTCGCCGAGCATGAACAAGGCGTCTTCTTCCAGCGGCGTATCGGGCCAGCGATCGGCCGCGGTGTTGAATTTATCCGCCGCTTCGGCGAATTTCTTTTGCAGGAACAAGTCCTGGCCTTCTTTAAAAGTCGCCCGGGCTATGTTTTCGTCGGGACCGTTGCCCGTGGCTTTTTTAATGCTCTTCCACACGTTCTCAGGCGCTAGTTTGGACCAGAAATCTTCGTCCTTGTCCTTCATCGGATCGGTCATGGACGCCGGAGTGGGCGGAGGATCGCCCAGCACTTGCGGCGGCGCGGTGGCCGCCTGCGGCTGCGGGGGCAACACCGACACGGGATATTTTCCCGAGTCGTCTACCCCGATCGGTTCCGCCGCTACCGTACTCACAACCGCCGAAGCCGGAAAAACTCCGGCCGAGGGACCGGGCTGAAGGGCCGAGGCCTGGGAAATCGTTTGCGAGCCGTCGGGATTCACATTGGTTGGTTCATCGGATGAAGACAATTTGCCGGTCGATTGCCGCTTTGGCGTTTGCGCCATGTCGTTCCCCATGCCTCGCTGTCCGCCGGGTCCACCGCCTAACATCCCGCCTCCCGTGCCGCCTCTCATGCCGTCTCCCATTCTGCCGCCCGGCCCGGGCCCTCCGTCTCCCGGACGATCCCGAGATGATCCGTCTGACGGCACCGTGGCACAACCCGCCGAGATCAGGGCAATGCCGAGCGCGAGCAATATCAGATGCGTTAGACCTCGATTTTGCGTCATGGGGACTTCCTTGTCCGTGGGAGTTTTCAGTTGTCGGTTTACAGTTGTCAGTTCACGGTTTACGGTTCACAGTTTACGGTTTACAGTTCTCAGTGGGCAGTAAACTGCCCACCCCTAATTATCCGCTGTCCGCTGTTTTCATCCTTCATCCTTCATCCTTATTTTCCCAGCACTCCCAGATATTCATACATACGAGGTTTATGGCCCAATAAGTTCATCATGTAATGGTTTAACACACCGCGTAATTCACCGAGGATGCGAGAGTTGATTTCCATGCGTTGCCAGGTTTGAGTATCCGGATCGGCCAGTTGAGTCATGGTTTTAAGCGCGCCCGCGCTTACCATTGCCACTTGTTTTTTTCCCGCGCGACATAGTTTGCACAAAACACCGCCGTCGAGCAGCCCGAAGGCGATTCGGCCCGAGGTGCTTACCGCCGCGCCGCACTCCGCGCACGTTTCCAGCGCGGGTATATGCCCTAAAATCCGCAACATTCCCAATTCGAATCGAATCACGCGTCGGACCGCCGATTCTCCCACGGCCAAGGCCGCCAGGGTCTCGTCGGCCAGGTCGAAAAGCTCGGGATGAGGATCGTTCTCGTCGGTCAATTCGCCCAATAATTCCGCTACGTAATATCCGGCGTAAAGGTTTAGCAGATCTCGGCCGAACGGTCGAAACCGCCTAAGCAGTTTAGCCTCAGTCAGCAGGTCCAGGGCATCCGACGTTTTGTGGAGGAATACTATTCGACAAAGGGCCAGTAGATCAAGAGCAGACTCGAAAGGGCTTTTAAGCCGTTTTGCCCCTTTCGCCAAAGCCCCTATTTTGCCAAATTCCCGCGTGAACAGCGTGACCACCAGGCTGCTTTCGCTGAAATCGACTACTCGGATCACAATCGCATTGGCCTTTTCGGTGGACATGAGAAAATGCTGAAGTTTTATTTCAGACGTATAACCGCAGCACTTGTGCCGCGAGTGATTGGAGGAATTTTCCTTACATTGTACAGTGGATGAACATTATCGAGATTAAGGTTATAGAAAAAACATCATCTGCCCGGCGGCCAACGGCCGCCGAAAATACCCGCTGGTATTTTTGCTTACTGATGCACGAAAGAAAAGACGGCTACAATTCACTCAAGGTCGTTGCTTCACTCGGTAGAGAATTCCTGCCTTTATGGCGAGAAACTCCAGTGCGCCATCGGGGTGGAATATTTGCGTTTCTATAAGGATCCTATCATACTTAGGCCCCTCCAGGCCGTCCACTATTAAGACCCAATAATCATCTTTTTTCACAATATAAACCAAATGATTCCCATCGGGGCTGAAGCGGATATTGAAAATTGCTTTGTATTCCGGACCCTGCTGACCGTCCACTACTACATAGTATATATTATCCTTTTTCACTCCATAGGCTATGCGTTTTCCATCCGGGCTGAAAATCGGTGTGCCTTTGATTATCCCTTCATACTGTGGCCCCGCCTGGCCATCCACTAATACTTGCCTATCCATGCCCTTGATTGCCGTATATACCGTGCGTTTGCCATCGGGGCTGAAAACGGGTGTGCCTTCGGTTATTGCGTCATACGGCGGCCCCATTTGGCCATCTAGGACTACGTGGGCATTATCGCCTTTCTTTGCTATATATGCTACGCGCTTGCCGTCTGGGCTAAAAAACAGCGCCCCACTATAAATATTATCAAAACTCGGACCTTCCTTGCCGTCCACAACCACGAGCCATTTCTTGTTCTTTTTCGCCACATAAGCCAAGCGCTGGCTATCCGGGCTGAAAACATACATGCTGCAGAAATCGTCGTATTCCGGCCCCTCCTTACCATCAATGACTACATGCCACTTCTGTCCCTTTCGCAACCCATAGACGATGTGTTTACTGTCCGGGCTGAAAACTATTGAGTTTTTGGCAAGCCCGTCAAATTCCGCTCCAGCCTTGCCGTCGATTACCATAAACCATTTTGACCTTTTTTGTGCGGCATATACCATGTGTTTGCCATCGGGGCTGAAAAATGGCGCGCCTTTAGAAATCGAGTCGTATTCCGGCCCTTCCTTGCCGTCCAGCACCACAAAGTTCTTTAGCCCTCTGACTGCGGCATAGGCCACGTGATTGCTGTCGGAACTGAAAATCGGCGTGCCTTTGGCGATCGCATCGTACGCCCGGCTCTCTTTGCCGTCGATGACAGCGTACCATTTCCCTCCTTTTTTCGCAGCATAGTAAACGTGCTTGCCATTGGGACTGAAAATCGGCGTTTCCTCGGCCATCCAGTCGTATGCCGGCCCTTCCTGGTAGTCCACTACAAGGCGCCATTTATTCTCTTTTTGCGCCCAATATGCCAATCGCTCGCCATTTGCGCTAAAAACCGGTGAGCCTTCGGATATCCCGTCATACTGGGATCCTTCCCGGCCGTCCGCTACCAAGAACATATTTTTGCCCTTTATTGCCACGTAGGCCGCATGTTCGCCACCGGGGCTGAAAACCAGCGATCCTTTGCCGATCTCCTCATACTCAGTCCCCTCCCGACCGTCCACCATCACGAGGGACTTCTTATTCCGTTCGAACACAAATGCGACGTGGCAACCATCCTTGCTAAAAACTACGTCCACAATTGTCGGTGGAATTGCCCCGAGTTTCTCTTCCAGGAGTGCATTGTCCTCAGGCTGGGACGTCTGCCCCCAGGCAACCGTTAAAGTCATCGCCAGCAGTCCCATCATGCCGCATATTCGCTTGTTCATAATGAGTTATCCTGTTTAACGATTAAAAATATTGGGGATCAATAAATCTATATGTGATAATGCAGTCCGAAGCGGGCGAGATATTCCCCTTCCTTTTCCCGCATTATTGATCTTTTTTTGGTCGCGGTGTCGTCGTATCCGACCAGGTGCAATGCGCCGTGGATGACATAAAGCAAAAGTTCATTCGCGGCAGTCCAGTTGTAATTCGGGGCCGAGGCGGCGGCGGTGTCGGCGCTGACGACGATCTCGCCCTCTAAATACTTTGACGTTTGTTCCAGCACGAAACTCAGCACGTCGGTCGCTTCGGGATCGTTCAAATATCTTTGGTGCAGTTCGGCGATCGTGAGATCGTCCACCACTGCCACGTCGATCTTCGCCCGTTCGATCGACTCGTCCTCCAAAATTATGCGCACGGCCCGGCGCAGCCTGTTTTTATCGACGGGCAATTGCGATTGGGCGTTGGTAACGGTGATGGATAACAATGGAGCAGGCAGCGAATAGGGGTGGGTAATTTATTGCCCACTTGATAAAGAAAAATATTATATAAAGCGCATTTGTGCGAAGAAAGTGGGCAATAAATTGCCCACCCCTTACGCTGTTTTTTGTTCGGGATACTTGATCCGGCCGTGGTAGATCGAGGTGAGCGACATGACCAGGCTGCGTTCGATGGCCCGCAACTCGCGGAGCGTCAGTCCGCTTTCGTCGAACTGGCCGTCGTCCAGGCGATGTTCGGCTAGTTCGCAGACGAGGCTTTCGATCCGCGCGGGTGCGGGATCGACCAGCGTGCGGCTGGCGCTTTCCACGGCGTCGGCCAGCATCAAAACGGCCGCTTCCTTGGTTTGCGGTTTGGGGCCTGGATAGCGGAAATTGCTCTCGTCCACTTCGCCGTTTTGGGGATCGGATTGTTGCTGGGCGCGATCGAAGAAATATTCGACGAGTTGGGTGCCGTGATGCTGAGCGATCATGTCAACGATCGGTTGCGGCAAGTGATGTTGCCGAGCCAGGTCGGACCCGTCCTTGATATGAGCGATGATCACCAGGGTGCTCATGGCCGGGACCAGCGATTCGTGGCGGTTATCCTCGTCCGGGCCTTGATTTTCGATGAAATAGCCGGGTTTGAGCATTTTTCCGATGTCGTGGAAATAAGCCCCCACGCGGCACAGCAGTCCCCGGGCGCCGATCGTATCGGCGGCGGCCTCGGCTATCGAACCCACGGTGATGGAATGGTTGTAGGTGCTCGGAGCGCGGCGGACCATTTCTTGCAAAAGCGGGTGCGACACGTCGCCCAGTTCCAGCAGGCTGAGGTCGGTGAGGATCCCAAACATGTGTTCGATAAAAGGCAATAGACCGGTCATTACAAATCCCGCGGTAAGCGTCCATAGGCCCACGATCGCGGAATGGGACATCAAGATCAAATCGAAAGGCTGGTCGTCGATCAAACCCAGGCCGACGCTCATCAGAAAGGCCACTCCGCCGGCAAACAGGCCCACGAAAATCAATTTGCTGCGCGTGCGGATGCGGCCCAAATTCAGGATGGCCGTGGTGGCCACGCCCATCAACAAGATCAATTCGGGCAGACCTTGGCCCAGGGCCATCACAATTATCAACGACAACACGCCGGTCAAAAGCAGGGCGAAAACAGGCCGATAAACGATAGCCGTGGTCATGCCGAACAACAAAAGCGGGAGAATTTCTCCGCGCCAACGGTCCGTGGAAATCCAGCGGGCCAAGGCCACGGTTCCGACCGCGACAAAGAGTATGACAATCTGCCGGGTCAGTCCGGCGGCCAACGGCCCTCCATGCCGGAATCGCATATAAATGCCGCAGAGCACCAGGGCCGTGAAAATCATAACCGTCATTGCGACGGCCCTCGTGATTTTTTGATACATCGGCCTCTCGGCCAGCACGGAAGCGTATTCAAGCCTGAGCAAATGGATCTGATCGGGTTCCAGGGGTTTGCCGGCTTCGGCCAGGGTGGCTCCGGCAGGGTACGGATCCTTCACCGGGGCCACGTCGCCGACGGCTTTTTTGATCGCCTGCGAGGTTTCCTCCATGTCGATTTTAAGAGTGGGAACAAGTTGAGGCCGGAGCCAGGCGAATAATCGATCGGCTATGTCTTTGTTATCGAAATGATTGCGCAGGTTATCGCGGATCGCCGTGCCGTCGCCCAGCAACACGTCGACTACTTTGACTTTGACTGTTTGCGGCGGCTCGGCCTGCCCGACGGGGTGCACGCGAATTTCGTCCTGATTTCCTTCGCCCGGCTCCTGGGGCAGTTTATCGATCAAACCGCGTTGTTCGTAGGGTCCCAAGACGACCGCCAAAATCTGTTCCAGGCGTTCGATTTTATCCGTGCCCGTGAATTCCGAGCGAAACTCCTGGAACTGTTCTTCGGGGGGTTTTTCCGTGCTTTGGGTTTTATCGGCCGGGGCCGGTAATTGGAATTGCTTCCAAATCTGCGGATCCACGTCCTTCAGCTCGGCCGCGGCCGTGAGTTCCAGAATCGTATTTCGCAATCTTGCCCGAAGTTGCTGTAGCGGCGCGGCATCTTGCGCGTACACGTACCGCACCTGGCTGCGGGCGCGGAGTTGAGCCAGCTTGGTGGCCTCGGGATTCGGATTGGTAAAGTTCACGCGGGCGATGATATTGTGCGAAGGGGTATATCCGGTGCGATATTTAAAAGGCGGATTCCAGGCTTCGATAACAACGCATATCGCCACGGAGGACAAGAGGATCAAGCCGATGCGGGCAAGAGTGTCTCGGCCGCGCAAAATCGCCCATACCCGCTCCCACGTTCCCGGAGGCAATTCCAGGGCGGCTACTCGATCCGATCGCGTGCGTATTGGATTACCGAAAGGCATGTTTAAAAGTCATTCATCAGCGACGCTTCTTGGAACGTTCGTCGTAGGCATCGACAATCCGCTGCACCAGCGGGTGCCTGACGATGTCCGCGGAACTCAACGATACCGCGACGATTCCCTTTATCCCCCGCAGTCGCGCCAAGGCGTCGACCAGGCCGCTGCGAGTATGAGGAGGCAGATCGATTTGCGTAATGTCGCCGGAGACCACGATTTTCGAGCCGGTGCCCATCCGCGTCAAAAACATCTTCATCTGCGAAACCGTGGTGTTTTGCGCTTCGTCGAGGATGATAAAAGCCTCGTTCAGCGTGCGCCCGCGCATGTAGGCCAGCGGAATCACTTCTATCAAGTCTTCCTCGGTATAACGCTTGATAAGGTCGTGGTCGATCATCTCGTGCAAGGCGTCCATCAGGGGGCGCAGATAAGGATTGATCTTGGCCTGCAAGTCGCCGGGCAAATAGCCCAGACTTTCGCCGGCTTCGACCGCCGGACGCACCAGCACGATCTTGCGGACAGATTCCCGTTTCAAGGCCGAGGCCGCCATGGCCACCGCCAGATAGGTCTTGCCCGTTCCAGCCGGCCCGTAACATAATACGATATCGTTTTGGCGGATGGCATCCACGAATCGGGCTTGGCCGGGCGACTTGGGACGAATCTGCCGTCCGGGTTTGAAGACCTCGATGGGCGGAGTTTCCGAGGGCGAATGACCGTTTAGCACCGCACTTAAGACCAGAGACACGTCCTCCGATGCCAATGACCCGTGCCGGTTGGCATAGGCTTGAAGCCGCTCCAAAACCTCGGTGGCCGAGGCGACCGCCTCCGCCGGACCGTCTATTTGAACGAGACCGTCTTGGACCGTGATATTAACCCCCAGCGCGTCCCGGATTTTCCGTACGTGTTGATCGCGGGCACCAAACAGCGTCAGCAACGACTTGGAACTAACGACCGATATAGTTGTTTCACTCATCTCTTAATTAGTATAAGCTTTATTCAAACTCGGATGCAACGCATTGACACTACTTGTGGAGAAGTAACCCCCCAATAAATGCCTATCCTAGAGCGGTTTAGGCGATATCCTAGAGCAAATACCCCATCAATAAGAGGGGGGTGCCCATTAATAACCAGCTATATCGGCAAGATAAGTGTGGCAATAAGGGCATATATGGGTTTGAGAAGGAATATCCTTATTGCATTTTACACAGCTTTTCCAGGGGGTTTCGTGATGGGCTTTGTCAGGTCGGTGGGGCGCGCCATCCTCCAGGTCTATTCCGCTCATGCCGACACTGCTGGGAGACGGCTGGGAAGGTCCGATGTAATCCAATATTACTTCTTCAGATAAGGATTGTTTTGCCGCAACGGGAATAGGGACATACACATAGACTTGACCCGCGCACAAAGGGCACAAGCCCGTTTTTCCAGCCATGGAGTTTTTAACTTTTAACTTATGCCCTTTAGGGCACGTCACTTCGATCGACATCGCACGACCCCCTTTGCCGGCCAAAGAAAAACCAAGGGAATCCTTTTACTCGATGCCGGATCCTATCCGCGTATGACAAGCTCCTAAGAATGTATATCCGGCGACTTATACGTAATAATGCACATTTATCGCACTGCTTACCTTCGCCAATAGCCAGGATTGTACGATCTTATCGATGAATTATGGATTATGACAAGCCGTTTGCAAGCAAAAAATTCACTTGCCAAACAAACTTAATGATAACACCCCAAGGGCCGGCTGACTAGTCCCCCCTGTCCGGTTTTTTACGGGAAAGTAAATGGGAGAAGATCACTTTCACGGCAAGGAAATTTAGGGTTTTCAGCCGGCCGATTGCATCAACCAAAAGGCCCACCCCACGGGGGCGGCAAAAAGAAGCGAATCCAGGACATCCAACACCCCCCCGAACCCCGGCAACCAGGTGCTGGAATCTTTACGCCCCGCGTCGCGTTTGATCAGCGATTCGGCCAGATCGCCCAAAATACCGGCTATTCCCACTAAAATGCCGTACGGAATCCATAACCAGCCCGAGCCCGGCATTAAACAGGCAGCGTTCATGGAAGGAAATAGGAAGTGCCAACTCAGCCAGGCCCCAAGGCAGGCGAAGAAAATCGCCCCCACGGCCCCTTCCACGGTTTTGCCGGGACTGAGCACGGGCGTCATCTTGTGCCGGCCCATCAATCGGCCGACCAGGTACGCGCCGGTATCGCCCATCTTCACTATGATTATCAGCGAGACCAACGCGCCGACGCCCCAGGCTAATCGCAATTGGACGAGAAAACTCACCAGCAATCCCACATAGATCAGGGCAAATGCCGTTGAGGCCATATTGGCAATCGACCTGCCCGGCTTTTGGAAAAGGCACATTTCATTGATCAATAGGACCAGCGTGCAAATCATTAATGCCGCCGCCGGCCAGGAAACCAGCGCCAGCGATTGCTGCCATGACAAACAGCCTTCGCCCGACCGCTGCCATAGATTCCACTTGGCTAAAATGACGGGAATCCAATTGGAAAGCAGGATCAACACGTTGCCGCCATAAACCACCCAGGCCCTGGGCTGCGCGCCGCCGGCCGCCGAAAGTTGCATCACTTCCGCCGCGGCGAAAACTACAAAAACCGCGGCCAAGGGCATAAGCCACGTGCCCGGCAGCCAGGCGACGTGGTCCAGCCAGCATAACCCGGCCAGGGCCGCAATGATCAAGGTTCCAAAAACGAGTCGCCAGCGGAGCATACTATGTCTAAGGCGTAAGTTTTAGAAAAATGTATCGGATATAACAATAAAAAAAGCAGAATGATAAACGCAGAACTGTTAGTTCATAGTTTTGCGTTCTACATTCTGCATTCGACTAATGTATCCCTGGGCGGCCGGGACGGCGTAACTTTCGCCGCCCCGGCGCCCAGTCAAAGACTCCACCGCGAAGCACTTGCCCCAGGCGGTCGACCCAGTAACCGCATCTAGGGCAAGTTTGTGCTCCAACCCAAGGAGGGAAGGGCTGCGCCGGATTCCCGCAAACCCGGCACATTCGGCGGAGTCTAACATTGGTTTGTTTTCAGTTATCAGTATTCAGTTCACAGTTCTCGGTTTACAGTTCACGGTTTACGGTTATCAGTTATTAGTTTATGGTTATCAGTGGGCAGTAAACTGCCCACCCCTAATTATCCGCTGTCCGCTGTTTTCATCCTTCATCCTTTGGCGTACGGTTGCACTTCATACAGCCAATCGCAGGCGATTTGGCGGTCGTCGGGCGATAAGATTTCCTCATCCTCAATTTGCAAAGTTTCATATCCTTTGCCGGCAATCAGCACGCAATCGCCCTTCCGGGCCAACGACAAGGCACGATGAATTGCCTTTCGGCGCTGGGGAATTACCTCCGCATCATCCGGGCGTTGGAAACCGCTTAGCAGATCTTGGATAATAGCCTCCTGCTTTTCAACCGGCGGATCGGCGCTTGTAATAATGGTCGTATCGGCGTCCCGTTCCGCTATTCGACCCATTAGCGGACGTTTCGATTCATCTCCGCCGCCGCCCGTGCCGAGCACGCAAATCAGCCGGCCTTGGGTCACGGTTTTGAGGGTTTGCAAACATCCGGCCAATGCGTCGGGCGTATGGGCGAAGTCGACAAATACGCTAAACGGCTGGCCGCATTCGATTCGCTCCAGCCGGCCGGGCACGTGCCGCGCCGCCTCCAGGGTGCGGACAATCCGCGGCAACTCGACGCCGTAAGCCAGCCCGACCGCCGTGGCCGTCAGGCAGTTGTAAATATGATGCCTGCCGATCATCTGCGTTCGCACCGGCATGGTATCGCTGCCGGCGGTGATAAGGAAAGTCTGCTCGCTGGGGAATTGTTCGACGGGCGTGCCGGTGATTTCGGCCGCCCGGCTGATGCCGACCGTAAGCGCCGCTCCGTCGATCCGCCGTAATAATCCATCCGCGATCGGATCGTCGGCATTGAGGACCACCAGCGCCTCGCCGCGAAGGTGATCGAACAAGCGCGAACCGGAAACGGGGACGCAGCTAGTTTGTGCGAAGCACCCTCCGGGCCGTTCCGGCAAACTAGCTGCGTCCCCGTTTCCTCCGCGGGTGAAATTCGTCACGCAGGCGGCATCGTAACATACTCCGGCCATGCGCGACTGCTCCAATACACGGTCGGACACCTCCATTACCGCGTGCGAGCAGCCGTTTTGCTCCATCCGGGCGAGCAAGGCCGCCAATCGTTCCGGCGGCGGCACGGCCTCGGCGGCGTACTGCACTTCTTCGCCGTCGAAATATCCCAGCGTGCTCAACAAGCCGACTTTATGTCCCGCATGTGCCAGCACTCCGGCAATCAGGCAACTGGTAGTCGTTTTACCGTTGGCCCCTGTCACGCCGATAATTTTGAGTTTATCGCCGGGATGGCCCGGACCGGGACTGACTTGCATGACCCAAGGCCTCCTTGCCAAGGGAATTAGACCTTCACATTCCCTCCAAATAGCCGAGCAGATAAGTTGCGCTGGTTGATTTGGAGCTACGGCATCCTGCCGTGTTCAGCGGCGGGATTGTCTCGATTTTCGGGATTCTGTCAAGGCGAAAATTTATTCATGACGTCATTTGGACTGGACAAAATCGGTATTTTAGGCGAAGATTATTGGTGTTTTGCCGGATATAAAACCATGCCTTACAGCGATTTCGACGTTGAATCTCTGTCACGATTTTTGCACCTTGCGCCCCAGCAGGTGATCAAGCTGGCGGAGCGCGGTCATCTGCCTGGACGGAAGATCGGCGGCGAGTGGAAGTTCTCCAAGCCCGACATCCACCACTGGTTCGAAAACCGCATCGGACTGTCGGACGAAGAGGAATTGGTCCTGGTGGAAAGCGTGTTGCAGCGGTCCGCGCCGCTGGACAATGAGGAGGAAATCCGCATTTCCGAACTGCTGCCCGTGGAAGCCATTGCCGTTCCATTGCACGCCAGAACGCGAAGCGCCGTAATCGACGGGATGGTCAATCTGGCGGCCGGCACCACGTGGCTGTGGGATCCGAAGGCCATGGCCGACGCCGTCCGATCGCGCGAAGAAATGCACCCCACGGCCTTGGAAAACAGCGTGGCCTTGATGCATCCCCGACGGCCGATGCCCAATATACTCGCCCAACCGTTTTTGGCCCTGGGTTGCACCGTAAGCGGCATACCCTTTGGCAGCGATTGTCCTTTAACCGATGTTTTTTTCCTGATCTGCTCCACCGACGACCGCGGCCATCTGCATACCCTTGCCCGACTGAGCCGCCTGCTGACAATACCCGGCTTTTTGAACGAATTGCACCAGGCACAGGATGCTAATACGGCCCACCGCTTGATCGTGGAAGCCGAAAAAAGATTGTAGGAAAGGATGAAAGAGAAGGATGAGGGATGAAGGATGAAGGATGAATCTAGAAAACAGCAAAGGTTAGATTGAAGTAGTTGCGAAACCGCAAGTGGTTTCATTGTTTATTCATCCTTCATCCTTCATCCCTCATCCTTTTGTCAGCTTGCCTTGGCCGAAGCGGTTTGAATCTGCTCCAAGGAGCGGCCGAGCTTTTTGCGCGCCTGACGATCGGGCGTTGATGCCGTTTCGCTGGTCAGCGCGGCCGGGCTGTTGCGGACTTGTTCCAACAAGCGGCGGCCTATGTCCTCGCCTTGGGCGGGAGTGCCGATGTCGTTCACCGCGTCGGAGACTCCCAAGAGCACTGCCGAACGCACTCCATCGCGTATCCAGGTGAAAAAATTCATGACTTCCGTCTCCTTTATTTTTTGAATGCTTTCAAACGCAGCGGAAGAATATCAAGATAACCTTTTCTTGTCTATATGAGCATTATTGCTTGAAAAATCGCGAAAAAGAGGAGGGTTGGCAAAGCTGGGGAGGTTTGTGAACCTTTATTTTCACGCCAGTATCATCTAATATATAATCTTTCCCCTCGCCAACAAACGGATGAGCAACGAATGTCCACAGATCGATCGCAAAAATTAGGTGAGGGGAACATCACCCGATTGCTAGCATCGTTTTCCATCCCCGCCATCGTAGGGCTGCTTGCCCAGGCGATGTATTACGTGGTGGATCGGATTTTCATTGGCTGGGCCCTGGAATCGGAGGGAATCGCCGGAATCACGGTCTGCTTTCCCTTCATGCTCATCATCATGGCCTTCGCATTGTTAATCGGGCTTGGGGCAGCCGCGCTAATCTCCATCCGCCTGGGCGAACAAAATAAAGCCGATGCCGAACTGGTGTTGGGCAACGCCGCCGTGCTGCTTCTCGTGGCATCGGTCGGGGTCACCGCCGCCGGATTGTCGCTCTTGGATCGGCTGCTGATTTTATTCGGGGCTAGCGAGATCGTTCTGCCTTACGCCCACGACTATATGCAGATTATCGCCCTGGGCACGATTTTTCAGATGGTCGGTTACGGACTGAACGCCCCTATACGCGGCGAGGGAAATCCGCGGATCGCCATGTTCACCTTGCTTATCGGAGTGTTGTTGAATGTAATTCTGGCCCCGATCTTCATTTTCTGGTTTGGCTGGGGCATGCGCGGGGCCGGGCTGGCCACCGTGTTGTCGCAAGGGGTTTCCGCCGTTTGGGTGCTGGCATATTTTTTACGAGGAGGCAGTCTGTTGAAGATCCATTGGGAAAATTTGCGTCTTGATAAATCGGTCTGTCTCCAAATCATGGCCATCGGCTCCTCGCCCTTTGCCATACAAATATCCGCCTCGGTGATGCAAAGTATTTTGAACCGCCAACTGGACAAATACGGGGGCGACGAAGCAATCGCGGCCTGGGGCATCATCTGGGCCGCGGTGATGATGTTTTTCATGCCCATGTTCGGAATCAATCAGGGCGCCCAACCGATTATGGGCTACAACTACGGCGCGGGCGAGTTCGGCCGCGTCAGAAAGGTTTTGAAAACCGCCGTGCTGGCGGCCTCGGCCATCGCGGTGCTTGGTTTCATGGTCATGATGTTGGCCCCCGTACAGGTCGCCCGGCTCTTCAATCCCAAAGACACAACCTTGCAGACGCTGACCGTCCATGCCATGCGGATTTGCGTGATAATGATGCCGCTAGTTGGGTTTCAGGTGGTCAGCACTGGTTATTTCTTGGCGGTGGGAAAACCGCGCAAGTCGATGCTGGTCAGCCTTTCCCGGCAAATACTGTTCTTGATTCCCGCCGTTTTGATCTTGCCCAATTTCTTTGGCTTAAACGGCGTTTGGGCCGCGATTCCCACGGCCGACCTGAGTTCCTCCCTGCTGACGGGCGTCCTTCTTTACTTGGAATTGCGGCACTTGGGCAATCGCGGACAGGAACAGCGGACAGCAGACGGGGGATAACCATCGGCAGCGGCGTGACAGTCACCATCCAACTCCCAACTCTCCCAACTCTCCCAACTGCCCCCAACTCACACATCCATATAAATGCCCTTGTCCGTTGGGCTGGGGTTTGGTAGATTGCTTTGCCTCTCGTAACTGACCCAGCTTTTCAGGGGGTTGTACAGGGGTCCAGATGGAAAGGAATCCGCATCATGCAGGCTACTCTTGGCGAGCTGGCGGCACTGGTCGAGGGTCGGCTTCTGGGCGATGAAAATATTTTGATCCAAGGGGCGGCCTCCTTGCGCGATGCCGAGCCGGGTCAAATTACACTCATCGATGGCGACGGAAAAAATCACGTCTTGCAGCAGTGCAGGGCCGCCGCGGTAATCGCCCCTAAAAATTACTCTTGCCAGGACTTTCCCGCCATCCTGGTCGACGACGTGCATCGGGCATTCGCCATCGTGGTGCTTCATTTTCACCCCCAGCGGCGCGCCAGGCGGATCGGCATCAGTCCCCTGGCCGTAATCAGTCCCACGGCCCGGATCGGCGAGAACGTCGACGTCCACCCTTACGCCACCGTGGGCGACGACGTGATTATCGCCGCCGGTTCGACGATCCATTGCGGCGTGCACGTCATGGCCGGCTCGCAGATAGGCGAGGACGTAACCATTTTTCCCAACGCCGTATTGTACGAAGATACCATCGTCGGGCCGCGCTGCGTGATCCATGCAAATGCCGTGCTGGGGGCTTATGGATTCGGCTACGGTTTCGCCGACGGCCGGCACGTGCTCTCCTCCCAACTGGGAAATGTGATCCTGGGATCAGACGTTGAAATAGGCGCGGGCTCGACCATCGACCGGGGCACTTATGGACCCACGGTCATCGGCGAGGGCACGAAAATCGACGACCTGGTGATGGTCGCCCACAACTGCCGCATCGGCCGGCACAACATGCTCTGCTCGCAGGTGGGCATTGCCGGCAGCACGACCACCGGCGATTACGTGGTGATGGCCGGCCAGGTGGGCGTACGCGATCACGTGCACATCGGCCATCGCGCGGTTCTGGGGGCTATGTCTGGCGTGACCAACGACGTGCCCGAGGGAGCAAGGATGATCGGCATTCCCGCCACTGGCGAACGCGAGCAAAAACTAAAGCAGGCTGCCCTCAGTAAACTGCCCGAAATGCGGCGCGAACTCAAAAACTTGCAGCGGATCGTGGATAAACTCGCCGCCCAGGCCGGAATCGCCGACGGGCCATTGACAAACGGCGACTCCCCGGATTCCGACGCGGACAACAATCGCCACGAAAACCGCGCCGTGGCGTAATGCCGAGGCTGTAGGCTATAGGCTGTAGGCTGTAGGTAAACTGAAAACTTAGAACTTAGAGCCTATTCTAAAACAATATTCGTCAAACAATATTCGTCAAACAATATTCGTCATTCTGAGCGAAGCGAAGAATCAAGAAGAACCCAATGGCAAAAATGGGTAAATGGGTTTGCAACCAAGATCCTTCACTACGTTCAGGATGACTTTTGGGATAGGCTCTTATAACTGAAAACTTAGAACTGACAACTGACAACTCCAATGAAACCGCGTCGCGTAGGAATTCTGGCCGGCTGGGGGCGATATCCGCTGGTGATTGCCGAGGCCCTCCGCCGTCAGGGATGCGAAATCTATTGCCAGGGGGTGATAGGTCATGCCGATCCGGCCTTGGCCCAGGCATGCGATCATTTCCGTTGGCTGGGCCTGGCCAAGTTCGGCAGCGCAATCCGCTATTTCAAGCGGCACGGCGTTAGCGAAGTCACCATGGCCGGCAAGATTTTCAAGGTGCGTTTGTTTCAGCGTTTCGCCTGGATCCGCCACCTGCCCGATTTGCGCACGATACGTATGTTTCTCCCTCATTTCTGGACCCGGCAAAAAGACTGCCGCGACGATTCGCTGTTGACGGCCATCGTCGATGAATTCGCCTCCGAAGGGATCCACTTCGCCCCGGCCACCGATTACGCCCCCGAACTGCTCCTTCCGCCGGGCCGGCCCACCCGCCGCGCTCCAAACTCGTGGCAGATGAAGGACATCCAATTCGGCTGGCGGATGGCCAAGGAAATGGGTCGCCTGGACATCGGGCAAAGCGTGGCGGTCAAGGATCAGGCCGTGCTGGCAGTCGAGGCCGTCGAAGGAACCGACCAGTGCATCCGCCGGGCAGGCTCGCTGTGTCCGGCGGGCGGATTCACCGTGGTCAAAGTTGCCAAGCCCAAGCAGGACATGCGTTTCGACGTGCCCACCATCGGCCGCGGCACCTTGGAAACGATGGTCCAATCCGGTGCTTCGGTGCTGGCCGTCGAAGCCGGCAAAACCATTCTACTCGATCAGGCCGACGTGATCGCCTTTGCCGACCGTCACAAAATTGCCATCGTATCGTTGCTCGATGGTGGTGAGGGGCTAGGGGATAGTGGATAAGCAGTAGACTTTAGACTGATAGATGACTGCTGATGGCTGAAAGTTCAGTAGAAGAATGCCGAAAAAGGGGTCGTATTCTGGGACAACCGAGAAACGCATGGGTTGATGGAACGGCGGCAGGAATTTCATTGCCTGCAACTGTCAAGAGCCGACTGAGTGTCAAGAGTTCGGCGATTACCTGTTTGTGACCGACTGAATCTCCTGCTGCGCGATGAAAATACGCACTTCGCTCGCTGCCGAACAGTCTTCGCTCCCACACACCCCATGCGACGGTGACAAGTGCAATTGCCGTTGCCTGCTGTAACCTGCATTGGGCCAGGCACTTGTGGATGGCAAGATTTTGAGCCTTGAGCGTTCGGAATCGTTGCGATTCCTGCGTTTCTGCCGCTCCTGAGAGGCCTTTAGGATCGGTGAACGGAGACAGCCGTATTCAATAAGGTTTCGTCTGCCTGCGGCTTGTCGGAGCGAACGCGGCGGCAGAGGCTGAGGAGTTCGTCGAGCGCCGAGAGAATCTGTTCCTCCCGCTTGGCATCTCTCGCGGCGGCTTCCAGTCGAACAGCATAGGGCGTGATCTCGTCAAACCCATAACTGCCAGCCGCTCCCTTGATCTGATGGGCAGTTTCGGCCAGTTGGTTCCAGTCCCGGCTCTTGGCCTGAGCGTCGAGAGTGTTGATCCGTTCCGGCATTGTCTGTACAAAGCGGTTGACAAGCTTACCGACGTCAGGATCGGCGGCCAGATGCGAATAGACAAAGGTGGGGAGCGTGGTTGTGCTGGCTTGGCTTTCGCTGGTTGAGGAATCTGGTGAGTCGTTCTGCGTTTGACCGCGGGCCGCCCAGGGGGCGACTGTGGCCAGAAGCTTCTGCCAGTCGATCGGCTTGGCCAAGTAGTCGTCACAGCCGGCGTCGAGACATTTCTGGCAGTCTTCGGCCATCGCATGCGCCGTCAGGGCGACGATGGGGCCGGTGTAGCCCCGCTTGCGCAATTGCTGCGTGGCGGTGTACCCGTCCATCACGGGCATCTGCATGTCCATCAGGATCACGTTGAACGGTTCGCCCGCTTCGCGCGCGGACATGGCGGCCTCGACGGCAAGCTGGCCGTTCTCGACCGCCGTCACGTCAGCGCCGGCCCTCCTCAGCAACATGCAGATCAACTGCTGATTGTCCAGCCCGTCCTCGGCCAAGAGGATCCGGCCATGCAGAACGATCTTGTCTGGGATTGCCGCGGTCGTTGTTGGCGGGCGATCGAGCAGGCTCTCTTGGGCGTTTGGTATCATCTGTATCCCGTCCAGTGGCCCCGGGTTAATCGTGACGATAAAGGTGCTGCCCTTTCCCGGGTTGGAACGCACTTCGATGTCGCCCCCCAGGGCCTCGGCCAGATGTTTGCTGATGCAAAGGCCCAGTCCCGTGCCGCTGAACTTCCGCGTGGACGAACTGTCCACCTGGCTAAACGGCTTGAAAAGTTTCCCGACTTGCTCTTCGTTCATGCCGATGCCCGTGTCGGTCACGTCGAAGCATAGGCTCAAGCAACCGCGATCGGCGTTGAGTCGGACGGCGAGGCGGACTTCGCCTTGGTCGGTGAACTTGATCGCGTTGCCCACCAGATTGACCAGCACCTGGCGCAGGCGCAAGGGATCGGTGAGCACGGTTTCTGGCAGAGGGCCGGCCAGTTCCGTCTTCAGCTTCAGTTGCTTCGCGGCGGCTTGCGCACGCATCAGGGAAACGACTTCGGCCACCAGTTGGACCGGCGAGCAGCGTATTGGCTCGACCTGGAGCTTTCCGGTTTCGATCTTCGAGAGGTCGAGGATGTCGCTGATCAGTCCCAGGAGGTGCTCGCCGTTGCGTTTGATCACGGCGACGTGTTCTCGTGCAGTGCGTCCGACGTTTTCGTCCAACATGAGGTCGGCATAGCCGAGGATAGCCGTCATCGGCGTGCGGATTTCGTGGCTCATGTTGGCCAGAAACTCGCTCTTGGCGCAGTTGGCTGATTCCGCGAGCTGGTTGGACGCTTCGAGGGCATGGTTCGCCGATTCCAGGGCGGCGACGTAGTTCTCTGCTTCTTCCTTCGATTGCCGCAGCGCCTCTTGCGCAGCCGCTTCCTCGACAACAAGAGCGACAGTAGCGCTCAGCCCTTCCAGCATGGCGTCTTCACTCTCGTCGACGGGGTGTTTAGCGAAAAGGGCGAGCACGCCCAGAACGTAGCCATCGGGATCGCGGATTTGGTATCCGGCAAAGGAGACGAGCCCCAGCTCGCGCGCCCACTGGTGATTGTGAACGCGAGGGTCGTTTGGCACGTCGTTGGTGAGGAACTTATGATCTTCGGCCGACGCGATGCGTCCAATCTTGTAGCAGCCGAACGGAACACGGCGGTGGGTTTGGCCGTCGATGTGGGTGTAGCGGCCGGAGCTGGCCAGCAGGTGCAGGCAGCGGTCGCGGTAGCGGCACACGTGCGGGCCGTCCTTCGCTACGGCATGGATGCACTCCCCCTGGCACAGGTCGCCAGGCCGTATCAGCCAGACGCGACAGAAATCGGCGTCGAAGATGCGGACGATGCCGTCGGTGACTTTTCTGAGTTTTTCCTTCAGCGGGATCGGCTCCAAGAGCGACTGATGCAATAGATTAATATCCTGCTGCCGAGCCAGCAGTTTATCTTGCACCGCCTGTGTCCACTTGCGATCGGTGATGTCGAGTGCTGTTCCGATAAATCCGCAGGGCTTCTGGTCCGCATCCGTCAGTACAGTGCAGGACATCCACGCGGGGAAGGTTGCGCCGTTTCGCCGGACATGCCCGATCTCGCATTCGCCTGAACCGGTTTTTAATAATTGTTCGATGAAGGGATTCACCTCCGTCTCTAAGAACGTGTTTGGAAAGTCACATTTCCCATCCAGCAGCCAGTTCGGCCGGCTTGAGATGGCGCAACATACGGTGAATCATGCACACGAGGATCATCGCTTCACTGCTCTCGGTC
>JBEKFZ010000007.1:0-87453 GCA_050013075.1 Thermoguttaceae bacterium | reverse complement strand
GAAAGGATAAACGCTGAAAGCATATAAGCGTGAAGCCCTCTCCAAGATCAGATTTCGTCGCGACGTAAGTCGCAAAAGTCCCCTGGAAGACTACCAGGTTGATAGGCCGGATGTGTACGCGCAGTAATGCGTTTAGCTAACCGGTACTAACGGACGAACGCTTGGCCATATGTATCCAACGCTCCTAAATGCCTGCCCTCGTCCCCTCTCCCTTTGGAAGAGGGTTAGGGTGAGGGCTAAGAAGCCGCTTCATGCCACGATCATTTAAGTTATCAGTTGTCAGTAATCAGTTTTCAGTTCTTGCTAGTTCAAGAACTGATTACTGAAAACTGTAAACTGAAAACTTTTTAGCGGCCCGCCCCTTTACGATTGGGGCGGAACGCTCCTTTCCGGTGACGATTTTCGAAAGGCCACACCCGTTCCCATTCCGAACACGGTAGTTAAGCTTTCGGAGCCGATGGTAGTGCCAAAAGCGCGAGAGTAGGTGTCGCCGGATTTTTTTATTTCTTGGTATTAGCCCTATGGTGATTGGCAAATTTCCCCAATTGTGGTAGACTTTTATGGGTTGACTATGGAGTAAAATCTATGCAGATGAAACTCGATGAGTATATCACGCGGTTTCCGGAGCGTGGCGAACCGGTACCGATGGAATTTGCCGGACAATGGCTGGCCTGGAACGAAAATCGTTCCGAAATCCTGTCCCACGGCACGGACATGGATAGTGTCAGACATCAAGCAATAGCCCGCGGCTGTGAATGCCCTATTCTCCAAAAGGTCCCTCGCGGACCGTTTGTGGGCGGCGCATGAGATTCGATTACACGGCAATTTTGTCATCTTCGCCAGACACGGGCGAGCCGATGGTCATCTTTCGTCCCGAAGTCCAGATCAAGGTCCATGGCTCCAAAGGTTCTGGTGATTTCCTTGCACTTGTCGATACGGGCGCCGATAACACGATCCTTCCTGAATCAATCGCACACGATCTTGGAATCACTTTGATAGCCGGCAAAGGCCCCGCTGCTACTGCCTTTGGTGGGCAAGAAATCACCTTGTCTTATGCAGACGTCAAACTTGAGCTTGTCCATCCGGACGAGACTCTGCGATGGTTGGCGCGTGTGTATTTTGCCGCTGGAGATGCGGATAAAGAAACCCTCATCCTCGGCCATCAAGGATTTCTTGATTACTTTACTGCCATTTTCATGGGAGAAGATTGCGCCCTCGATCTGCAAGCAAACGCTTACTTGCCCAGGATTGCCGATAAAAGTGCATAAAACCGTAAATAATTATGTATGCTGTCCCCTGAATTTCCGGGTTCGCTCCGAACGCCACTCCTTCCCTGGTTTATAAGACACGACGTAACACTAAACGCCCCCGGTCTCGGTTCAGTTTACTCGGTTCGGCAGGCCGGTGAAATAGCCATCGGCAAAGCAGTGAAATTTGTGCTGATGGTATTCGAGCGGAAATTTTAGGTCCATCTCCTCAAGGCACCAGCCACCATTCAGATCGAGACGGCGAATCTGTTGGTCGTGAAAGATAAGGCCATAGACGCCCTTGTCTTTTACCGACTTGTGGATTTGATCTGCGTGTTTCTTTATGCATAGGCAAAGGGCCTTATAATGAAATCTTCCGAACTCATCGTCGGACATTGGCCTAGTTATGGGGATATTGTTGGGATTGAAGAGGAGGTTGGTTTCTAAAACTACTATGCCGGGCAAGCCTGCCTTCTTGATCTGGTCGGCGGCCCTTGAGATGCACTTGTGCAGGTTTCTAGCGCTCTTTACGCGCTTCACTGCAAGACCATACTTCATGCCTCGGACAACGCATGTCACATCGGGTTCCTCACGCTCAACGTGCAATAGGCCGGCATTCTGGCAGATCGCCGCAACAAACAATTCAAACTGGAAGTCGCGGCCTTTAGATTGATTACGGTTGTTTTGCGGTAACACAGAGTCGCCCAACGCCAACTTGACGAGGTCACAAAATTTCTGATCGGCCGGGTGGGCAGCGGCAACGTCGAACACAAACGCGAGCACTTGCATATCGCACTCTGCTTCTAGGGCTGTCTCAAAATCCGGGTCCGTTGGCAGAATCAATGGCCGACTTCCATCAATAAGCGTGCGGTACATCCGCATTATGCGCGAGCTGGCAGGCACTTCAAGCCCTATCGCCCTGACAGATTCGACCACGAATGCGGCGTTCTCAGCACGGGTTCGGCGTGGGAATGTCATTAACCTGACTCCAAGATTAGGAACCTCGATAAAAACCTAATCGCATTGTACGGGCACCGTATTTAATCACTTTTTCATTGTTATCCCGCTGAATCCCGCAACTGCCCCCAAGTGCGTGACGGTTCCGCGGTTGGCCAGGTCACTGCCCCCGATTGTTCACGGATGCGAGACAGCGTTTTAGCCCGAATCTCGGCCGTGTCATTCATTAAAAACTTCCCAACGAGCGTGCGCAGTTCTTTTGGCGACTGCTTGGCGATCCATTCTTTTATCGTTTCGCCCGCATCCGATGCTTTGGACAGCCGTGGCGAGCGTTTAGCAGCTGCTTCAAGAAGCTTATTGCTCAATTCGTAGAAATCCGCCATGGCCTTGAGCTCTCGGGGTAATTTACCCAATCCCGCGGGCACGGGCGGCTCCATCGACTGCTCATCGTAGTTGCACGCCAACCAAGCGATATAAAGCGGCCGCAAATCGCCGTTGATCAATAAGTTGCGGATCAGAACGAGTTTATGGAGCAATGTGTCAACGTCGTAAATGTCCTCATCATACGTTCCGGCATCCGATTCTGGCTCAATATCAAGGATGCCCCCTTTGCCTTTTTTGTCGGCGATCCATTCCACACAATCTTCAACTTGAAATGCCTTGAATGTGCGGCGGTCGCAGGGAAGACCGCTGGGCAAGCGGATCATCAACCTCCTGATACCGAAGTTGGCATAATGCAAATGGATATCGAATCCGCGCCGCAGCATTTCTTTTGCATTGCCGTGAAAGTCGCCGAAATCATATTCGTTGGTGAACTCCCACTCAGTAATCTCGGCCCTCGTCGACTGACGCCGCATGAAAGCCATCTGTTTATCGTTTAGCGGTTTATCAATTGCCAGGAAATGGATGAATTGGTATTCGCTCATCGGACATTGCTCGCCTTATTCATTTTTGAAATTCCGTAGCCATGCATTCTGTGTATGATAATCCGATAATACATACCAAAATGTTCCCTATTGTCAAGTGTTCAGTGCATTATCAAAGGGCATTTTGAAAAAAATAGCTTCATGTTTTCGTGTTAATTAAACATTATATGTGCCCACGACGAGCGTGGGCTTGGAATAGAGCCAAGATCGTCTATAACGTCCGTCCCTAATCGCTTGTATTTCTACACCAAAACCGGTTAAAATATCTCTAATTCCGGGTGGCATCTAATCCTGGGTGGCGTTGTCTTGTGATGTTTTACCGATAATGGATCGGGCACATGTTCTTTTTCATACCCTACGGCACCGATGCGCCGATTTATCATTGGCCGATAATCACGGTTTTTATGATTGCCGTGAATTGTGTCGTATTCGGCCTGCAGTTGGCGTATCCCGAGCAGGCTAGGCCTTTTATTTTGACATTTGGCAACGGATTGCATCCGGCACAGTGGATCACGTCCAATTTCATGCACGTCGGAATTATGCACCTTGCCGGCAATATGTTTGCTCTATGGGCGTTCAGCCTGATCATCGAAGGAAAGCTTGGTTGGCTGAAGACGCTGGTGCTATATCTCGGCATTGGCATTATTGGATCGGCGATCGTGCAGTATATGATGCTCGGATCGCTAAGAGGCGGCGGAGGATTGGGGGCCTCGGGAATTATCTACGGCTTAATGGCCATGAGCCTGATTTGGGCCCCGGTTAACAAAATACAGTGCTTCCTCGTTGTCGTTCTGTTTGTTTTCATCCGCACCGCCAATTTCGAAATAAGCATCATGGCCATGGTCGGCCTGATGCTCTTGCTCCAGATTACGATTCAGTTTTTCATTGGCATGCAAATATCCAGCGCGGTAATGCATCTACTCGGGGCCTCTGTGGGTTTTGCCGTTGCCATTGCTTTGCTCAAGGCGCGATTGGTCGATTGCGAGAACTGGGACCTCTTTTCAGTCTTGGCCGGTCGGAACACGATGACCGAGGAAGAACGAGAACAGGCCGAACATAAAAATCAAGCGAGCCAACAAGAACCAGAAGAAAAAATAGATCAGCAAAGCCTGCGAGAAGCCGCCCTTAAAGAAATCCATGAGATTATCCAGAATGCCCAGCCCCAACTTGCCCTGAAGTTTCATCAACGCATGTCGCGTGAATTGCGCGACTGGATTCTGCCCCAAAACGACCTGTTCAATCTTATCCTGGCCTTGCATAAGAACAAACTGTGGTCCGAATCGGTTCCCCTTATGAAAGAACATCTAAAGCGATATCCGCAAAAGTCGGCTCTAATGCAACTGAAGCTTGCACAAATTCTTGTGACCATCGAAAACCGTCCGGTCCAAGCGCTGAAACTGCTGGCCGAGATCAACCAGTCCGAGCTTGACGCCCGCCAGAGCGAGATTCTCCAAAAACTCCGGGCAAAGGCCGAACAACTTCGCGACCAAGTCCCATACGAAATATCCGACCAAGAGCAGTGATTTAAGGTTGTTTTCAATTATTGGCTGAAAAGTCATAATTCATCATTCATCATTTTTATTCATCACCCGCGGCAAGTGGCAGACCAACCCGTCGCTGGGTATCCTTGAGGCCTAACATCGTAGCTTTCCTGTCGGATAATCTGCTTCGGCACTGGCGTAAGGAATACAGGTAGGCTTTAGGCTTTAAACTGCTGTATTTCCGGCTCTAATGTTGTTTCCTTGTCGTAAAACATTGCCGAGACAGGGCAGGGGGGCATAAAAATCTTTTTCCCGGGCATCTTGCACCAAGACTGTGATTTTGGCATCATATTGCACAATAAACAGTTCATTTTCGGTTGTTTCCTGACATGCCGTTTGGCCGCAACCAAACCGCGACCGACCAACCGACCATGCTATCGCATGGTACCCGTTGGTGCCCGTCGCGGCTTTATGGTATCAAACAAAGACTTTAACATGGGAGGACGGTGTCATGGCGGAAGTTGAAATCGGCAAGGTTACGCATTATTTCAGCAAGATCGGGGTGATGGCGATCACTATCACTCAGGATAAACTCTGCGTGGGCGACACGATCCACGTCAAAGGCCACACCAGCGACTTTATGCAAAAAATCGAATCCATGCAGATCGACAACAAGTCGGTCGCCGAGGCCGCCGTTGGCCAGTCGGTTGGCATGCGCGTGGCCCAACACGCCAGAGAGCACGACCAGGTCTACAAGGTCGTCGATTAGCCCGCACGTCTCCGGTAATTAGATCGTATCTCTAAGCGGCACAAGGGATTACCTAATCTCGATGTCTGTGTTTGCCCCCACTTATATCAGAATGACACGGCATAACTATTAATGCGATTCCACTAGTAGGCCGCCAAGGCTAATTTTGTGAATCCCGTTGGGGCGACAGTTGTACTGTCGCCCCGGGGTGGCAGTACAACTGCCACCCCAACATCCACAGTTTAAGCATTGGCGGACTACTAGAACGAATATTCCAACCCGGCGGTGGCCCCGTGATAAAACACGGTGGCATTGCTATCGATGCCGACAGGATTTCCGAATTGTGCGGGAGCTATCGCAATGCCGTCGAGCCATAGCAATTCGTATCCTGCCCTCAGCGCGAGGCTCTGGGTAACTTGGTAGCGGGCCTGCAAGCCGAATTCGCCAATAAAGGCGGCGTGGTTGGTCCAGGCCGAGCCGATCCCAATGAATTGCCCGATGTTCAGGTCGCTGATTTGTTCCGCATGGTTGCCGTAAATGCCGACCTTACCCAGCCCGTTGATCGAGAAGCAGCCGCGCTGCCAAAGCCTTGCATCAGCACCGACCTGCAAACCATAAAGATGATTATTTGTCTTTATATCCCCGACAGGCAGGAACCCGGAATCTAATACACGCCCTCCGATAAAATCTTCCCGGAGTTCGGCCCAGCGGAATCCAGCCAACATGGTCACTTGGCAACAAGGGTTCCATCGCACGTTTAACTCGACGTTATAAAGCCTGGAACTCCAATCGAACAGCAAGGGAGAAGCAGGGTTGAGAGACTGGGGTATAAATCGGCAATCGGACCATCCGTCGATCCCAAAATACAAAACCTCGTAGTCGTAGCACTGGGTTTGCCGAATCAGGCTGAGCCGCGGTCCGGCCGCGAATCCAAAGGCAAAGTCGTTGCTGTTAAGCCTATCGGCGCTGGCATTAACAAGACCAATTACGTCATCGGTTGGGGGGCCGAGGATAGTTTGAGACTTGTTGCCGATCCTGTCCAGAATGATGACGTCGGCCGTGGCAGTCCAGCGCGGACAACAACATGATTGACAACAGCCTAGATTGCAGCATCCGGCGTCCTGCGGCTGATCGACCGCCGTCTCGGAAAACGACGGCGGCGAATCTTCCCCATCGCCTGTAATCAAGCGGTAGGCCGCCGGATCGTCCAGCCCCAAGACAATTGTCGAACCTATCGCCAATACAAAAAACGCGTTTACGATTGCCCCCAGAGCTTTGTAAGACATTTTTGTTTTACCTCCTTGAAAAACGATTTGCTGAAAAGCCGTTTCGTTCTTGTTCTGTACGCACAATCAATTAAAGGAATCAAATCGCCATTGCTCAAACCACGAAACTGCGGAATTATCTGATTCCTTGTTGCTTTCCGCGAGTCGGACGAAAATGGGAGGATATGTTGTTTAAAATAGGGAGGGCAGACCGAAAAAAGCCCGGCATTTGTTAGAAGCTATATTCAAACCCCGCGGTGGCGCCGTGATAAAACACGCCGTTGTTGCAATTGACGCCAAGCGCTTGCACGGCAATTGGACTAGCAGTAATATAATTTTCCTGAACCTGTGCAGGCGCCAAAGCAACGCCTTGCAGCCAGATCACTTCGTAACCGGCCCTTAGCAATAGATGCTTGGTAACTTGATACTTGCACTGCAAGCCGGTTTCACCAACGAAGGCGGCGTGGTTGGTCGAAGCGGACGCTGATCTCACTTGCTTAAAGATAACACTGACTGCGGTTGTCTGTTCGGCGTTGTCGTCGAAAATCCCGGCCTTTACCAGCCCGTCAATCGAAAAGCAACCACGCTCGAAAAGTTTCCCGTCCGCACCGATCTGGAAACCATAGAGATTGTTTGTCGTTGTTCCATTCCAGAAAGGCGCTTCCGTGCGGACGGTTGGGGGCTCCAATGCTCCAACAAGATTTTCACCCAGGTTTATCCAACGGAATCCAGCCAGCATGGTTACTCGGCAACAAGGATTCCATCGCACGTTAAACTCTGCATTATAAAGTTTCGTAGCATACTCCCATGCCATTGCTTGGGTTGCAAGATATGGCGGTTGATTTGTTTGGGTGAAGCCGCCAGGAGCTCTCATTACCAGCCAGTCTATTGGATCGTCGGGCCCAACGCTTCTGTCGCTGCTCCAGCCGTCGATCTGAAAATACGATAATTCCAAGTCGTAGCCACAACCGCCGTGGCGAATCAAGCCTACCCTCGGTCCACCGCAGAAGCCTTGTTGAAAATCGTTGCTGTTGAGCGCCTCAGCGCCAGGGATTCTGAATGGATCGTCGTGGAGCGGCACTCTTTGAACGAGCGTTTGATTTGTGCCGCCGATCCGGTCAAAGATGATGAAGTCGGCCGAGGCCGTCCATCGCGGACAACAACACGACTGACAGCAACTCCCATCGCAGCAGCCGGCGTCTTGCGGCTGATCGACCGCCATCCCGGAAGACGACGGCGGCGAATCTTCCCCATCGCCTGTAATCAAGCGGTAGGCCGCCGGATCGTCCTGCCCCAGAACAATGGCGGAACTTGTCGCCAATACTAAAATCGCACATACAACTGTTCCGAACAATTTGCGAGAATTCATCTCTTTCCCTCCTTGCAGGATACAGCACATCTTGTGGGGGTGACTCCCTAAAGTTTACATCGACCCTACAATCCTTAAAATTCATAAAATAGGTATAACCGGACTCTTTGAAATATATTCATATCGCCACTCACATATAATCCGGTATCTGGTTCGGGATAGAGAAAAAATGGGTAATGTAGTCCGACTTTAAGGGCCGGTTTTTACCGGACATGAGAACTCCGCCGGTAAATTTAGTGTGTTTTACCCAGTCTGCGAAATTGGCTCGTTCCAAAAAACAAGACTAGAGCGCATCAAGTTTCTCTATAGCGGAAAACATATAGGCGAGCGGCCGGCGTTAGCCGGCTGAGGTTCTTTTTGAACGCTACAATGATACTTGAAACGCACTAGTTACCGCCTTGTTGGCTGACGTAGCTTGACGATTTTTCCAGCCAAGGGGGTGAAGATGCCGTGTCGGCGGTAGCAGCGGGTTCTTTATTGTTCGAGGCGATAATTTTCAGATTGGCGACGATCACGTCGGATACGACGCGGTTTCCCAGGGCCTGATCGATTCGCTCGCGGATCTGCCGTTTGAGGTCGTTTAGGGCCGGATCGTCGAAATCTCCACTATGTGTCTGACGCAGTAGCGACTCGATCTCTTCTTGCACCCGATATTTATGGGAAGTCAGACGAATCCTGGCGACCCGGTCCAGGCCCTCAAGTGCGGTAATGTAAAGGGAAAATTCGGCGCCGGCGATCCGGCCCCCTGCCGTTTTATCGGCCGTGAACTGGAAGTTCCCCACCCCGATTTCCGGGCTGTACTCGATCGGAGCATGGGCGTTGCTTGTTTTATAATACGCCCAACCGATGCCGTGGATCACCAGCGTGCTAATTAGTAAAAAAGCCAGCCAATACTGCATCGTTTTGCCGCGAAGCAAGGCAAACCTTGACTTGCCGGCAGACGATACTTCGGTTTTTTCTTCATCGGAACTTGGGTTTTCAGGACGTTTCGTTTCGCTGGCCACCGTAATAACTCCGGGAATGTTTTTGGAAATTCAACCCCATATAAGTTTAGCTTTCAAACTGCCGCGGATGACAAGAAAAAAAATAGGGGGCCTCGAACGTGCCACATTCCACAGTGGCGGGACAGAAGGTAAGGGCAAGTTAACCTTCTATCTAAATTACGTCGGAGGCCCCACGGGCCAGTCTAATTATGTGTAAATTTCTCATTTACACGCCTTTATTGTCTACACTTGTTGTGCCAATTCTAAGACAAACATGGAAAATGCCTTGATTTTCGGTGTAACTTCAATTGCGAAAAGTACTTATGTTTACAATTACTCAGGCAACCGTATTATGATCACATAAGTTTATCAATTTATTAGATGTATGATTTTGCTACACCTCGATTGTTTTACGCTACAAGATCTCAAAGATTCGTATATATTGTACGGCCGAGATAAGTTCAAACAGAATATTCCAAACCACCCATCATTACTAGAGAGATGCATTGTCAATAACACCTCCATCACAACCTATAAAAACGGACCGGGTGTTAATCCTGCACAATCCCAAAGCCGGGGCGCGAGATACACATGAAGACGTCCAGCGCCTGGCAAAACTGCTCCGGCAGCAGCGATTTGAAGTGGAAATCCTCACCGATCTGGACCCCGTCGCCCGGCTTGCCAATACGTTATTGGACGAAGGGAAACTTCGCGCACTAGTCGGCGTGGGAGGAGACGGTACTGCCGCGGAACTGGTAAACCGCACAAAACAAGGCACGCCCCTGACTTGGCTTCCCAGGGGCAACTCGAACCTCTTGGCCCGTTATCTATGCCTCGACCCAGCCCCGGAACGCCTTGCCGAAACCATTGCCCACGGGACACTGATTCACCTCGATGCCGGCATGGCACAGGGAAGAATCTTCCTGCTTATGGCCAGTTGCGGGCTAGATGCCGAAGTGGTCCGCCGCATTCATGACCGCAGGACCGGGCATATCCGTTCCCGCCATTATTTCAAACCGCTTTGGGACGTCATGCGTACTTATGAGTATCCGGAACTCAGGGTATACTGTGACGAAACATTGAATGACGGCGCGGAAGCCCCCTTCCTGACGGCCCACTGGTTTTCAGTATTTAACCTGCCGTGTTACGGTGGCGGACTGCGTTTTGCGCCCCATGCCGTGGGAAACGACGGACTACTGGACCTATGTGGATTCCGGGGGAGAGGTTTTTGGCGCTTTTTACGATATGCAATTGCCGTATACCTCCGACAACACCGGCACATGCGCGATTGGATTACCCGCCGCGTCCGACGGGTGCGCATCGTTTCCGATATGCCCGTGCCTTACCAACTCGACGGCGATCCCGGCGGTTTCCTGCCCCTTAATATCGAGGTTTTGCCCAACCGATTGACCATGCTCGTTCCCAAAAAAGGCCGTAAGCAGTAGGCTTTAGGATAATTGATAAATGCAGAATGTGGAATATAGAATGTCGATTGATATATGGGATCGCTTGCGATTTCACCCGGATCATCTAGTTAAGTGGGCAGTAAACTGCCCACCCCTCATTAACTATTGAGCACATGCCTATTACCATCCCTAATCTATAATTCTGAAGCCTAAATCCTGAACCCTGAACCCTAAAATTGTGCCTTCGAACCCGGTAATCATTGGACCTTATCGTTGCGGGCGCGGCCAGCCGTTGATGGTCATCGCCGGACCATGCGTCTTGGAAGACAAGGCTTTGGTGTTGTCGATTGCCCACCGGCTAAAGCAGATCGCCGCGGAACTGGCCCTGCCGCTTATTTTCAAGGCCTCGTTCGACAAGGCGAATCGCACCAGCCTGAGTTCCTATCGCGGTCCGGGTTTAAAGCCCGGCATCAGTATTTTGGCGAGTGTAAAGGAGGCCACCGGATTGCCGATCACCACCGACATTCACGAGCCTTCGCAAGCCCCGGCGGCCGGCGAGATTTGCGATTTGATTCAGATTCCCGCCTTTCTCGCCCGGCAAACCGATTTGCTGCTGGCCGCGGCGGCGACCGGCCGGCCGGTGCATGTCAAGAAAGGGCAGTTTTTGGCCCCCTGGGACATGAAATACGTGGTCGACAAGTTGGCCTCCGGCGGATGCTCGAGTGTTCTGCTCGGCGAGCGCGGAACCTTTTTCGGGTACGGCCGATTGGTCAACGACATGCGATCGATTCCGCAAATGCAGGCCCTGGGCGTACCGGTGATTTTCGACGCCACCCATAGCGTTCAAGAGCCGGGCGGATTGGGCGCGGCAACGGGTGGAAATCGGGCCATGGTCGAACCCTTGGCGCGGGCGGCGGTGGCCGCGGGCGCGGACGGATTGTTCTTCGAAACCCATCCCGACCCCGACTCCGCCCCCAGCGACGGCCCGAACATGATCCCGCTGGATCAATTTCCCGCCCTGCTCAGACGGATCTTGGCCATTCGTCAAGCCGTGGAGAAACTAGCATGAAAAGACTTGTTTTCCTGCTGCCGCTGCTGTTCATGGCGGGTTGCGGCGGTTGCCGCGAGCGTGCGACAATCCCCGGCGGCGGCAATTCCCAATGGCAGGAATCAGATACCAAGTGGCAAGAGGATTTGTTGACTTACGCCGTGGAAAACATAAACCAGATGGAAAAATTCCAAACCCAGGAAACATTCTTTCGCGTCTTCCGGCAGATTTACTCTTTGCGAGAGGCACTTGCGGATAAAGATAATAAGGCATCACACGATACCACGGCGGACGCCTGGCCTGAATCCGAAATTTTCACCCAGATCGTCGACCGCTTGAATCAATGGGTCCGGTCTCAACCTCCGCCGGGCAATTGGAAGCCCGATCCGCTTGTGCAAACCTTGCCGGAATCGCTCCAAGAACTGTCTTTGGTCAAGGGCCTGGGCGGCTTGGAATTCTCCGCCTTCGACGGGTATGCCTTGCTGGAGTCCGCTTATCTTCGCGACGTCGCGCTTTGGGCCAGGGGCGATGCCCTGGACGATTTATCCCGGGCAAAAAACCTATTTGCCTGGACGGTCCGCAATATCCAACTCGAAGAGGACGACAAAAATAGAATTCCCCTGTTTCCCTGGGAATCGCTCTTTTTTGGGCGGGGCACGGCCATGGAACGGGCATGGATTTTTATTCTCTTGGCTCGGCAACAAGGTTTGGACGCGGTGATTTTGGCCCCGGCCGATGCAGAGAAAAATACTCCCGACGCCGGAAAAATAATGCCCTTGCGGCCTTGGTGCGCGGCCGTGCTGATTGACAACAACGCCTATCTGTTCGATCCGCTTTTAGGCATGCCTATTCCGGGCAAGGACGGCATTCGGCACGACGCCCAAGGCCGGCTCGAACTTCAGCCCGCCACGTTGGCCGAGATTATAGCCGACCCCGCGTTGCTCAGGCGTCTGGATATCGATTCCCAAAAAACGTATCCGATCAAGCCGTCCGACCTGCGAAATCTGGCGGCCCTGGTAGAGGCCTCGCCCGGGGGTCTCTCATATCGGATGAAACTGATCGAGTCGCGCCTGGCCGGCAATCAAAAAATGGTATTGACGACTTCCGCAACTGCGCAGGCGGAACATTGGAAATCCTTGCCTGGCATCGGCAAAGCGCAACTCTGGCTTTTGCCTTACGAAACCGTTCGGCGGCGCTCGCAACTTACTGCCCGGGAAATTGCCGGCCAATTGGGAGAATTCATGCGCTTTTACGCCCTTCCGAATGCGCCCTTGGCAAAGGGGCGTTTGCTGCAGCTTAAAGGCCTCTTTTCCGGCGAGGATGGCGCCACCGTGTTCTATCAGTCGGCCCGGCGGCTTTCGTACGAGGAGTTGGGCGCCCTGGCGGAACTGCCCTTGAACCAAGATTTAGACAAAATTAAACAAGATCTGGCAAAGACGAAAAGCGACCTGGTCAAGGCGAATAACGATCCATCGGTCGCGCCCTCCCCATTTCTGCAAAGTCGAAAGCAAGATTTGGACGAGAAAATGGCCGACGTCGATCTGGCCAAAATGGCAAAAAAACTAGAGGAGGAATATACCGACATCCTTATAAAAACGCGCCAGTTCAAGTCGGAAGAGGAGAAAACAGCCGCCAAAACCGCTTTTCAGCGGCAGGCCATGCAAATAATGTTGACGAATATCCTATATGGAAAAGAAGACGCCACTTATTGGCTCGCACTGGTGGCCTACGACCGCGGCAATTACAACTCGGCCGAGGATTACCTGTCGAAACGGATCCTGGAAAAGACGCCCAACAGCCCCTGGCGGCACGGCGCGCTTTTTAATTTGGCCCAAACCGTCGAGGCCGACGGCCAGATCGAACGGGCGGCGATGATCTATCAGTCCGACCCCAAGGCCCCGGACTCCTACGGCCGACTCCTCCGCGCCCGCTGGCTGCAAGAGAAAAATGGGCAATGAATTTTTTTGCGTGACACTGGCGTCTCGCAATGAGTGCCGCCAACTTAGTGTCATTTTATTTTTTTTCAGGCTTTGGCCATACATACTTCGCATGGCCATTTATGTTAAAGACTAAACCAGCTTCTTTCGCTTTTTTTACCCCAACAATACTTACAAATATTTTTATAACATGAACTCTTTCAGATGCGTCTCTTAAATTTATATTACTTATTTGCTTAAAAAACGAACTTCTTTGTTCATCTGACAGAGTAAATTTTCCATTGCTGTATAGTGTATACGAAACTGTGTCTGGCGCAAGTGAACCCGGATGATAAGGATTTGGAGGAGGATCCTTATAATTCGTTAATTCCTCTTTAGATAATTCATAAGGCACGAGATCCTCTTGGCTGGGTTCTTCATTTTTGATGTCTTTTGATTTATTAATTGATTGTTTTGGTTCTTTCAGCATTTTAGTAGAAGGTAATTTGTTTTTTAATTCAATTTGTTTTTTCACCCACTTTTGATCATTTTCGCTTAGTTTCTCAATTGGTACATTGATAATACTGCCATCTTTCTTTTTTAATTGAATGTTTCCATCTTTTGATTCAACGAATTCTGCTTCAGTAGTGTGTTTGCCCGTGGAGTCAGTCCAAGTCCTCAATTCCGCTTGTTTTTTCACTGAAGATTTGTCAAGGGCACTTTGTCCGAATGCCAATGGATTTGTTACTCCAACAAAAACTACTGCGCATAAAAAAATGATGTCCAATTTTGTGTTCATCGCGCACCTCCCAGTAGATCTAGATTGCAATGGCACCTCCACATAGCATCTCGGCATAGTGGTGAATACTGATGTACCTATTATGCTAACATTTCTGGTGGAAAGGAGGAATCTTTTCGACCAACATATTTAACTATTTTGGGTGGCCCGGACATTTTGCCTGTGGAGAATCCCGGCACTGCCGAGTCGCCAGTCGCATATAGTCGCTAACCGTACCACCCAAATGAGTGGATTTCTCATTTACCAACGATTAATACCTTTCCCCAGAACACTGAGAAAATCGGTTTTTTAGGCAAGGCGAGACGCTAACGACACCCGTTTACATTTTCTTGCATGGCCTTGTAGATCGCTTGTTATAATGTTAAACTGATTGGTTTCTAATATTTAACCAGTGATATTGTGGGAAAATAATTTCGTTTGAGATTATTCTCCCGCGTAGAAGTTGGAGTCCGAGGAACCGGGTGATGAAAGAAAAAATCCATCCTAAATATATGGTGACAAAGGTTACTTGCGGTTGCGGCAATTCGTTTGTCACCCGCAGTACGATGCCGGAGTTGAAAGTCGATATTTGCAACGCCTGCCATCCGTTTTATACCGGCAAGTTGAAGTATGTCGACACTGCCGGCCGGATCGAAAAATTCCAGAAAAAATTCGCCACGACCGGTTACACCAGCCTGAAGCGCGGCAAAAAGCCCGCCGCGGAACCTGAAGCCGCCGAATAATCATTAATGAATGATGTAGGATAGGCCCCCCTAATTCGATCAGGGGTTTTTTATTTTTCATTCTGCATTCTTCATTCATCGTTTATTTCTCATGTCTAATCCACTCGAAGAGAAGCTGGGGCGTTTCGAGGAGTTGGAAAAACAACTTCTCGATCCGGAAATATTTTCCAATCCCGCCCGGCTCTCGGCCGTGGCCAGGGAACACGGCTCGCTGGCCAAACTGGCCACCAAGTATCGCCAATTCAAAAAGCTAAACGCCCAAATCCGCGAAGCCATGGAGATGCTCAAAGGCGGCGATGCGGATATGCGCGAACTGGCCGAGGCCGAACTGCCCAAGCTCAAAGAGGAGCGCGAAAAATACTGGAACGAGCTTTTAGATTACACCATCGGCGGCGAAGACGCCAATCGCACCCGCTGCATTTTGGAAATTCGCGCGGGCACGGGCGGCGAGGAGGCGGCCTTGTTTGCCCGCGATCTTTACGAAATGTACCGCCACTACGCCGAAGACAGCCGTTGGAAGGTCGAAATTCTCGACATGAGCCCCACGGAATTGGGCGGGTTCAAGGAAATAATCCTGGGGCTGGAGGGCGAAGGGGTTTTCCGTAAATTGCAATACGAAAGCGGCGGACATCGCGTGCAGCGCGTTCCGGAGACCGAGGCCAAGGGCCGCATCCACACCTCGGCCGCCACCGTGGCCGTGCTGGCCGAACCCGAGGACGTGGAAATCGACCTGAAAGCAGACGATTATCGCAAGGACATCTTCCACGCCAGCGGGCCCGGCGGGCAGCACGTCAACAAAACCGCCTCGGCCATCCGCCTGACGCACTATGAAACCGGAATCGTCGTCTCCTGCCAGGACGAAAAAAGCCAGCATAAAAATCTGGCCAAGGCCCTGCGCGTGCTCAAAACCAGGCTTTACGAACACAAACGCGAGGCGGAACACAAAAAACGCGCCGACGAGCGGAAAACCAAGATCGGCTCAGGCGATCGCAGCCAGCGGATCCGCACATACAACTTTCCCGAAAACCGCATTACCGACCACCGCATCGGCCTGACGCTCCACAAACTCGATAATATCCTGGCCGGAAATCTGCATCCCGTTATAGACGCCCTTATGGAATATCAACGCCAGGAGCAGCGCCAATCGTTCGGCGCGATCGATTGATGTGCAGTTTTCAGTGATCAGTTTTCAGTTATCGGCGAAAAGTGTGAAAAATGTATCGCGAAACCGCAAGCGGTTTCATTGATTAATTCATCCTTTATCCTTCATCCTTTATCCTTTATGTCTTCTTCCGCCCCTTGGACCGTCGGCCGGCTGTTGCAGTGGACGGCCGAGTATCTGAAGTCTCACGGGTCGGAAAATCCGCGTCTGGACGCGGAGGTTTTGCTGGCCAATGCCTTGGGATGCCGGCGGATCGAGCTTTACACGGCCTTCGACAACGAACCGGGCGAGGAAGTCCGCGCCGCGTTTCGAGAACTGGTCCGCCGCCGGGCCGAAGGCGCCCCGGTTGCGTATCTTGTCGGGCATCGCGAGTTCTATTCGCTCGACTTTCGCGTTACGCCCGACGTGCTCATTCCCAGGCCGGAAACCGAACTGCTGGTGATCGCGCTATTGGATCTGGCCAAAACCCGGCCGGTAGGCGCAAAACTGACTATTGCCGACGTGGGCACCGGCAGCGGGATCATTGCCGTCTGCGCGGCCAAGCACCTGCCCGGCTGCCGGGTTACAGCCATCGACATCAGTCCGGCGGTCCTGGAAGTGGCCAAATCCAATGCCGAAAAGCACGGCGTCCTGGGGCGGATCGAGTTCGTCCAAAGCGACCTGTTCGCAAGCATAGCGGCCGAGAAGAAATTCGACTTCATCTTAAGCAACCCGCCTTACGTCACCGCGGGCGAGCTAAGCGCGCTGGTCGCGGACGTGAAAAATTTCGAGCCTCACGCCGCGCTCCTGGCCGGACCGCGCGGAACCGAAGTGATCGAGAGCCTGACTGCCCAGTCCGCCGAGCGCTTGCATCCCGGCGGATATCTTATCATGGAAATCAGCCCCATGATCCACGAGCAAGTCCTTGCCTTGTTTTCAGCCGAGCCGCGTTTCGAGCCCGCGGCAACAATCAAAGACCTCGCCCGTCTGCCCCGCGTGATACATGCACGGAAAAGGTAGATGGGAAAAGGGGTCAGAACTATTTTTTTCTGTGCAAAAGAAGGACTAGAACTATTTGTAACGTGAAAAAATAGTTCTGACCCCTTTTCCGTTTCTTAAGCGATCGGCTCGATGACCACGGCAGTGCCGTAGCAAAGCACTTCGGTGGCTGAAACTTTGCTGGCCACTTCCGAGGCGTCGTAACGCAGCCCGACCACGGCGTTGGCGCCGACTTCCTGGGCATGTTGGATCATAAGCTCGTATGCCTGTAGCCGCGTCTGCTCGCACATCTCGGTATAGGCCCCGATCCGGCCGCCGATAATGCTCTTCAGCCCGCCGAAAATCCCCTGGGCAATAGTCGGCGCACGGACGATGATGCCGCGAATTACGCCCTTGTATTCGACAATTTTGTATCCTTCAATGTTGAATGTTGTGGTGACGGGAATGTGCATGATAATCTCCCGGTGAAAAGGCTGGTAAAACAATATAAATGTCAAAATCCGAATGACAAATGACAATAGAATGTCAAAACACGAATGTCTAATGACAAAAATATTTTTAGGCATTAGTCATTTGGATTTGGACATTCTTTCGTCATTCGTGCTTTGTCATTTGTCATTTATCCCTTTATACACGTGTTGCATCAGCACGTTTTTCTTCGACGTTACCGGTCCCGGATTGGCGTCGTTCTTCAAAATGCCGGCCATCATCTGGAATTTGGCGTCGATGTCGTCGGCATAGTGCACCAGCAGGCTCTCGGGCGTCATGGGCGGCTTTGGCGATCCCCACTCGGGCAGGCGCTGGTGGGCGACGATAACGTGCTCCAGCCGGAGCAACGTGTCGGCGTCGATTTCCACTTCGGCCGCGGCTTCGCGCACGATGTCCCGGCCCAAGAGCATGTGCCCGATCAGCGCCCCTTCGGCCGAATACGCCGCCCCTTCCGGTCGGCAATCGTATTCGCGCAATTTGCCGATATCGTGCAGAATCGCCCCGGCCGCGACCAGGCCCTTGTTCAAGGGCGGCTGCATGTCGGGATAGTATTCGGCATATTTATCGGCCAGGAATATGGCGGTCCGCGTCACGCTCAGCGTATGCTCCAACAGGCCGCCGACAAAGGCGTGGTGGTTGTGCCGGGCGGCGGGAAAGGTCAAGATCTCGGCGCGATATTTGTCCAATATCGACTCCACTAAGCGGCGCAAAGCGGGTTCTTCGATCCGCTCCCGCACGATGGCCGTCAATTCAGCGAACATCACCTGGGGATCGAACCGCGATTGCGGCCGGCAGGCATTCGGGTCGAAGCCTTCGGCAGTGTCGGCTTCGACGACTTCGCGGATTTTTCGGATTTCCAACTGCGGCCCGAAATTCGTCTCCCGATATACCGCCCGGACCTTGTAAAACACCCCGGGCGTCCATTGCGCGCGGCATTCGGCGGCCCAGGGCGAATTGTCCCATATCGGAAAATTCACTTCACGGCCCCGCCCGCGAAACGTGACTTTGAAATAAGGTTTTCCATTCTTGGCGGTGAGTTCTTCCTTGGCCGCAAGCAGCACGAACATGTCGGCCTCTTGGCCGGGAACGATCTCGTCAAGTGAAAGAACCGGAACGGCGTGGGTGGACATGGGCGTTGGGTTTTCGGTTATCTGTTTTCAGTTATCAGTTTAGCCGCGACCGGGCACCATGCGGAGCATGGTCGGGGAGCGGGAACGCACTAGGCGGCGCGAAACCGCAAGCGGTTTCATGGAATTGTCCATGAATTCTACTAAAACGTCCGCAAACAGGGCAGGGGAGGGGGGCGAGTAGCGGAATAGGCAAATCTTGTGAAGATTGCCCAGTCTGCTATCCGAAGGATGAATGGAGGGCGGGAAAGACCGCTTACTCAGCCGGCTAACGCCGGCCGCTCGCCGTTTTATTTTCCTTGACCACTGTCCACTAACCACTAACATGTCCGTTCCACGCCGAAAACTATTGCCTCCAAAGCCGCCATCGGCGCAGGGCATGGCGCGGTCGTGGGTGGATTCATTCACGGCATACACCGCGGGCGAATGTCATCTGGCCGAAAACACGGTGGCGGCCTATCGACGCGACATGGAGCGATTCCTCGAGTGGCTTTCGGGCAAGAGCGCCCACAAGTTGACGATCCGCGAACTGGCCGATTACGCCGGGTGGCTCAACGAAAAAAAACTCGCCCCGGCAAGCATCGCCCGGCATCTGGTGTCGCTTAAGGTGTTTTTCCGCTATTTGCAATTGGAGGGCGTTATAACCGACAATCTTGCCGAACTCTTGGGCAGTCAAAAACTTTGGCAACGCGTGCCCAAGGTCCTTAGTCCGCAACAGGTAAACCGCTTGTTCGAGGCGCCCGGGCGGGGCGATCCGTATTGGCGGCGCGATCGGGCACTCTTGGAACTGTTGTATGCCACCGGGTGCCGGGCGTCGGAGCTTTCGCATCTGAAACTCCGCGACTTGCACCTGGACGAAGGCTATTGCATCTGTCGGGGCAAAGGCGACAAAGAGCGACTCGTGCCATTGGGCGCCCGGGCAATCGAAGCGGTCAAGGCATATTTGGAACACGAGCGGCGGAAACTGGCGGGCAAACGCGGCGCTTCGGCGGAGTGGACCCTTTTGAGTTACCGCGGCCGGCGCTTGCGCAGGGAGCGCATCTGGGAACTGCTCAAACAGTATGCCCGGCGAATAGGCCTGCCGCCGGAAATCAGTCCGCATACGCTGCGGCACTGTTTTGCTACGCACATGCTGGCCGGCGGCGCCGATTTACGGCAGGTTCAGGAGATGCTGGGCCACGCCAGCATCGCCACCACGCAAATTTACGCCCACGTGGATCCCACGCGGCTCAAGGCGGTTCACAAAAAGTTCCATCCCCGGCCGTGAAAAGCGAATTTTCGGGAATTCCACCGGCAAAACAAAGGCCGGGGGCCGTGTATTCAAACCTGACCGGAAGCAAGATAAAATAATCTGGAGTTATGAAAATTTCTCCCCTCTACCTTTGGGAGAGGGGACATTGAATCCGCAATTTGCTAAACTCCAGATAATCCTATCGACAAGTTCCCGGTTCCTGGCATCCGACAGCCCGCCCATGCCCAAGCGCAAAAAATCCCCCAAGAATCAATCTTCCCACGTCCGATTGGGAACAATTATTTCATCGGCGCTGCCGTTGGGCGCGTCGGCCGGGGCGGCGGTCATCGTCATTGCCGTTTTTCTTGTTTATCTGCCTTCCATTAATGGCGAGTTCGTCCTGGACGACGAACTATTCACGCAAAATGCGTTGGTCAACGCCCCGGACGGCCTGTACCGTTTTTGGCTCACAACCCAAGCGGCGGACTACTGGCCCGTAACTAACACCACGTTCTGGATCGAATGGCGGCTGTGGTGGACGCATTCGACCGGCTACCACGTCACTAATCTGATCTTGCACGTCGCCGAAGCGTTGCTGATTTGGATCATCTTGAAAAAGTTGTCCATTCCCGGCGCATTCCTGGCGGCCTTGATCTTTGCCGTGCATCCGGTAAACGTGGAGGCGGTGGCGTGGATCTCGCAGCGGAAAGACGTGATGGCGATGTTGTTCTTTCTGCTCTCGATTTTGTGGTATTTGAAGGCCGACATGCCCACGGTAAACGTGGGTATGGCGCCCGCAAGCGCGGACACGGCCTCCGCCCCTTCCCACGGAGGACCGTGGGAACGAGAAATGACGCCGGCACGTTCCCAGGGAGGACCCTGGGAACGTGAAAAAACATTTTCATCCTTCATCCTTCATCCTTCATCCTTTCATTTTTGGTATTGGCTGAGCCTGGCGGCGTTCGTATTGGCGATGCTCGGCAAGGGATCGGCGGCGGTCCTGCCGGTTTTGTTGCCGATGTTCATCCGGCGGCTGCGTCCCTTGAGGCGGCTAGACTTGGCGCGGATCGCGCCGTTTTTCCTGGTTGCCGCGGCCATGGCCGGAGTGAACGTGTGGTTCCAAACACACGGCACGGAAACAACAATCCGGGTCGCCAGTTTTACGGAACGTCTGCTGGGGGCAGGAGGCGTGGCGTGGTTCTACCTTTACAAGGCGCTGTTTCCGATAAACCTGATTTTTATTTATCCGCAGTGGCATATTCAGGCGAGCAATCCGCTGTGGTGGGTGCCCTTGCCGGCGGCATTGGTTGTTGCGGCGATGCTGTGCCGGCATGTAAAAAGCTGGGGTTGGCCCCTGTTGTTTGCCGGCGGGTTTTTCTGCGCTGCGCTAGCGCCGGTCATGGGATTTGTGGACGTGGGGTTCATGAAATACTCGCTGGTGGCAGACCATTATCAACACATTGCGATCATCGGCATAATTGCGCTGGCGTCGGCGCCGTGGAGCCTGTGGCATCGGCGGGCGCGGGGAGATTCGCGCCGGGCTGCTATTCTTATCGCCGTCATGGCGGTTGGAGTTCTTGGATTTCTGGCCTGGCGGCAAAATAGGCTCTACCGCGATCCCATAACACTGTATGAGGCAACCCTGGAAAAAAATCCCGACTGCTGGATGGCGCAAAATAATCTGGGTACCGTGCTGGTCCGAATAGGTCGATATCAGGAGGCAATTAAGAATTTCCGGCGAGTCATCCAGATCAATCCCGATTATGCCGAGGTCCACAACAACTTCGGCGCCGCCTTATTCCATATGGGTCGGCCGCGGGAAGCGATGGAACAATACGAACGAGCACTGCAATTGAAGTCCAACTATCCCGAGGCACAGAACAACTTGGGATCCGCATTAGACCAAATAGGTCGGCCTCGGGAGGCGATCGAACACTACGAACAAGCCCTGAGGTTGAATCCCGAGTATGCCGAAGCATACTTCAATCTGGGCAACCTTTATAAAACGGCCGGCCAATATCAACAAGCCATCGAATGCTACTGGCAAGCTCTGCGGTTCAAACCCGATTACGTTGAAGCCTACAACAACCTGGGCATCGCTTTTTTCGAAACAGGCCAACCGCGGGAAGCGATTGAACGTTACCATCAAGCACTGAAATGGAAACCCGACTACACCGAGGTCTATTACAATTTGGCGCTGGCCTACGCCGAGTTGTACCAACCATCCGAGGCTGAAGCAGCGGCCCGGAAGGCATTGAAACTTGCCCGCGATCAGGGATCTACGGCGCAGGCCGAGCAGATTGAAAATTGGTTAAATTCCTATCGCACCGACGTGCCCGATCGCCCGAAAACGCCGCCTTCATCCAATTCCGCTCCTCGGCCGCCTTAGAGCGCGTCCTGAAATTCTCCCCTCGCCGGGCACCGACCGAAGGTTGGTCGGGAGAGGGGTCGGGGGTGAGGGGGAAGGATGGCAAACACAGCAGAAAAAGGTTGTTTTCCACGCAAATCGCCCTCACCCTAACCCTCTCCCAAGGGGAGAAGGGACGGTTTTTTGCATTTCAGGACACCCTCTTAGAGCGAGTCTTGAAATTCACAACGCAAATTATCGCCCATCCTTTTGTGCCCAGGGGCTGTTTTTGTATTGTTGTTCCAGGACTTGCCTGGCCCGAGCCGCGCGATCGGTTTTGTGCAATTCGTCCCAAAGTTCGGCCAGATTGTAGAGGGCCTCGGCATGGGCGTCGGGAAGGGATGAATAAAGCAGATCGACGTGCAGAAACGCCAGTACGGCCTCCTTCGTCTTTCCTTGTTGGCGCAAGGCGCCGCCCAGGATGTTATATGCCCGCGCCATGTTGCCGGCGTCTTCCGGATCGGCTTGATTGAGAAAGGATTCGATCAGTTTGACGGCCTCGTCGTTTTTTTTCATGGCCACATAAACGGCGGCCTTTCCCAGCTTTGCCGCCCGGCGTTGGGCTTGCGATAAGGCGTCGTCTCCCTCGATGGCAAGGACTTTTTCAAAGGCTTCCAAAGCCTCGGGATTTTTGCCTTGGGCCAAAAGCGCGCGTCCCATGGCCGCGCCGGCCCGCATCCGGTAATCCGGCCAAGGCGCTTTTGCTACCTTGGCGTAATACTCCTCGGCCTGAGCAAACGAGCGATTGGCCACCAACAGATCGCCCACGATTTCAGAGGCTTGAAAATAATGATAGCTTTCGGGGTAATTTTTGGTGAAGGCGATCATTAACCGCCCGGCGTCGGCGATCTTGCCGGTTCCGCCGATGGCCAACTGCGCGGAGGACAAAGCCGTGTAAAAATCGATGTCCTCGCGCAATTCCTTGCGGGTGATAACGTCCGTCTTGAGATGAGAAATCTGATTTAAAGCCTCTTCATAATGCCCGCTAATAATATTGCTTTTTGCGTTTTTTAACGATGCAGGCTCTTCACTGTAAAAAATCACGTCAATCTGATTGACCGGAATTTCCTTGTGCTCGGCGCCGGAGAGCTGTTCTATTTCGACTTTAAGCGGGCCGGCAATGACGATTTTGCCCGAAATGCCGCCGCTTTTCGTCTTGATCGAGTCCAAGGCCGCACCGGCCGAAACCCCGGCCAGCCATGCACCGGCCGCCAGAAAAAAAATATATTTACTCACAAACGATTCCTTGAAATTTATTTTTGTCAAGTCACCCTATACAATTAAGGGGGATATTTCTTTTTAATTCTTTATGAATAATATTCTTTTAAACAACGGCCAACAAGTCGCCTCTGGCGTTGACAACTGCCGGGGTGTTGTTGTACAGTAGCAATCCGACGCCCTTGTGTAGAGTTTTTCGAAGTGATCATAAGGCACCAAGCTGTTATTATTCCTTATCATACTAACATCATCCCTCTCGAATAAGGTCGTTAAAATGCCTCGGATCCGTCATTCCGACATACTCCCAAAAAATAATTTTGTCGAACCTGCGTTTGAGTTTCAATCGGGCCTATTTTGCCCAGCTTCTCAGGATACGATACATGCCCTATTCGCCCCATTGCATTATGAGCGCGGGTATGCCTACCCGTTGATCGTATGGCTTCACTCTCAGGGCAGCGATGAACGTCAATTGCGGAAAATCATGCCCTTGGTGAGCATGAGGAATTATGTGGCCGTTGCCCCCCGTGGCGTGTGTATGAAAGATGTGGGGGGGGATGAGAAGGAAGGCTACGGGTGGCCGCATACCTACGAGCAAATTCCTCGGATAGAACAACACATTTTTGACTCCATAGAGGTTGCTTCGCGTAAATTTCATATCCGCAGTCAGAAAATTTTCTTAGCCGGCTTCGACTGCGGCGGTACTATGGCCATTCGAGTAGCTTTGAACCATCCTCAGCATTTTGCCGGGATTATCTCTATTTGCGGTGCTTTCCCAATCGGCCGGACGCCGCTGGCAAATCTGTCTTTAGCCCGTAAATTGCCCATCTTGCTCTGTGTCGGACGCCACAGCACTCGGTATCCAGCCGGTGAAGTCTGCGAAAATCTTCGCCTGATGCATACAGCCGGCATCTCGGTCACGTTGCGCCAATATCCTTGCGGGCATGAACTTATGCCTCAAATGCTGAGTGACATTGACCGATGGATCATCGAGCAAATTACTTCTACCAATGCCGAAAACTCACTAGATTCTTCGCTTTGCTCAGAATGACGTATGCCACGCCCGCAATGCCAATGCCGGCATTGCATTCATCTGTCGTGGGGCAGATTGCCAATCTGCCAAAAAAGCAGGTTAGGCAACCTGCTCCACATACGACATCAATTATTTCAGGCTTATTAAACGTGGGTTGACATCTTGAAGGGTTTTTTGGTACAAACTGCCCGCCTTTTCCTAGCTTTTCAGCCTGCTTAGGACTGTGACGCCGTTCTGGCGTTAGGTCCGGGCAGACGCTTGAATTCGGATTGCGCTTATGCCATCCAAAGATCTACCCGATCAAAATGTCGCCGCCGGGGCAAAAGTCTCCGTCGAAACGGGACCGCCCGGCGAGACCGCGCGCGGTTTCGCCGCTTGGGCGAAAGCGAATCGTTTAAAAGCGCTGCTGGCAATTGGCGGAGGCATATCTTTCCTCATTATCGCCGTTGTTGCGGGCAGGTTGTTTTTCGCGGCGCCAAAACATCGGCCGCTCGGTGAATTAGTGACCATGAAACAAATCCTCCAGGCATTGGATCACCGCGCCTTTGCCGAGGCCCAAACCCTTGCCAAACGATCGCAAGAGCAAGGCACGCTTTCGGCCGAAGAAATGGGCGGTCCGGCATTTGCGCTTGGCGCCGTGGCGGCCTATGAAGCCGAGAATGCGCCCGGAAAAGATCGGGCCAAGCTCTTTCTGCTGGCGTCGCGTTATTTGGAGGAAGCCAACAATCGCGGATTTCCGGCCAATCGCAACGCCGAAGGTCTATATCTTTTAGGCAAGAGTTTGTGCGAGAGCGGTCAGATTCAGGCCGGCCGTCCCGTTTTGCTCTCGGCCTTGAAAATATCGCCGCAATATCGCGCCGAAATATACGCCCTTTTGGCCAATGTAAATTTGAACGATGTTCCGCCGAAGCTCCAGCAGGCTTTGGAACAAAACTCCTCGTTGTTGGCCGACAAAAAGCTATCGGAAGCGAAACAGCAGGAAGCCTTGCTCCAGCGGGCGCAAATCCTGCTGGGTTTGGGAAAAATCGACGAGTGCAACGCCGCCTTGGATCAAATTCCATCCGGCGAGAAAAATCCCGCGGTGGCCGTCCAGCGCGCCAGGGTATTGATGCACGAGGCCCAGGCGCTGCGGAAAAAAACGCCTCCCTCCGACGACGATCAACAAAAATGGCGGGAAAAACTCCTCTCGGCGATCCAAACGCTGAGTCCCGCCAAACCTCAGGATTCCCCCGCCGGCAAAGCCGCAAGGCAGGCAATGTATTTGACCGGGACGTGCTATTTGGAACTAGGCGACGATCGCTCGGCATTGGAACAATTCATCCGAACTTATAACTCATACCCCGATACGTCCGAAGGCGCAGCCGCCGGTTTCCAAGGGGCCGAACTTTACCGCCGAATGGGCCGCGACGTCGAAGCCTTGGGCCAGTATCGGCGCGTGCTCGGCGGCATCGCCGACCCGGAAAGTTACAACAACCCTTGGCTCCCCTTGGACCGCTTGAAATCGAGCGTTTTGGCGGCCTATCGGCATTACCTTAGCGTACAGAAGTACGAATTCGCCTTGCAAATTATCCGCATGATGCGGCCCCTGCTCCCCGGCGAACAAGTATTGTTATTGCAGGCCGAGGCACACGGCGTTTGGGGACAGACATTGCTCAACCAGGCCGACAAGGGGCCCCGCAACAAGGCGGAATCCATTCGCCGTCTGGGCCGCGAACAGTTCCGCCGCGCAGGCGACTGTTACGCCAAACTGGCAAATACTCTGCCCGCCAATAAAAACTACACCGATCAATTGTGGAACAGTGCGAATTCATACTTGCAAGGGCAAGACTTCACCAGCGCCGCACGCATGTTTCAGACGTATCTGAAAAACGAAGCTCAGCAACGCCATCCGCAGGCCCTGGCTTATTTAGGCGAATCGCTGTTGGCCGCCGGCCGGTTGGACAAGGCCCTGGAGATGCTCAAGGAATGCGTTGATTTGTATCCACGCGACGCCGCCGCCTGCCGGGCACGGTTGTTGGCCTCCCGGGCGTATGAGGAAAAAGGCGATTGGCTGAGCGCGGAGAATATGTTGTCGGATAATCTCAACGGCGATTACCTCACTCCGGAGAGCAAGGAATGGCGCGATTCGTTGCTTGTGCTGGGCGAATTGCTCCTTGCCCAGGGCCGCCACGCCGAGGCGATCCGCCGCCTGGAAGAATTCACCAACCGTTATCCCGATCTGCCCGATACCGCAAAAGCCCGCTATCTGACGGCAAACTGCTATTATAAGCTGGCCGTCGAGACCCAGGATAAACTCGACAAGGACCCAAAGGGCAATTCCGGCGCGGTTCCGGCCAAACAGATCCAAGAGTTATATTTCAAGGCCTTGGAGCAGTACAAGCAGGTTCAAGAAACGCTCGCCAAGGATCGCGACAACGCGGAACTTACCCCCGTGGGAAAGGCGATCTTGCGTAATTGCTACTTTGCCGTGGGAAACGTGCTTTTCGCCCAAGGCGATTATGAAGCCGCCGTCAAGGCTTTTTCCACGGCCGCGAACCGTTACCAAAACTCTCCCGAAGTGCTCGATGCCTACGTTCAAACCGCCAATGCCTATCGAAACCTGAATAAGCCCCGGGAGGCGAAAAACGCCCTGCAACAAGCCAAGTTCGCCCTCGGCCGCATGAAACCCGACGCGACATTTGAAAATACCACCAACTACAACCGCAAACAATGGGCCGACCGGCTCGATTTGCTCACCAGTTTATGAAAACAGCGAAGGGTGAAGAAAAAGGATGAAGGATGAAGGATGAATTAATCCATGAAACCGCTTGCGGTTTCGCCATGCACTTTACTCACTACCCGCTGAAAACCGAGAACTGATAACTGATAACTGATGACTGATGACTGATAACTTTAACGAGACCGACATCCTGAAAGACCTGATCCGCGTTAAACGCGAGTGCTTGTTGCAGTTGCGCGACATGGGGCGCAAGCAACTGGCGTTGATCGACGGGGGGAACATAACATCACTAATGGACGTCTTGGCGGCCAAGCAACGCCCTTTGGTTACATTACAACGGATTGAACGCGCGTTGAACCCTTTCCGCAACCAGGATCCCCAGCTGCGCAATTGGCGCTCGGCCGCCGAGAGGGCGCAATGCGCCGAACAAATTAAACAGTGCGAAACCCTGCTGGCCGAGATCGTCAGTCAGGAGAAGTGCTGCGAAGCCGCGCTGATCCGCCGCCGCGATGAAGCGGCCGCCCGGCTCCAAGGAGCGCACCTGGCCGGACATGCAAGACATGCGTATCTGCCCCCGGCCGACGCGCCGTTGCCTCAAGTAGATCTGTTTTCGGAGAAATAATATTGCAAATTGTCAATTGCAAATCACATATTGCAAATTGAACCATGACAAAACTAACCACTGCCCACTGCCCACTAACCACTGCCCACTAACCACTGTCCACTTTTTACCATGACCCAAACCGCCCTGCCTTCCAAAATGTCGCCGCTGAGCCAAGCCGACCTGGGAACCGTGTTGTCGGCCTGGCGGGAGACCACGCTGCGCTTGGAACAGACGCACAAGGCCCTGCGCGAGGAAGTCAAGCGCCTGACCGACGAGTTGGAAATAAAGAACCGCGAGTTGGCGCGGAAAAATCGGCTGGCCGATCTCGGGCAGATGGCCTCCCACGTCGCCCACGAGGTGCGGAACAACCTTGTGCCCGTCACGTTATATCTTAGCTTGCTGCGGCGGCGAATCCTCGATGATCCCGGAAATCTCGAGATGTTGGACAAGATTGCGGCCGGATTCACGGCCCTGGACGCCACGGTAAACGACCTCTTGCACTTTACCGCCGAGCGCGAACCGCAATTGAAGACGCTCAAGCTGAAAAAACTAATCGAAGACGTATGCTCGTCGCTCTCGCCGCAATTCGAAGCCCAGGGAATCGAAACGATTCTCGACATATCGCCCGCCGAGACCATCACCGCCGACCGCGACATGCTGCGCCGCGCCGTGCTTAATCTGTGCCTGAACGCCGTGGACGCAATGCCCGACGGCGGCACGATAAACATCGATGCCGCCGAGGAGTCCGATTGCGTGGAACTGAAGATCGCCGATTCCGGTCCCGGGCTGTCGGACGACGTCCGGCATCGGGTGTTCGAGCCGTTTTTCACGACCAAGCCGGGCGGAACGGGACTTGGGCTGGCCATCGTTTACCGCATCGCCGAGGTGCACCAAGGAAACGCGACTGCGGCCAACAATCCCCAGGGCGGCGCAGTCTTCAGTTTGCGAATTCCCCGTGCCAAGCTATTGGAGGCCGCCGCATGAAAACTATTTCTTTTGCCGAAAACACTCCCCGCGCTCTGCCCGGCCGCGTGATGGTCGTGGACGATCATCGCCAGGCCCGCGAGTCCATGGCCGACGTACTGCGTTCCGCCGGCCACGAAGTGGTTTGCTGTTCCAGCGCACCGGAGGCGCTCCAGGTATTGGAACGCGACGAATTCGATTGCGTCCTGACTGACTTGAAAATGCCCGGCATGAACGGCGTGGAGTTCATCATCCAACTCCAACAACGGCGCCTGAGCGTCGCCGCCGTGATGGTCACCGCGTACGCCTCGGTGGCCACGGCCGTCGAAGCCATGCGCCACGGGGCGTTCGATTATATCGAAAAACCTTTCAACGTCGATCAACTCGAACGGCTCGTCGGCCAGGCCATTTGCCACGGCCGGCTGGTGAAACAAGATATCCGCGGCGCGGCCCGGGAAAATCGATGCGAACAGCCGGAGATGATCGGCTCCAGCACGCAAATGCGGACGCTCCGCGATCGCATCGCCCAGGTCGCACCCACGCCGGAAACCGTGCTCATAACCGGCGAAAGCGGCACGGGCAAGGAATTGGTCGCCCTGGCGGTCCACGCCGCCGGCGGCCGCCGCGACAAGGAACTGGTCAGCCTGAATTGCCCCGTGCTCTCGGCCCAATTGATGGAGAGCGAACTCTTCGGCCACGAACGCGGCGCATTCACCGGCGCCGATAGCCAACGCATCGGGCGCTTCGAATCGGCCGACGGCGGCACTCTCATGCTCGATGAAATCAGCGAAATCGACCTCCGCCTGCAAGCCAAACTGCTCCGCGTGCTGCAGGAAAAGAGTTTCGAACGCGTGGGATCGAGCCAAACCATCCGCGTCGACGTCCGCGTGATGGCCACGACCAACCGCGATCTGCAAGCCGAGGTATCGGCCGGACGGTTCCGCGAGGATCTATATTTCCGCCTGGCCGTGGTTCCCCTGCACGTGCCGCCCTTGCGCGAGCACCGCGAAGACATCCCCCAACTGGTCGATTATTTCTTCGTCCGTTGCGCTAATCGCCTGGAGCGATATCCGTGCTCTTTGGAGGCCTCGGCCGAACAGTTGTTGTTGGATTATCATTGGCCGGGCAATGTCAGGGAACTGGAAAACATCGTCACCCGCGCCAGCATCCTGTACGCCGGCCGGCCCATCGCCGCCGATGACCTGCGCCGCTGGTTGATTGCCGATCTCGGACAAACACAAAACCAAGACAATGACATGCCCGTGGGAATCAGTTTACAGGAAATGGAACGCAAACTGATCGAAGCCACGTTGGAAAAATTCGGCGGGCACCGGGCGAAAACCGCCCAGGCCCTGGGCATCGGGCTGCGAACCCTATCGGGCAAGTTGCGCCAATACGGTTACGCGCCGCGGGAAAAATCGTTCTTAAAAGCAGGATGACAATAGGCAATAATTGCCGATCCCCACGCGCAGAAATTGCCGGTTGCGGATATAAAGAGAATTTTTTTACGGCAAAAGAATTGTAAAGAATAAAATTGAATTTTTAACGGGAAAAACAAACACCCCAGTAAGTTAGGCAATACGCGCTGATTGGCCGATATGCCCTGTCCGGCGAGTCTCCGCCGAATATGGCACGCCGGTTGCACCGGAAATCCGGTTAATATGCGTTGCCTTTGTTTTAATAAGCGAAAGCCGTGCTCGATGATCTCGAACTTGTTCGATTCGACGACGATTCCCGTGCTCCAGGAAGTGGTGAATTTCTGCCAGGCCAGGCACACCGTTCTGGCCGGCAACATCGCCAATATGGACACGCCGGGTTACAAGGTCCGCGACCTTTCGGTCGAGGATTTTCAGTCTCGATTGCACGAGGCCATCGAAGAGCGGCATCAGCCACCGTCGTCCTCGCAAGAGGTTTCGCCCGGCGAAATCGGGCTGTGCAATGCCGAGCCGCTGGCCGAAGTCGCCAAAAACTCCAAAACCATTCTGCATCACGATCAAAACAACGTGGGCATTGAACATCAAGTCACCGAGATGGTCAAAAACCAGATGCAACACAACATTGCACTTACGATTATGGTCAAGCAATTTCACATGCTGGAAACCGCCATCTCCGAAAAAGTATAACCTTTTAATCGAAACCATGAGGAAAATTATTTAACAAGCGTGCGGCCGCCAGGGGCAGTCTAGCGGCGTGAATCGGGGCAACCTGTTTCCAAGAATTAACCCCTAACCCCCTGGACCTGAACATGCTTCCGGCATTGGACATTAGCAGCAGCGCCTTAGTTGCCCAACGGATAAGGATGAACGCGATTTCCAGCAACCTGGCGAACATTTCGACCACGCACAACGAGGCTGGGGAACCGTCGCCGTACCAGCCCCGGTTCGTGGTTTTTCAAGCCGATCCCAGCGTCGGCGCAAACGGCGCGCCCGGGGTCAAAGTCGCCTCGGTGCAAACCGCCAAACTCGAACCCCGGCTGAAATACGAACCCGGAAATCCCGACGCCATTAAAACCGGTCCGAACACAGGCTACGTAGCCTACCCGAACATAAACATGATGACCGAAATGACCGACGCCATGGAAGCCGCCCGGGCCTACGAAGCCAATCTGGGCACGATGGAAATCACCAAAGACCTGGAACAACAAACGTTAAAAATTTTGGCATGAGGATAAACCTGGAACAACAGACGCTAAAAATCCCTGGTTCCCACGCTCTGCGTGGGAACTGGCGAATTGACGAAAAACTCGGGTTCCCACGCAGAGCGTGGGAACTAGGAAAATATTATCGCCTGATGACATTCCTTTTAACCGTTACATGATATGTCCATGAATCCCATACAAAACATATCGACGCCGCTCACGCTCAGTCCAAGCGTCCTGGCCGGCAAGGATGCCGCACAAGGCGCGGACTCGTTTAAGAACTATCTGCTCGACTCGATCCAGCAGGTAAACGAAATGCAACAGCAAGCCGATTCGGCCGTGGAAAAATTCGCCACCGGCGGAGACGTCAGTCCGGCCGAGGTGCTGACCGCCGTGCAAAAAGCCGACCTGGCCTTCAAAATGATGCTCCAAGTCCGCAACAAGTTGGTTCAAGCGTATCAGGATATTGAAGCGATTCGCGTGTAACGGGGAAGGGATTAGGGATTAGAGATTAGGGATTAGTAGTTTGGAGCTAGAATGTTTAGCCGCGACCCGAAGGGGAGCGGGAATTGTTTACCCGCGACCGGGCACCGACCGAAGGTTGGTCGGGGAGCGTATTGGGAATGGAATATTAATTGTTGTTCAATTTGAGATTTGATATTTGCATTTTGAAAAATAAAGGATCCACGGATGGATTTTCTCAATAAGGCATTTGCACAGGTAGTCGATCTGTTCCGCTCCATGACGCCCGGCGCCCGGCTCACGGCCGGGCTGCTGTTGATCGTGGTGGTTGTCAGCCTGGGATATTTGTTCACTCACGACATGTCCGGCCCCGGCGGGGATTTGATGCACGGCGTGCCGATATCGGCCAGTCAATTGCCGGCCATGGAGGCCGCTTTCGGCAAGGCGAAACTCAGCGGTTATAAGATCGACGGAACGCAGATCCGCGTGCCGCACGGTCAGGAGGCCGTGTATATGGCCGCCTTGGCCGACTCCAAGGCCCTGCCGGCCGACTTCAGCACCGTCATGGATGAGGAATCGAACAACAGTAGTTTCTTTGAAACCGAAAAAGACAGGGAACAGCGAAGGAAAAACACCAAAGAGAAAAAACTGGGCCTTGTTATCAGCGTCATGAACGGCATCGAACGGGCAACCGTCATCTATGATTCCGACACCAAGGGCGGGTTGAATAGGGAAAAGACCTTCAAGGCCTCAGTCGCGGTCAAACCGATCGGGTCCGACCAACTGGATGCGGATAAAGTTTTCAACATCCGCCACTTTGTAGCGGGCGCGATCGCCGGACTCAAGCCCGAGGATGTTACCGTATCCGATCTGAACGGCCGCTCTTGGTCCGGGAATTCAGAAAACGACGGCGGCGGCGACGACAATCTGTATGTGTCGCTGAAACGGACCTACGAACGGGATTTAAAAGCCAAAATTCTCAATGCCCTGTCTTATATCTCCAATGTCACCGTCGAACCTACCGTAGCCTTGGATACGAATAAAAATAGCCGCGAGCACATAGTGAAACACGATTCCAAAACCACCACGGTGCGAGAATCGAACCAAAGCACTTCGCGGTCGCAGGACAGCGCCGGAACGTCGGGCAGGCCGGGTTATGCCGGACAGCAGCCGCCGAATACCGCCGCCGCGCTGGGACCGAATTCCGCCGGCGGATCCAAGGAAGAGGAAGAACAAACAAAGAACGAAATTGTTAGCCTGCCTTCCGGTTCGGAAACGGAGATCGAAAAAGTCGGGCTTACGCCGAAATCGGCCAAGGTTTCCATAGGCATCCCAGTCAGCTACTTCAAAAGCGTTTGGCAACAACGCAATCCCGCCAAAGACGGCAAGGAACAAAAGGTGCCGGACCAGGCGGCCCTCGATCAAATCCGCACCGAGGTGACAGAAATGGTTCGGAAGCACGTGGCCCCGCTTTTACCGCAGACCGAAGGCGTCGCCGACCTGACGGAGTTTGTCACCGTGTCCGCCTTTCAGGATATTCCCGGCAAGGAAATCCCCGCTCCCGGCGCCGCCCAAACGGTTTTGGCCTGGCTGGGCGAATACTGGAGCATGTTGGGCATGATCGGAGTTGCGGTAATGAGCTTGTTGATGTTGCGGTCGCTGGTCCGCTCCGCCCCTCCCATGCCCGAGACCCACGCCATGCCGAAGATCGCCAACACGGCCGTCAACGAAGAACAAGCGCCCGAGTCCGCCGCGCCAACCGCGTCGCGTTTGCGGCGTTTCACGAGCGGGCCGTCGCTGCTGGACGAACTTTCGGAAATGGTAAAAGAAGATCCGGATACGGCCGCCAATATCCTTCGCGGTTGGATCAGTAGCACAAGCTCTTAACGGAATTTTGGAATATGAACGCAATCCAGCAAGACTTGACAAATGCCGGCATCCGCAAGGCCGCCATTTTAGTGGCCTGTCTCGATCGCGCGGCGGCCGACGCGGTTCTGGAACAGCTTACTCCGGAGCAGGCGCAGCGCGTGCGCCAGGCCGTGGTGGTGCTGGACGATATTCCCGGCAATGAGCAACGGTGCGTCGTGGACGAGTTCTTCCGGCTCGGTCCGCAACCGAATATCCAACAATCCGCCGGAATCGAACTGGGCGGACGCTTGGGCCGGGAAATCGGCCTTGGACGTTCCGCGCCTGCCGCCAAGGAAGCGGCGACAAGCGGCTCGCACCCGACGCCTTTTGTGCGATTGCGGGAAGCCGAAGGGGAAAATATCGCCCGGCTTTTATCCGGCGAACGTCCCCAAACCATCGCACTGGTGCTGTCGCACCTCTCGGCCCGCCAGGCCGGCGGCGTATTGGCCCGCCTGCAACCAAATCTGCAAACGGAGGTAGTCCGGCGACTGGTCGATCTGGAGGAGACCGACACGGCGGTTTTGCAGGAAGTGGAACAGGCATTGGAGAGCAGGCTCTCGCAAAAAGTGCCCATGCAACGGCGTCGCGTCGCCGGTTTGCAAGCCGTAGGCGGAATTCTGCAGGCCTCCGAAAGCGACGTCCGCCTGCAAATCCTGGATAACCTGGCCGCGCACGATCGGGCGTTGGCTGAAAGTTTAGGTCCGCCGCCGATGGAGTTCGACGATCTGGCCGATCTGGACGACGCCACTATAGCCGATGTTTTTCGCGCGGCCGATCCGCAATGGATCATGCCCGCGCTATTGGGCGCCTTGCCGCAAATAACCGATCGGGTGTTGCATTTTCTGCCCCGCGCTCAGGCCGAATCGCTCCGCCGCAAACTCCAGCGCCCCGGCCCCATCCGGCTAAGCGACGTGGAGACCGCCCGGCAAAAAATCGCCGAAATCGCCGTAAGGATAGTGTATGCAAAAGGAAAAATCACATTAGGAGCCGCGTAAAAACCCTGAACCCTGAATCCTGACCACTGCCGCCCTATGTCCACCATCATCCGAGCCTCTGATCACAATGGCACAACGCACTGCGCGGCCTTCAATTTCGAAGACATGGCCGCGCGGGCGGATCAATACTTAGGCGGAATTCGCGCCCAGGCCGCGCGGATTGTAGTCAAGGCCCAGCAGGAAGCCGAGGCCATCCGCAAATCCGCCGAAATTCAGGGGCGTCAAGCCGCGATCGATGCCGTCGAGGAGATGGTGCGGAAGCAGCTAACAACGGTGATCCCGGCGCTTAAGCAAGCCGTGCAAAACATCAAGGACGCCCGGCACGCATGGCTCTCGCATTGGGAGGCCGGCACTGTGCACTTGGCGGCAGCGATTGCCAAGCGGCTTATCCGCCGCGAGTTGCACGAGCAGCCCGAAATCTCCTTGACCTTGGTCCGCGAGGCCTTGGAGTTGGCCGCCGGCAGTTCGCAATTACGCATCCTCCTGAATCCGCTCGATCTGCAATCGCTGGGCAATCAGGTACGGATGTTGGTCGATGAGTTATCGCCGCATATCGAAGCCGAAATCACGGCCGACGCCGGCATAACTCCCGGCGGCTGCCGAGTGGAAACCAAATTCGGCGTTATCAATCAACAATTCGAGGCCCAACTGCAACGCATCGAAGAAGAACTGAAACAATGATGAAGGATGAAGGATGAAGGATGAAAAAAAATGAATGTCGGATTTTGAATAAACCATTAAAACTGCTTGCGGTTTCGCAAATACATTTACATTCAAGTGGGCAGTAAACTGCCCACCCCTCACCGCCCACTGACCACTATCAATGCTCAACATCGAAGAACAACTCGAAGGCATGATGCCCACGGCGCTCATGGGCACCGTGTCGCGGACGGTCGGCATGACCGTGGCCGCGGCGGGTTTTCCCGCGCCGGTCGGCGCCCTGGCTGAAATCCAGCGCGAAACCGGCGGGCCGCTAATGGCCGAGGTAATCGGCTTTCGCGACGAGTTGACCCTGCTTTACCCTTTTAGCGAATCCAGCGGCGTGCGCCACGGCAATCGCGTGCGCCTGGCCCGGACCACCCGCTGGTTGCGCGTGGGGCCGGAAATGTTGGGCAGGGTGTTCGACGCCCAAGGAAACGCCGTGGACGGCAAGCCCCAGCCGGTGTTGCACGATCGCACGTCGTTCAACCGGCGCCCGCCGCATCCCTGCGCCCGACCGCGAATCCGCGAACCGCTTTCCACCGGCGTGCGCTCCATCGACGGCCTGATAACTTGCGGAAAAGGGCAGCGGATGGGCATTTTCGCCGGCTCCGGCGTGGGAAAAAGCGTGCTTCTGGGCATGATGGCCCGGTACACCGCCGCCGATGTAAACGTAATCGCCCTGATCGGCGAACGCGGCCGCGAAGTGAACGAATTTATCGAGCGCGACCTTGGACCAACCGGTTTGGCCAAAAGCGTGGTCGTCGTGGCCACCAGCAACGAGCCGCCCTTGTTGCGCACCCAAGCGGGCGCCACGGCAATGGCGGTTGCCGAATACTTTCGCGACCAGGGAAAAGACGTCTTGCTGTTGATGGACTCGTTGACGCGATTCGCGCTTGCACAGCGCGAAATCGGCCTGGCGGCGGGCGAGCCGCCGGCGACCCGCGGGTACCCGCCTTCGGTTTTCGCGGTCCTTCCCAAGTTCGTGGAGCGCGCCGGGCGAAGCCCGCAAGGCAGCATCACCGCTTTTTTCGCGGTTCTAGTCGAGGCCGACGATCCCAACGAGCCGATCAGCGACGCGGTGCGCGGCCTATTGGACGGGCATACCTGGCTTTCGCGCCGGCTGGCCTCGAAAAACCATTATCCGGCCGTCGACGTGCTGGAAAGCCTCAGCCGTTTGATGATCGAAGTGGCCGACGAGGAACATCTTCAAGCGGCAATGACCATCCGCGAACTGCTGGCGTCCTACCGCGAGCACGAAGATCTGATCTCCATCGGCGCTTATCGCCGCGGCAGCAACAAACTCGTCGACGTGGCCGTGGAAATGCAGGACGAACTGAACCGCTTCCTGCGGCAAGCGGTGCAGCAACCGTCGAACATCGAAGACGCCCGCGCCAAATTGATTCAGTTGCATAAACAAATTACCGCCCGCCTCAACGCCCAACCGCAAAAACAAGGACCAAATATTTAGCCCCCGCTGAATACAACGGGGGAAACCAACCCATTCATTCGCCGCTAAGTAGCCCTGTACTCACGGCGGGCTAAATGACACAAAGTAGGATTTTCAAGACATGGCGCGATTCAAGTTCCGTTTGGCGACGCTCCTGAAACTCCGCGAGGCCGTTCGCGACGAGCGCCGCGCCGAATTGGCACAAGCCTATCGGGCAGACGACGTGCTTAACAAACTCTTGGAGCAGACGCGAACCGAATTGAACTCCCTCGAAGACCAGTGCCGCAAGGCCGCCGGGCCGGGCACGATCGATATCGACCGGCTGATCGAGGCCCAGCGTTACGAAATCATCTTGAAACTCCAACAGCGTCACTTGAACGAACAGCGGGGAAGACTGGCCGCCGAAATCGAGCGCAGGCGCGTGGCCTTGCTTGCCGCGAACCGCGAAGTGCGCGTTCTGGAGAAGTTGCGCGAACGCCAACTCGAACAATACAACCAGGCGGAAAACCGCTTGGATATCAAACGTTTGGATGAAGTAGCCCGGCTCCAGACCGCGGCGGCGGAGGAAGTCGTATGATCAAGCGATTACTCGGCGGCGCATGGATAATGTTTGTGTACGCATGTGTCGGCACGATGTTTTCCCTAGTCATCATAATGACGTACTTGATTTCCGCCTGGAAAATCGACGACCAGCGCTGGCTGCGGATTATTGCCGCGGCCCAAGGCATTCAGCCGGCGGAAACTCTGCCCACGCAAGCCAAAGGCGCGGAAGAAAAATCTTCCGAACAGCCGTCTTTCGATCAAATCCTGGAAACCCGGGCAATAAAAAGCCGAAACCTGGAACTCCGCGAACAGGAACTGCGCAACGGCCTTTCCCAACTGCAACTTGAGCAGACCAAACTGGCTGAAGACAGGAAAAGTTACAAGCGGCTGCGAGACGAATTCGACGCCCAATTGTTGTCAATGCGCGAAGGGTCGGCGGCCTCCGGCAAAGAGGAAGTGCGCAGCACGCTGGAAAACCTGAAGCCCAAACAGGCCAAGGCCTTGATCCTGGATATGTTGGAAAATAAGGAAATCGACGACGCGGTGACGTTGCTTTCGCCCATGCCCGACGCCAAGCGCGCCAAGATCCTCGGCGAATTCAAAACGGCCGAGGAATTGGAAAAACTGAGCGAAGTCTTGCGCCGCATCCGAGTCGGCTTGCCTTCCGCCAACCTGCCCGAAAATACCCGCAAACAACTGGAACAATTAAAAACCTCACAACTATAAAAATCGCCGCCATGTCAAATATCGATCTTAATCAATTAATCGGATTGCCCTCGCTGGACACGGCCCTGGCCGAACCGGGCGCGGCAAATACTCGCTCCGGCGCCGGCGGATCGTTCGACGATTACTTGCAGCGAGCACGGTATTATTCCACCGACGCCGGCAACAACGGTAGGAGCGTCTCGGCGGGCAACGCCGGGCAGCCATCGGCTCAGCGGGCCGAAGAATCGTATTCCTCCACGGCGCCGCCCCGGGAAAATAACGAAGAAGACGTTAATAATGACGTCAATAATACTGATGGCGCGAAATCCGCTAAAAAAGATGACCGTTCCGCGTCCGAATGTCGGCAAGCGTCAAACGGCAATCCGGTGGAACAGGGAAAAACGGTTGTTCAAACCAATAAGGGCCAAGCGGCCAATGAAAAAGACAAACACGACGATGGCGATTCTCCTTCGACGGATACGAACCAAAATAATGTTAACGCGCAAATAAACTCCGATGCCGCCAACGTAAAAAACAATTCGCCCTCGGAAGACGACGCCTCGTCGATGGAAGCGGAGCAGGTTGCCTGCAAAGACACAAAGACAAATACTTTATCCGGCTCAAGCTCGTTATCCAAGACCGAATCGTTGACCGCGAACACGTCGCAAACCGCCGGCGCGAAGGAAGAAACATCAGTATCCGCGTCCATAAAGGAAAAAACATCGAAAAACTCCGCCCTCGAGGAAGAGAAAAACGCGGGGGAATCATCGGCGGCACAGGCAGACGAAACCGCATCGACCTCCCAAAAAGGCAAAACCTCCGCCGCAAAGACATCGAAAGATAATTCCACGCAATCGCGCGACGCGCAAGAAAAAACCGCCCGTCAAGGCGATAATAGCGAGCCGTCCGCCGCCGGTATCGCCGAAACGACTGATTCTTCGGTCGTTTCCCAAAATGCGTCCGCGGGGGCCGCGACCGTCAACTCCGCGGCTTTGCAGGCGGCGGTAAATGCGGTCCCAACGCCGACCACGTCGGCTGAAGACAAAATCGATGCGCTTACGGCCAAAGCGGTTTCAAACGACAAATCCGCCAATTCCGTAAACGCGTCGCCGCAGCTCGAGCAGTCGGCGGCCAAAACAACGGCGGCTGCCTCGCAGGGCAACGGCGACGAAACCGGATCGCAAGTGGATGGCACGCGATTCGTGCAAAGGGTCGAGCAGGCTTTCGCGGCCATGAGCGATAAAGGGGGGACCTTGCGGCTGAAACTAAGTCCGCCGGAACTCGGTTCGGTGCGCATGGAAATAACCGTGAGCAAAGGCGTGATGAAGGCCCGCCTCGAAGCGGAAACCAAGGAAGCGAAGAACTTGCTCTTGGAAAATCTGCCCGCCCTGCGCGACCGGCTTGCCCAGCAGAACATCAAAATCCAGAAATTCGACGTGGATTTGCGCGATCCGTCCTCCGGCGGCATGTCCCAACAAACGACCGATCAGGCTGAAACCGGCTCGAGCGGCGGCGGTTATCGCCCTTCGCAACCTCAAACCGAGGAAAACGCCGCGGCGGAGACGACATCCGCGGGAGCCGCATTTGTCGCCGATCACAGCGGCCAATTAAACGTCGTTGTATGAAAATACGCTTCCCCAAGGAAGCTGATTAAAATAACCACATAAACACCTTAACCATTCAAGGAATCACGCACATGAGCACTGCCTCGATCTTATCCTCCGCTTCCAGCACCGCAACCACCTCTTCCTCAAGCGTCACCAGCGATTCTCTCAACCTTGACACAAACGACTTTCTCAAGCTCTTATTGACTGAATTGCAGAACCAGGATCCCCTCGATCCGACCAGTACCAGCGATATTCTCACCCAGGTCAGTGAAATCAAGGCCATCAAATCCAATGATGACCTTAGCAATACCCTTTCTTCGTTGAAGCTGCAACAGCAGTTGTATACGGGAAGCTCGCTGCTGAAGAGCACGATAACGGGCACAAACAACAGCGGCGCTACGGTCACCGGCACCGTGGATTCAGTCAAGGTCAGCAATAGCACGGTTTATGCGTGCGTCGGCAGTGAAAGCGTCAGCCTGGCTAACATCACTAACATCCAGGCCGCCAAATAGATATCGAAAACTAAATTCAAAATAGGAGATAAACAATGGGTCTTGCATCAGCCCTAAGTACGGCGTTGACCGGCCTGACCGGATCGGAGACGACGATCGACGTGGTGGGCAACAACCTGGCCAACTCGAGCACGGTTGGTTTCAAGGAATCGTCCGTCTCCTTTGCCACCCAATTCTCGCAAACATATAGTACCGGTTCCAGTCCAACGGCTTCAAACGGGGGCACCAACCCGATCCAAGTCGGGTTGGGCACTACACTCGCCTCCATCACGGCCGACTTTACTGAAGGCACGGTGTCGAACAACTCTACCACCACGGACATGGCCATTCAAGGCAACGGTTTTTTCATAATCCAGCAGAGCGACGGCAGTTATGCCTATACTCGCGACGGCGAATTCACCTTGGATTCCAACAACCAATTGATCACGGCCAGCGGCAATCAAGTGTTGGGATACACCGTCAACAGCGACTTCAATCTCATAACGACCTCGTTGGCGCCGCTCACTATCCCCTTGGGAACAAAAATGGTGGCCCAGGCGACGAAGAATGTCACTTTGACGGGCACCCTCTCGCCCAGCGGCTCTATCGCCGACACGGCCACCGTCCTTGATACCGATAAGCTCTATAATGGAACCACCGGAGGAACCCTGATCTCGGATTCCACATTGCTCACCAACGTCACTAAATACGACAACACGACCTCTACTTATGTAAATGTTTTTAGTAGCACGGGCACGCTTAATGTCACCGAAGGGAAAGGCTCCAAGGACTTGAGCAATGCTTATACCATTACCGCCACCTCGACCGTCGGCGATTTGCTGACATTTATCAATCAAACCCTGGGCATTCAAACGGGCAGCGGCATTCCCACTTCAAAAAACGTGGCCGACCCGAGTAGCCCATATACGGCCGGCGCGCAAATAATCAGCGGTAAAATCACCGTCGTCGGCAACAACGGCGTGGATAACGACGTTGCCATCAGTTCACTTACATTAACTCCGAACGGCAGCACCATAGCCGGGGCGGTCGACTTGCCCTTTTCCACGGTCCAGGACGGCGTGGGACAGTGCGCCGCGGTCGGCTTTCAAGTCTACGATTCGCTGGGCATTGCTTGCAACGTCACCGTGACCGCCGTTCTGCAAAGCACCAGCAGCACGACCACCACCTACCGCTGGTTCGCCGATTCAACGGCCAATCAAACCACGGGTTCCGCTCAGGTCGCCGTGGGAACGGGACTCATTACCTTTGACTCGAATGGCAACGTCATTTCCGTTTCGCCCGACACCATCTCCATCAATCGCGATTACGTCGCCTCGACAAAACCCCTGGTAATAACCTTGGATTTCAGTGGCGTCTCCGGCCTGTCGGTGACCACCAGCACTTTCAACAACCCGACGCAAGACGGCTGCGGACCGGGCACGCTGAGCAGTTATACTATCGGCTCCGACGGCCTCATAACCGGCGTGTTCAGCAACAACGCTAAACGTACTCTCGGACAGGTAGTATTGGCTAATTTCATCAATCCCAACGGTTTGATGCAAACCGGCGACAACCTGTACACCGCCGGCGCGAATTCGGGAACGCCCATATATAGCACTCCCGGCCAAAGCGGAATTGGCACGGTTACGTCCGGAGCAGTGGAACTCTCGAACACCGACGTCGGCAGCAACTTGATCAAGCTGATCTTGGCTTCCACGATGTACCGCGCCAATACCAAAGTGATCACCACGGTGCAAACCATGCTCGATACCTTGCTGCAGTTGCAGCCCTATTGATAATCTAACATTACCACCGTTGAATTGAGTACGGTGCAAACCATGCTCGACACCTTGCTGCAGTTGTAGCGATAAGGTTAAGTAAATGACATTTGGATTATGAGGAGGTAAAAAATGATCAAACTGACCCGGCTTTCGGGCGAGGCGTTTATTCTCAACGCCGAGTTGATCGAATACGTCGAAGCCAGGCCGGACACCTTTGTCACGCTTACCACCGGCCAGAGGCTGGTAGTGGCGGAATCAATGGACGAAGTCATGCGCCGCGCGGTCGCCTATCAGCAGGCAAAGCACCTGATACCCCCGATGGCGAACCGTTTGGACGGCTGAATAATTGGCCTTGATCGCAAAAGTTTACAAAGCTATCATCATCAGCCTTTTTGTCCCGGTTTGCCGTAAAAAACCGGCGAAAAACGACATTGCAAACCATAAAGCAGGAAAATCCGTCAGAAACCCGCGAGCTAAACCAATATCACGCCGATTGACTCCTGAATCCAAAGAATATCGTAAACTTTTCACGTGGTGACGCATTCAGATTGATGGAAAAATAGAATCCCATTATTGCACGCAGCCTTTTAACGGTCGACAACCATGGCCCAAGAACCATCCGCCCCTAACGAAAACACCCAAGCAGAGGAGCAAACTCCAGCCGCGGCAACCAAAAGAAACTCGTTTGGTAAAATTAAAATTGTATTCTTTGTGGTCTTGGTAATCGCGGTGGAATGCGCCGTTGCGTATTGGTACCTGCCGCAAACCGCGGAAACCGCCGCTTTGGCCGGCTCCGCCGTGGAAAACAAAGGGGAAAGTAAAACCACTCCCAAGAAAGAAGCCGAAAAGGAACCAAACAGCCAGGTAGAGGTGGATTTAGGCGAATTCAACGTCACGGCCTATCAGCCCGCCTCGAACACCACTTTGCGGATCGATTTCCACCTTTATGGAACCGTAGCCGCCGCGGAACAAAAAGAATTCATGACTCGCTTGGAAGAAAACCTGCATCGCTTCCGCGAACAAGTCATCGTCACGGTCCGCAGTTCCGAAATCACCGATCTGACCGACGCGGGCTTGGGACTGGTAAAACGTAAAATCATGGATAAAACCAACCGGATGCTGGGCAAACAACTCCTGCAAACCATCATTTTCAGCGATTTCTCTTTTATCGAACAATAAAGCTCATCAAACCAGGAATGGATTCCCATGGCTGACGAAAAAATAATAAGTCAGGATGAAATCGAGAAGCTCCTGAGCCGACCGGCGGGTTCGGCCGCGCCGGCAGCCGGTTCGGCCGCACCCCAGAGTCCCCCGCCGGCTGACGCATCAGCGTCTCACCCCGGCGAGGATTCTTTATCTCAGCAGGACGGGAAAACAATAAATGTTCCGCCTCCCGAACCGCTGGCCGGCGAAGGAAACATGGCCGAAAAAGATATCGAGTTCCTGCTAAACCAGGCCGAAAAAGCCTTGGAATCCATCAATTCATCGGCCAATAACGTCTTGCCCCAAGGGGTTTCGGCCTTCCAGTTGCAGGAATTCAGCGGCGCGCCGGCCTCCACCGAAACAACCACGCTCGATCTGGTGCGCGACGTGGAATTGAACCTGAAGATCGAACTCGGGCGCACGCACATGTATCTCGAAGACGTGCTGAAGCTCCGCAAAGGATCGGTCGTTACCCTGGACAAATTGGCCGGCGACCCCGTCGATGTTTTCGTCAACGGACGCCTGGTCGCCCGGGGCGAAGTGCTCGTGCTTAATGACAATTTTTGCATCCGCGTGACCGAGTTAATAACCGGCACGAACATGTTTAATTAAAATATCGGCAAGGAAGCGATAGTTACAGGCACTAATTAAAAAATCAGCAAGGAAGCGCACGGATGCCTTCGACTGCCCGAATCACTGGTTTGATCATTCTATTTATTCTGCCTGGAAATCTCCCTGCGCAGACGTCCGATCCGCCGGCAAACCAAGCGTCCATTGACCAGTTCGATTCGCGGCCGCCGTTGTTGCAGCCGACTACCGGACCTGTGTCGATAGCCCCGCCACTGCCCGCCGCCGACAAGACCGCCGACAAGACCGCCGACGCTTCCGCCAACGGCGGCAAGCCGGCGGCGGCTTCATTGCCGCCTAGACGGGAATCGCACGTTCCGCCGTCGTCCTCGGGCAAAAGCATTTCCCAGGATTCGAGCAAAAAGCCCAACGGCCCGCCCTCGATGCTCACGCTTGCCGGAAGTCTTGGCGTGGTATTGGGAATCTTTTTACTGATCGCCTGGTTGATGCGCCGGGCCGCTCCGCAGGGGCTTACGCGTCTTCCCAACGAGGCATTCGAAGTGCTCGGACGCGCTCCGCTGGCCGGCCGGCAGAACGTGCATCTCATGCGCTGCGGCAACAAACTTCTGCTGGTCTCGATCACCCCGGCCGGGACCGAAACGCTCACCGAAATTACCGATCCCCAGGAAGTCGACCGATTGGCCGGATTATGCCGTCAGGCCGGCCCGCAAAGTTCCACCGCGGCGTTCCGGCGCATTTTTGAACAACTCGCGCCAAAACGCCCTTCCCGAGGAACTCTTTCGCATGGCGAATATGCGGATTACGATCACTCGCAAACCGAACAGCCGGACGCCTTGAATTGGGAGCATCGCAATGCCTGAAACAAAATGTCGCGGCCTGGTTTCGTTTTGGAAAAAAATTGCAAATCGCAAATTGCGAATTGCCTGGGCGCCGAGGAAGCCGTTGGCGTATTTGGCCATCGTTATGGTGTGTTTCTGTTTCCTGGCCTCGGCCGCCGCCCAAGAGACTAGCAATCAGCCGTTGACGATGAAGCTGCCAGAAGGGCTTTCCGGCGGACCAAAACAATGGACCAGCCCCGAAGGACTCAGCTCCACGATCCAAGTCATGCTGCTTTTGACCGTGCTCAGCCTGGCCCCGGCGATATTGCTGATGACCACGTGCTTTGTGCGGATCGTGGTGGTGCTGAGTTTGCTGCGCCAGGCGATCGGCACGCAGCAACTCCCGCCCAGCCAGGTGATCACGACCCTGTCGCTGTTTCTCACGTTTTTAATCATGGCCCCGGTGTGGAAGCAGGTTTACTACGAGGCCGTGGTCCCCTATACGGAACACCGCATTTCGCTGGATGAAGCCTGGAAGTCGGGCGTAGCCCCGGTGCGCCGATTCATGAGCCAGCAGATCGAACGGACAAAGAATTCCGAGGACGTATATCTTTTTATGAACTACCTGCCCGACCAGCCCGAACTGAAAAGTTACGATGACGTCCCGCTTATGGCCCTTTTGCCGGCCTTCATGCTCAGCGAACTAAAGACCGCGTTTTTGATCGGATTCCAAATTTACTTGCCTTTTTTGATTCTGGACATCGTGGTATCCAGCGTGCTGGTTTCGATGGGCATGTTGATGCTCCCGCCGGTCTTGATCTCCTTGCCCTTCAAACTCCTGCTGTTTGTCCTGGTCGACGGCTGGCACCTGGTCGTGGGAATGTTGATGGAAAGCTTCCAACCTTTTACATAAACTTTTCAGTTATCAGTTTTCGGCAGACAGCGCGAAACCGCAAGCGGTTTTTATCAAGTTTTCATTTATCAGTTTTCAGTAATCAGTTTCCATTCCTCCGGCCTACAGCCTTTTGTTTTCATCCTTCATCCCTCATCCTTCATCCTTTTTTATGGACGCTCAAGCAGTCATCGATATCGGCCGCGAAGCGATATGGAACATGCTCCTGATCGGCTCTCCGGTCCTGTTGGCCGGGATGGTCGTGGGTTTGCTGATCGGTTTATTGCAGGCCCTCACGCAGATCCAGGAGCAGACCGTGGCCTTCGTGCCCAAACTGATTGCGATGGTATTGGTATTAAGCCTTACGCTCCCCTGGCTTATCGCCCGCATGGTGCAGTATTCCAGCGACTTGATCGCCGGAATTCCCGGAAGATTCTAATAGACGAGAAAATTTAAAATGTGGAAAATTGAACGATGAACAACACACCTATTCATATTGATGAGCATTCATCCTTCATCCTTCATCCTTCATCCTTACATGTATGGATTGGGTAAATCAACTCAACTTCGACAAGTTCATCGTGTTTACCCTGGTGCTTACCCGGGTGAGCTCTTTGACGATGACCGCTCCGATTTACGGCTCCACCGACGCGCCTATGCGCGTGCGTGCGCTGTTGGCCCTGGCCTTGGCCGTGCTGATTATGCCGTCGCAATGGAACGCGGCCGCGCCGGAGCCCGGCAACCTGCTGAATTACCTGGTTTTCGTAGGCGGCGAACTGATAGTGGGAACGTGTTTGGGATTCGGGATCATGATCCTCGTTCACGGCATGGAACTGGCGGGCGAAATAATCGGGTACGTGGGCGGGTTGATGATAGCCGAGGCCTATGATCCAACATCGGATATGAACACGCCCATCCTATCCAGGCTGTTTACCCTTGTTAGTCTGAGCATTTTCGTGTGTATTGGCGGTCACAGGCTGGTCATGGCCGGATTGCTCGATACGTTCCGGACAATTCCGCCCGGCAGCGGAGTATTTTCCCGATCGATCGCCGACGCTTTTGTCACGCTAATGGCCCAGAGTTTTTCGCTGGGCATCCGCGCCGCCGCCCCGGCTACGATCGCTTTGCTGCTGGCTACTCTTGTTTTGGGACTGATCAGCCGCACCGTTCCCCAGTTGAACGTGTTGATTTTGGGATTCGGCCTGAACTCGTTGCTCATTTTCGGCGCCTTGGCCTTGACATTAGGCGGCGTTGCATGGGCTTTCCAGGAACAAATCGAACCCGCCCTGGAAGTTTTACTCGATGCCCTTCATACACCGATGCGCGTGGGATGGCTTTCGTGAAGTAGTTTTCAGTTCACAGTTCACGGTTTTCAGTTCTCGGTTTAGCCCCGGAGCTTGCTCCGGGAGTTTTTTCCATGAATATGTAGTGTGCAAACCAGTGTGTTTGCCGCTCATCCACGGCCCATCCAAAAATGCCCGAACAAAACGGCGATAAATCGCAAGAACCGACCCAGCATCGCCGGCAACAGGCCCGCCAGGAGGGCCACGTCGCCAAAAGTCAGGACTTGGGATCGGCCTTTTTGTTGTTGGCCGGTCTGCTGATATTGCTGATGATGGGCCCGCGGCTGGTGGAATTCTTCGGCGGATACGCCGCAAAACAATTGGGCCGCGATGCATGGCTTTCGGCTGATTTGGATTTTGCGGTAAGCCAGTGGACTTCTACCGTATCAATGCTGGCTAAATACTTATTGCCCATTTTGGGATTGGTGATGTTGGCTGGCATAGCCTCGAACCTGATGCAAGTGGGTTTTCTTTTTCTGCCCGATAAAGTAGCGCTCGATTTGACCCGCATCGACCCGTTGAAGGGTCTGGGCCGAATTTTCTCACTTTCCAACGGCGTGCACTTGCTTTTTGGGATTTTCAAGATCGCCGTCATTGTCGGCGTGGCCTATATAAGTCTATGGAATCAGCGCGAGAAGATTCTGGGATTGTCCGGACATGGCGTCGGGGAAATCGCCTTGCTGATGCTCCAGATTCTGCTCTGGACCGCGCTGAAAATCGCCGGGGCGCTCGTGTTTCTGGCCTTGCTCGACTATGGCTTCCAATGGTGGAAGCACGAGCAGGACCTGAAGATGACGCCGCAAGAGATCCGCGAAGAATTGAAAAATCTGGAAGGCAATCCCCAGATTGTAGCCCGGCGTCGCCAAGTGCAACGTCAGTTGGCCTTGCATCGCATCTCCGCCGCGGTGCCCAAAGCCGACGTGGTAATCACCAACCCCACCGAATTGGCCGTGGCCGTTCAATACGAACCGGAAACCATGGCCGCGCCCATCGTGGTGGCTAAAGGAGCGGGCCTTCTTGCCCAACGCATCCGCGCCCTGGCCTTGGAACATGGTATTCCCATTGTGGAAAAGAAACCATTGGCTCAAGCCTTGTACCGTGATGTGGATATCAACCATCCCATCCCTCAAGACAAGTACGCAGCCGTGGCCGAAGTGCTTGCTTACGTCTACCAACTCAAGGGAAAAACGATTCCATCTGTAGCAAAAACGTAAACATAGCTCCCCGTCAAACCACTAATTCGGGTGGTTTTCTTCCGGGACGAATCGTTATAATTTAGATGTCTTCTTAGGACGTTTGCCCTAAGTTCTATGATTGCAAGAGCTTGCCAAATCGGATAAGTTTACCCAACCTACTTGATTTTCATGCTATTATTGGTAAGCTACAGGGTTTGTAGCCTTGAAAACTTTTTTTGTCCTTTTTTAAAAAGGGAGCGGAAACCTATGAGTCGACAAACCTGGAAAAGTGTGTTGTTTGTGATAGTGGTTGTTACAGTACTTATGACCACTGTCCAGAGTGCTAACGCCTGGTGGTGGGGATGCTGCCGACCGGCGTATTGGGGTTGCGGTTATGGCTGTTCGCCTTGCTACTCGGCCTGCAATTCTTGCGGAGGTTGGTATGCTGGATGCGGCCGACCCTACCGCTGGAGCTGTGGCTGGGGAGGTTGCTATGCGGGCTGCTATTCAGGCTGCTATTCAGGATGCTATGCAACTTATAGCTGTTGCAATGAAGTAGCGGCGACATGTTGCGGTTCAACGACCGCTACAACGATGCCTTCTGCTCCGACCGCGGCGCCCACCCCTGCCAAGAAGCCGGTGATGGAAGGTCCGGCGTCCGGCGCTCCGGCCATGCCGCCTGAACCCGGGCCCACGCCTGCTCAACCCAGTCCTAACGAGCCGGCGCCCGCCATGCCCGGCGCTACCTCCACAGTGCCCGCCGAACCGACAAGCACGTCATCTCCGACTCCGGAAACAAGTGGCGTGGTAACGGTCTGGGTACCCTACGACGCCAAGGTCACGATCAACGGTCTGGCTACCCGCAGCACCGGCAGCCGTCGCCAGTTCGTATCCTTCGGCCTGAAACCCGGTTTCAGCTACAAGTACGACATTCACGCTGAAGTAGTCCGCGACGGGAAACTAATGGAAGACACCCGCAGCGTGACTCTGACCGCCGGCCAGAATACCGCCGTGGCCTTTGGTTTCAATCCCAACCCGGCCGAATCCGTGGCCGCAGCCAATTAAACCGAATATGTCCGCCGCCGGCCCAAGGCCGAAGGCACGTCAACTGAAGATGACCAAAAACGACCCCCGCCATGGACTCCACCTGGCGGGGGTTTTGTTATATATGTGCGGTTGTGATTTTCCGCCGATCATGGCATAATCAAAAGGTAATAGAACCTCATTTTTGTTTGTTAGATTATAATTTTTTAAACAACAAGGAGATTGCCCGTGTTCGATTGTGTAGCTGTCGTAGGCGCCACCGGCGCAGTTGGGACCATCATTCGCCAATTGCTCGAAGATCATCGCTTTCCCGTCAAGCGGATCAAGTTTGTGGCTTCCGCCCGATCGGCGGGCAAAAAGTTGCCATACGCCGGCCGGGAAATCACGGTCGAGGAGCTAAAAGGTCCGGTTTTCGACGATGTGGACCTGGCCATAAGCAGCACTCCCGACGACGTGGCCCGCGATTTCATCCCCGACGCCGTACGCCGCGGCTGCCTGGTGATCGACGAGAGCGGATACTGGCGCATGGACCCCGCCGTGCCCCTGGTCATTCCAGAGGTCAATCCGCACGCGGTGCTCCGACATAAAGGCATCATCTCCAGTCCGAACTGTTCCACCACGCAAATGGTCCAGGCCCTGAAACCCTTGCACGACGCCGCGGGGGTGCTGCGGGTCGTCGTCAGCACTTATCAGGCCACCAGCGGGGCGGGCCTGGCAGGCACCCGCGACTTGGATGGCGGCACTCGGGCTCTATTGGCCGGGCAAGAATATAAATACGAATGTTTCCCATACCCAATTGCCTTCAATTGCATTCCGCAGATCGGCTCTCCCAAGCATAAGGGCTATACGTCCGAGGAAATGAAAATGGTCTACGAAACGCGGAAGATGTTGGAAGACGACGACATCCAAATCTGCCCGACCTGCGTGCGCGTCCCGGTTTCCAACTGTCACAGCGAAAGCATCCTGGTGGAAACCGAGCGAAAAGTCAGCGTCGAAGAAGCCCGCAAACTCTTCGCCGCCACGCCCGGCCTGGTGGTTTTGGACGACATCGACCACAAAATCTATCCCATGCCCATCAATTGCGACCAGCGCGACGAGACCTTCATCGGGCGAATCCGCGAAGATCTTTCCTGTCCCAACGGCTTGGCCTTCTGGTGCGTCAGCGACAACCTGCGCAAAGGCGCGGCCACCAATGCCGTGCAGATCGCCGAATTGCTGGTAAAACTCGGCGACAAGGCCGTCATGGGCAAACGGAAATAGAGTCTCATTTAGCCCCCGATGAATACAGCGGGGGTGACTTATTTAGCCCCCGGTGAACACACCGGGGGTTTTGGTTGCGGCAAGCTGATCGCTGATAGCTGATAGCTTAAAATAATGCGCACTTTCAAACTCCTGGTATCGTACGACGGCACGAATTATTTCGGGTGGCAAGCCCAGAGCGGGCAACGGTCGGTTCAGGAGACCATCGAAGACGCCATCGCTCGCGTCACCGGCCAAAGCGTACGCATTCTTGCCAGTGGCCGGACCGACGGCGGCGTGCACGCGCTGGGACAGGTGGTTAGTTTTCGCCTCGAAACCCGCTTGACCCCCGAGGTTTTACGCCGGGCGCTAAACGCCGTTCTGCCCGGCGACATCGCCGTTCTCGATGCATCCGAAACGCACGACAATTTTCATCCCATGCATCAGGCCGTCGGCAAGCGCTACCGCTACCTGATCCACGACGGGCCGGTCCGGGACGTGTTCCGCCGCCGCTATTGCTGGCATTTCAGACAAGGCCGGCTGGATGCCCAGTCCATGCACCGCTCCGCTACTGCGCTTATCGGCGCCCATGATTTCAGCAGCTTTGAAACTTCCAGCTCCAGGTCTAAAAACAGCGTGCGCACGATTTTCGATCTAACGGTCCGGCGGGGCAGGGGGGATGAACAAGACTGGATTACAATTGAAGTGGAAGCCGACGGTTTCTTGTATAATATGGTCCGCGCGATTGTGGGCACGCTGGTCGAAGTCGGCCGGGGCGTCAGGCCCGAAACCTACCCGGCTGAAGTCCTCCGCGCCGTCGACCGCCGCCTGGCCGGCCCCACCGCGCCCCCGCAAGGACTTTTTCTCGTGAAGGTGGATTACAAAGACAGGGAATAATTATTTGCTTATTGAGAGTCAGAAAAAGAATGTAATATGAAAAGTCAGAGCCGGGGCGTGTCGCCCCGGTAATTCCGCACCCGACACGGCCCGGCTCTGAGGCGAAAACGCGACATTTTTACCTGAGACTAAATAGCCGCGACCGGGCGACATCGGGCACCGATGCGCAGCATTGGTCGGCATGGTCGGGGATCGGGAATAGCCGGGTGGTTCTATAAGCGACTTTCGCGGGTATAATGAATATCAAAGCAATGTGTCAGTCGGAGTCGCTTTATGAAACAATTCTGCATTTTAAAATTTGCAATTTGCAATTTGCAATTTGCAATCTTAATCGTTTCGTTTGAATTGATCTCGTTTTCATATTCCTCCGCGCCAGTCATGGCCCAATCGCAGCAGCGCCGATCGCTCGACGGCGAACTGCTTAAAAACCTCAAGGATCAATCTAAAAAAGATATCGAGCGGGAAGTTTACGGCCCCGGCGAGAAAAATGGCAATCTGCAAACCAGGGCAGGGCAGGGGGGCGCGGATCTCAACGAGCGACTTCAACGGGAACTGGGAGCGGCGGCTGAAAAAGAAAACGACGATCCGCTGCTTAGCATCGCCCAAACCATGCTCCAAGTCCGGCAGCGCATGGCAAAATCCGACGCCGGGCCGGCCACGCTCAATCTGCAAAAGCAAATCGTCGCCGATCTGGATCTACTTATTAACCAGGCCAAGAAATCGGCTGGGCAATGCTCGTCAAGCTCGTCGAATCCTCGGCAATCCGCCCAAAATCCCACTGGTTCGCACCCCAAGCCCGGTACAAAAGCCGGTCAAAAACCCGGCAATAAGCCCGCCGCGGCAGGTTCTCCGCGCTCGCCTGACGGCCAATCGCACAAACCCGACATGGAAGAAATGCGTGCAATGATGAATAATCTCTGGGGCGAGTTGCCTTCGCACGTCCGGGAGCAAATGCTGCAAACCCCAGTGGAAGAATTCATTCCCAAGTACCAGGATCTTATCGAAGATTATTTCCGTGATTTATCCAATGAGAAAAAAAGTAGAAAGTGAAAAAGGACGAGGGATGGATAGAGAGGGCCGGGCAATTTATTGCCCGGTTAAAAGGGATGAGAGGGATGAAGGATGAAGGATGAATTGAAATCGAAGAACAAGGAAGATAGATCGCGGAATAATGAAATAATTATGGAAACCGCTTGCGGTTTTGCGTTGCCCACCGCCCATCGCCCAACGACTACTATTTTAAAGTGGGCAATAAATTGCCCACCCCTCTCCCCTTTCCATTCTTCACTGCCCACTGCCCACTGCCCACTGCCCACTCTTTGTTATCTACTATCTGCCACTTGCACGTTTTTCATTATCTTTGTTACATTTGCCGCCCAGGCGCAAGAGATCGACCATGAAAAAGCGGCCGCGAAGTGGATTACGCCCGCGGCCGAAAAAGCTATTGAAAAGGGATTAAGTTGGCTGGCCCAGCGCCAGCACGACGACGGCTCGTTCGGCAACGGACCGGCTCGGGGCAACGTGGCCGTTTGCGGATTGGCCGGCATGGCTTTCATGTCGGGCGGCAGCACGCCCGGCCGCGGCCCTTACGGCAAACACGTCAACAAGTGCGTCGATTACATCCTGGCCAACGCCAAACCCAGCGGTTTCATCAACGGGCCGGACACCGCCACGCACGGACCGATGTACGGGCATGGTTTCGCCACCATGTTTTTGTCCGAATGTCACGGCATGTCATCCCGCCCCGAGCTGCGCGACGCGCTCGACAAGGCCGTCAAGCTGATTGCCAACTCACAGAACAACGACGGCGGCTGGCGCTACTATCCGCAACGCGCCGACGCTGATATCTCGGTGACCGTCTGCCAGATGATGGCCTTGCGCGCGGCCCGCAACGCCGGCATCTTCGTCTCGCGCGAGGTCGTCGACCGTTCGATAAGTTACATCAAACGGAGCCAGAACCCGGACGGCGGTTTCATGTACATGATCCAAGGCGGCGAGAGCGCGTTTCCCCGTTCCGCCGCAGCCGTGGCGGCCTTTTACAGCGCGGGAATTTATGAGGGCGCCGAAATTGCCAAGGGCCTGGATTACCTGATGGAATTCATCCCGGCTGAAGGATCCGTCCGCCGCGAAAATTATTTTTATTACGGCCATTATTACGCCGCGCAGGCCTTCTGGCAGGCGGGCGGAAAACGCTTCGCCCGCTGGTTTCCCGCAGTCCGCGACGACCTCGTCGCCAAACAACAGGAAGACGGATCCTGGTTCGCCCCGGCCGAAGGAAACGAGTGCGCCACGGCAATGGCTTGCATCGTCCTGCAAATGCCGAACAATTATCTCCCCATATTCCAACGATAAAAGTAGGTAATAGGTAATAGGGAATAGGGAATAGAAAAATATGAAGCAACGCAGAACGCGGAACGTGGAACATGTAACTATCCACAATTTGCAATTTGCAATTTGCACTTTGCAATTTGCACTCGTCTCCTTTTTTTTGCTCTCATCGATCTTGCCTTTACAGTCTGTTTATGCCGACGCCCCTATTACCGTGCCCGTCGAAGGCCGGCCTTTTTCCGGGGAATTAACCTCCATCGACTCAAAAGGGCAGATCGCCTTCCAAGCCGCCGGTCAAAAACGGCAACTACCTTTGAGTGATTTGGTCGCCTGGGGCGCATGTCCGGAACCTAAACGAGCCCCGATCCTGGTTCTAACCGACGGTGGTCTGCTCGCGGCCGACGTGCTTTCCTCGGATAAAGACGCCTTTTTGGCCGACTCAGACCTTTTCGGCCGACTGAAAATCCCTTGGGACGCCCTTGCCGGCGCGGTCTTCCGATTGCCGCCGGCTCTGAAAGACCGCGACGCCCTTTTCGACCGCATCGCCCGGGCAGAAGGCCAGTCGGATCGTCTTTTGTTGGATAACGGCGATGAGCCGGCCGGACTCATTGAAAAGATCGAAGAGGATGCCGTCAAGCTCAAGACCAACGTCGCAGCGGTGAACGTCGAGCTAGGCCGCGTCACGGCAATCATTTTTAACCCGGCGCTAAGGAGGAAATTGCCCAACGATACCGCCCGGACCTGGCTGGGCTTTAGCGACGGCACCCGGCTGTCGGCAACCGGCGTGCGCATGGATTCTTCAACCCTGCAACTCACCGTCGCGGGTCAAACCTGGAAGACATTGCCCAGGCATCTGGTTTTTCTCCAGCCCATATCCGGCCGTGCGGTTTATCTTTCCGACCTCAAACCCGGCGAGTATCGCTTTGTGCCGTACTTGGACCTAACCTGGCCCTACCGCCTCGACCGCGGCGTGACTGGCACATGGCTGCGCGCCGGCGGAATTTTATACCTGAAGGGCATCGGCATGCACAGCGCGGCCCGATTGGCCTACAACTTGGATCAGCCCTATAAGCGATTCCAAGCCGAGTTGGCCGTCAATGACTCGGCGGCCGGCGGCGGCAGCGTGCGATTTCGCGTTTTCATCGACGGCCAGGAACAATTCACCGGTGAAACCATCCGCGGCGGCATGAAGCCCACGCCGATCAGCGTCGATCTTTCCGGCGCAAAGCAACTCGACCTGGTCGTCGACTACGCCGACCGCGCCGACGTCCTGGACCACGCCGACTGGCTCAACGCGAGACTGATAAAATAAGGATGAAGGATGAAGGATGAAAACAAAAGGCTGTAGGCTGGAGGCTGGAGGCTGTAGGAATGAAAACTGATTACTGAAAACTGAGAACTGAAAACCAAAAACTAAAATCATATATAGGAGCCTTTTTCATGTTTATCGCCTGTGTCCACGTTCACGTCAAACCCGAAAACCGTGAATCTTTTATCGCGGCCAGTTTGGAAAACGCCAGGAACACTATCCAGGAGCCGGGTAATCTGCGCTTTGACGTGCTCCAGCAGGCCGACGATCCGAATCGCTTTCTACTATACGAAGTTTACCGCGACGAGGCCGGCGCCAAGGCCCACAAGGCAACCGCCCATTACGCCCGCTGGGCCGAAGCGGTCAAAGACTGGATGGCCGAACAGCGCTACAGTATAAAATACACTCCCTTGTTTCCGGAAAACCAAGGGCAATGGAGTACCAGAGAAGCGACGGTATAACGAGGCGGAAGGAAAAAGCTTTACGCGGGGCGCAATCGGATTCTGCCTGGCTCGACTATTGCCAGACGGCCGGGAAGTTGTGCGATTATTTCGGGATGGTTGAGAAACGCTTCGACCAGCCGCAATATGAATTCGCGATTAGCATTTTTGGGCAAACCCAACACGACTAAGCCGGCATAATCTTCCGGCGGGTAGTCGCGAATATCGGCGAAGTCGAAATCGCCTGTAATCAAGCAAAGCCCGTTTGCCTTGGCGTACGTTGCGATAACTTCATCGGGAGCGCTGCCTAATCCCACATCGCGCACGTCCCGCGCTTGATGTCCGTTAAGGCGAATTACTTCCGCCGTCGGCCGCGGCAAGTCGGCATCTATGAGAAATTCCATCGGCGTTTGTCAAACCGGTAATGGATGGTGTTGTTCGAGGTTGAGTAATTCCGCCGCGTAGTCGAGAGCGGCTCGAACATCTTCCGGGCTGAGATCGAAGTCGTGCTCGACGTCCTCGAAACTCATTCCTCCGGCCAAATATCCGACTACTCTCGCCACCGGCACGCGTGTGCCTCGGATGACCGGCTTACCGTGACAAATTTTTGGGTCTATGACAATTCGTTCATTCATAAAAAATCCCCAGTGGACTTATCTTTTATATTTACATTATACATTTTATTTTGTCTTTTTGTTAGCCAAATCCCTTGTTTCATTATTCTGCCTTCCGCTGTCCGCATTCGCTTTAGCCCAGTGCTCCAGCATCTGAAATTGTTGCTCGAACCGGTGTTCGCTCATGCCGTAAGGGCTTTTGAAAAAACTGGCTAAAAACGTCATCTGTCCGACCTGTCCGCGGCGATGGGCCAGTTCGGTGAAACGGATCATATCCAACACCAACGGGGCGGCCAGAATCGAGTCGGATGCCTGCCACGTAAACTGCAACGTCATGGGCACGCCCAGGAAACCGGCAAAATGAATGTGGTCCCAGGCGGTTTTCCAATCGCCCAGGTCGGGCAGGTACTCGATCGAAACCACCGTATTGGGCCGATACCCGAGGATTTCGCCCAAAAGATGATCTTTGCTGGTCGTTTTGCTGATTTTATTGGCCGGGTCGTTTAGTACCTGTCCGTCCATGTTGCCGAATATGTTATGCCCCACCCAACTGAGCACCGAAAGATTGCGCCGGGCGAACATCGGGGCCAGCACGCTTTTCAGCAGCGTTTCGCCGGTCTTGCCGTCGCAGCCGTAGTGCCGCGTGCTCCAACGGCGGGCCAACTCGTCGATGGCCGGCAAACCCGATCCCAGCGACGGAGTAAAGTTGATGAACGAATGGCCCCCGCCCAGCGCCGCTATGGCATACAAAGAACTGGCACGCATGGGACATTTTTGCGAATCATCCAGCAGCCGTTCCAATTCCGCCCAGCTCTCCGGCAGCGATTCCGCAGCCACAGGCGGCTCGGTCGATGCAAGATTGACTACAACCAGATGCTCAAGCCCTTTGTCGCGCACAAAATCGGCCATGTCCCGCCGCAGCCGCTCGATCGTTTCCCTGGGCGTTTCCTGGCTGGGAATATCGGCATCGGCCAAGGAGGAAATCGTCGGGCCTACATTAAAAATCGTTCCTGGGCGGATGCGTTGCTCGATCTCATCGAGTTCCGGCCGGCTTTGTTCGATAAGTTTCTCAGTGACGATTCGGTTTTCCGCGGCCAAGCGCAGGACTTCATCGGCCAGGGTTGCCCGGCGGATTTCGTGCCCGGCGACAATGAATTGATTCCAATCCAAAAGTCCGATATGCTGGAATTGGGGCAGTTGGCTGACGAGACCGGCGGAGCCGGTGAGATTTTTTTTCAAGGCCGCCAATCCCACGATTGCGGTACACGCCACCCCGCCCTTGATCCCAATCAACCAGATGCCGATCTTTGGATTTGCCATGAAACGTTCTTTGTGAGGAATTGTGAGGAATTTTTTAGTAAGGTGCCTTGGAAACCAACCCATACGCCACTATGATTGTCGGTCGCGCATTGCAACACGTCAACTAGGAGAGATTAGAGTATGTAAAGCCGCGACCATTGGTCGCGCTAGGCATTAGGCGTGGAATTGAATTATCATAGAGGTTTTCATCCCTGATCCTTACTTATAGCCCCGACCCTTGCCCACTGGAGTCCTGAAATGACCCCCAAAATTTCCCGCATTATCCAAGCCTTGGAACCCTCGGCCACCATGGCCATGGCGGCAAAGGCCAAGGAACTGAAGGCCGCCGGCCGGAAAGTATACGACCTGAGCCTGGGCGAGCCTGATTTCGTCACTCCCGAACACATCTGCCAGGCCGCCGTAAACGCCATGAAGGCCGGTCATACCCATTACACGGTGGCCAGCGGCATTCCCGAATTGAAAAAGGCCGTGGTCGATCAATACAAGTCGGTCCACGGATTGGAATTCGCGCCCGCCCAAGTGGTAATTGCCAACGGGGCCAAGCACGCCATCCATAATGTTTTTACCGTGCTTTTAGACCCGGGCGACGAAGTGATTATTCCCGCCCCGTACTGGGTCAGTTACGCCGAACTGGTGAAACTCACCGGGGCAGTGCCGGTTATCGTCGATACACCGCAGGACAACAATTTCAAAATCACGCCCGAGATGCTGATTAAGGCAATCACTAAAAAAACGAAAGTGCTGTTGTTGTGCAGTCCGTCGAATCCGACTGGCAGCATGTACTCGCCGGACGAATTGGGCGCGCTGGCCGACGTCGCCGTGGAAAAAAATCTGCTCGTCATTTCCGACGAGATTTACGAACGGTTGGTCTACGGCGGTCACAAGTTCGCCAGTTTTGCCACGGTCCGGCCGGGTTTGCAGGAGCGGACGATCCTCATTAACGGCGTGAGCAAGACCTACGCCATGACCGGCTGGCGGATCGGCTGGAGCATTGCGCCTTTGAACGTGTCGAAGGCCATCGCCGATTTGCAGAGTCAGGAAACTTCCAACCCTTGCAGTGTAAGCCAATATGCCGCCTTGGCCGCGATCACCGGACCGCAAGAGTGCGTTGCAGATATGATTGCCGAATTCGTCAAGCGCAGGGAATTCGTCCGCAATCGGATCGCGAAAATTCCGGGCGTAAGTTGCTCGGAGATCACCGGTGCGTTTTATGCCTTCATCAACATCAAAAAACACCTGGGTCGCAAATACAACGGCGTGCAAATCGACAATTCCAGCCAGTGGTGTCTGGAACTGCTCGCCAAAAAGGGCGTGGCCTCGGTAATGGGCTCCGCCTTCGGCACCGAAGGCTACGCGAGATTATCTTTTGCCGCCAGCATGGCCAACCTGGAAGCGGCCTTGGATCTAATTGAGGAATTTGTTAAGTAGTGGTTAATGGCACACGGCAATCTCATTTCAACTCTGTATTCACCAAAACCGGCTTGATTTTCTCAGTTGGCCGATCCAATTCGAGCACAACGATAGTGTCCATATCGCTGCGGACATCCGGTGGTACCGAGATCTCGATGCCTTTTTCTGTCTGAGTAAAGCCGGCGGTTCCTCCGGCCAACACCGAAGCGCGGACGACTTTAGCGTCAATTGCCGGAAGTAGTAGTTTGTCTCCCGGCCAATTAAGAACGTGTATGTAGATCAGCTTATTGCGATGCGTCGATACTCCGTAATCGCCTGGCAGGAAAGGGCCGCCCCGGGTGCCATAGATGCTCTCGCCGTATTTGCCCAGCCACTCGCCGATTTCTCGCAGCCGCTGAGCCTGTGGCGGATCGATCTGACCATCCGGCCTTGGCCCGACGTTCAGCAGAAGGTTGCCATCGCGGCCGACCGCCTTGACGAGCAGCCCAACGCAATCCTTCAACGATTTGATGCGTGCATTCGCCTGCCATCCCCAGGCACCGGCCAGTGTGGTGCAAAGCTCCCAAGGATGTTCTGCGTCGAACTCGCCCAAGGCGCGATCGCCTTCGCGCGAGTGAAAATCCTCGGGCATGTCGGCCCGGCCGTTGATGATCGTTTGAGGCTGGAGCCGGCGGAGCATGGCATAAACTTTGTCGTGTTCCCAATTGAATCGCCCATTATAATGCTTGTTATTCGCGCGTTTTTGCCATTTAGCGCCGGAAACCCAGTCTCCGCCGAAGTTGAGCCAATCCTTCTCGCCGCCATCGAACCATATCACGTCGATCTGGCCGTAATTAGACAATAGTTCTTCCATTTGGCGATGGTATTGCTCCCGCATTGCCTCCGCGCTTTTTATCTGTATGTCGGGCAAGAAGAAACCGGGGAACCGCCAGTCCAGCGGAGAATAATAAAATCCCACGTGCAATCCCGCCTTGCGAACGGCCTTCACATAATCCGCCACGAAGTCGCGGTGGGCGGCGGTTTTTATACTGGTGAAATCGCTTGCCTTGCTGTCGAATAAGCAAAAGCCGTCGTGGTGGCGCGTGGTTAGCACCATATATTTCATACCCGCCGCTTTGGCAGTGGCTGCCCAAGCATCGGCGTCGAACTTGTCGGGTTGGAATTGATCGGCCAGTTTGGCATATTCCTCCACGGGTATCTGCTCGTTCCACTGCACCCACTCGCCGCGCCCTGGAATGGCATAAATGCCCCAGTGAATAAACATGCCGAATTTGGCGTCATGCCACCACGCCATGCGTGACTTTTGCTGCTCCGCGCTCTCGATTGCCGTTTGAGCCCGCGCGCAAGCTACCGGGAACAATGTTGCAAGACAGACGGAAGCAAGTGCAAAGATCCTAAAAGTAATAGGGTATATTTTTGTCGTCATGGATGCGATACCTCTTGTGGTTTGTGGTTTCAGCACCCCCGACCGGTTACGCATTCTACACTATCCGCACTGGTGCCATTGCTGGCTTGTCCAGCAGTGTATCTCAAGCCACTGTGCCCGCTATTTTTTCTTCACTTTTTCTTAATCGCCGCGGCCTCGCGTTGGCGGGCTTTTTCACGGGCTTTTTCCTTTTCGGCCTCGCGGTCTTTGCGGCTCCGCTCGGCCGATAGGACCTGACGCAGCAAGGCCGAAAGGTCGTCGTAAGGGTGATCGCAGGGAGGACCGGAACTGTATTGCATCACCGAGTGCTGAATTTTCCGCGAGAGCGCCAAGAGCGTGGACGAAACTGTGCCGTATTCCTTGCCCAGGATGACCACGCCGCGGCGCCCGTTGCTGTCGGGCTTGCGCGAAAACGTCCGGCTGGCCACGGCCAGGAACGTCACTGCCGAATCGAGCGTGTGCAAGGTGAGCATCCGGTGCACAAGTTCGTGCCGCTCGTCGCGGAAGTCGTCCATATTGCCGTTGGTAATCACGTGCAGGCCCGGAGTGATTTCCATGACCTCGATTTGGTTTCCGCCGTATACCACCGCGGCGAACCTGGCATCGGCGCACACGTAATTGGCGCCGGCGTATATCCCGGTGGACAACTCATTCTCGGCGTATTCGCTGGCCTCCCGGGCGGTGCGCAGTTCGAGCATTTCCCGGCAAAGCAAGCCTCGCGAACGCGGTTCCAAAGGCACGCATTTTTTGGGACGATTCAACACCGCGCAAAACAAGCCGTGCTGATTCACGCCCAACCACGTCCCATTCGCCTTGCGGTCGATGCCGCAAACCACCCTGGGCGAACCCGGTTGAATTTTGGGATATTGCGTGGGCCGATCGAAACGCTCCTCCCGATTGGCGGCGACCAGAATGGGCGTACCCCGAACAGCACGATAGTAAATGGCCATCGTACACATAAACAAAATCGAATACTTTTTAATCTTGTGGAATAGAAGTTGCTTAAACCATCAACATAACCGATAGATTACACACATTGCACCCCCCGAGTTGCGTATTTGAGATTTTTTTTGTACAATTCACGATGATTGCACATTGCTAAAACATGACAATTAGTAAATGTGGGCATCATGAGGAAAATGGCGCTATTTGAGGCCACGAACATTAACCTCTTCAATGTATTCATACCGCCAATCTGGGAAAATTTGCTTCCAAAAACCGCAAAAACAAGTAGCCTGGTTTCCCAATCGGGGGGATAAAGCCCGGTTCATTTCCCCTTGCCCTTGAGAATCCGTATAGAAATCCATAGGCTTATGTCTCTTGATACTTGGGGAAGCACCATTATGGAAAACGAACCCGCCCGACCCGAGGGAAACGCCATTTCCACCAAACGCTCTCGGATCGGGAGTCTAATGGGCGTCCAAGTCGTCGGTATCGGCAGCAGCGTGCCGGAAAACCGCGTTCATAACGATGATCTGGCGGCGTTGGGTTACAATGCCGAGTGGATCTTGCAGCGCACGGGCATTGTCCAACGGCGCCATGCCCCGCCGGAAATGGCCACCAGCGACTTGGCTATCGAGGCCTCCCGGCGGTGCATCGAACGCTCCGGCGTCGATCCCGGCGACATCGACCTGGTGCTGCTGGGCACTTACACGCCCGATATGCTCATGCCGGCCACGGCCTCGACGGTGCAAGACAAACTCGGACTCAGCGCCCCGGCGTTCGATCTTCAAGCTGCCTGCGCCAGTTTCATTTTTGCGATGATTACAGGCGCGCAGTATGTGGCGACCGGTTGCAGCCGTCTGGCGCTGGTAATAGGGGCCGACTGCACTTCGCGCGTGCTGAATCCAGCCGATAAGCAAACCTATCCTTTGTTTGGCGACGCGGCCGGCGCGGTCCTCTTGGCCCCGGGCGACGACAATCAAGGCTTGCTGGCATACGCCGTCGGTTCGGACGGCTCCGCAGTGGACTTGCTCAACCGGCCGATGGGCGGCTCGCGTCGGCCATTCTCCGCCTCGGCCGAAAACAACGCGGACCAATATATGCGCATGGAAGGCCGGCCGATTTTTAAATGGTCCGTAAAAATGCTCCGCGAAACCACTAAAGAAGTCCTGAAACACGCCGGCATGACGATCGAAGACTTGGATCTGGTGATTTTTCATCAGGCAAACATGCGAATTATCGATTCGGCCGTCGCCGACCTGGGCATCGATTCCCGCAAAGTCGTCAGCAACCTGGATCGCTACGGCAACACCTCGTCGGCCAGTATTCCCTTGGCCTTGGACGAGGCCTATAGCGAAGGCCGCATCCGCCGCGGCGATCGCATCCTGCTGAGCGGATTCGGAGCAGGATTGGCCTGGGGCACGGTGCTTTTGCGCTGGTGATAAAACAAGGATGAAGGATGAGGGATGAAGGATGAAGGATGAATGAAATAATGAACACTAAATAATGAATAAGCAACTAAAACCGCTTGCGGTTTCGCACTGCCCAACGTCCAGCGCCCACTCTCCACCTACCATCTACAACCTACCATATAACATACGCAACTCACCCCTTATCCTCTGTCCGCTTTATTTCATCATTCATCCTTCATCCTTCATCTTTACCTATGAAACGTCTTCTCCCGCGCAACAAAATCAAAATTTCCGACACCTGGGACCTGGGTAGCCTGTTTTCCGGCGACCGAGCTTGGGAAAAGGCCTTTTTAGCCTGGGAAAAGCGGATCGCCGATTATTCGCAATTCCAAGGCAAACTGGCCGAAAGCCCGGGCACGCTGGCCGAATGTTTGCAATTCGGCGAGGAGTTCGACCGCGCGAGCGAACGGCTGGGCAATTACGCCTTTCTGAAAACCGCCGAGGATACGGCCGAGAGTAAATATCAGCGGATGCAAGGCCGATACATGCACGCCGCCGGTCGGGCCGCCGAGGCCGCCAGTTACATCCGGCCCGAAATCCTCGCCATTCCCACGGCCAGGATGAAACATTTTCTGGCCGACCCTTGCCTGAATCAATATCGATTGCTCCTTGAGCGGCTGCTGCGATTCAGGCCGCATACGCTGGGCAAAAAGGAAGAACATCTGCTGGCCCTGCAAACCGAGATGTCGCAGGCCGCATCGCAGATTTTCCGCCAACTGACCGACGCCGATCTGAAATTCGGCCCGATCCGCAACGACAAGGGACAATTAATCGAGCTCAGTCACGCCACGTTCAGCACGCTTCTGCACTCGCCCAGGCGGAACGTGCGCAAAGCGGCGTTCCACCAATACTATCGCGTGTTTGCCGACCATCAACACGCCTTGGCAGCCTCGCTGGCGGCCTCTATCCAGCGCGACATTTATTACGCCAGGGCAAGGAACTATCCAAGTGCATTGGAAGGGGCCTTGTTTCCCGACCGCATGCCCCTTGCGGTCTACGACAACCTCATCGACTCAGTCCATCGCCATCTGCCGGCGGTGTATCGTTACTACAACCTGCGGCGGCGGAAAATGCAGCTTAGCGATATCCATCATTACGACACTTATGTGCCGATCCTTGCCGATCTACAAACCCGGCGAAACTGGAACGAGGCCGTCCAGACCGTCATTGCCGCATTGGAACCCTTGGGCGGCGACTACTGCGGCGCGTTGGAAAAGGGACTCGCCGGCCGCTGGTGCGACCGGTACGAAAATCGCGGCAAGCAAAGCGGCGCATTCAGCAGCGGTTCCTACGACGGCAATCCTTACATTCTCATGAATTATCAGCCCGACGTGCTGGATCACGTTTTCACGCTGGCCCACGAGGCCGGGCACTCGATGCACAGCTATCTTTCGGCCAAAAATCAACCCTACATTTACTACAACTATGTGATCTTCGTGGCCGAGGTGGCCAGCACCTTTAACGAGCAATTGCTCAGTCGATATCTGCTCGATCGCGCACGCGACGATCAGGAAAGGGCGTTTTTAGTCAACCGCCAGATCGACGCCATGCGCGGCACGATCATCCGGCAGACGATGTTCGCCGAATTCGAGAAGATCGCCCACCATTCGGTCGAATCCGGCGAGCCGCTGACGCTCGATAAATGCCGGGAAATCTACGGCCAATTGCTCAAATTATATTTCGGCCCTGATTTCACCCTCGACGCGGAACTCAGCCTGGAATGTCTGCGGATTCCGCACTTCTATCGGGCGTTTTACGTCTACAAATACGCCACCGGCATGTCGGCCGCCATCGCCCTGGCCGGCCGCGTTTTAAACGGCGGAAAAAAAGAACTCGACGCCTACCTAAACTTCCTCAAATCCGGCTGCTCGAAAGACCCTCTGGACCTCTTGCGTGACGCTGGCGTGGATATGGAACAACCCGCAGCCGTCGATACCGCACTGACGCAATTTGGCAATTTGGTGGAAGAACTGGACGGGCTTCTGTGAGCGAATGGATATGGAATCGGGATATACATAAAACTGTGACCGTTGGTCGCGGTTTTGAGTTGTATTTGATTTTCACAGAATTGATATCTTACTAAATCTATTCAGGGTCCCAGCTATTTAATTGTTCTGATTTAATATCTGCTTTAGATAAGCCATGTAATAATTTTCTGGCTTGTACAATCACTTCTTTTGTCGGAAGGGCATTTTTGGCATTGGCTAATCTAGGTAAAAGAATATCAAGAAGTTCTTTGTCTAACCATAAAATGTTTTTCCAATATGTTGTCTGCAATCGCCATCGATCTTCATTTGTAAAAGGTTTAATATATGCTGAGCGCAGCCATTCAGAAAGAATATCCACTACCACGGTATTAGATTTCCTACGCTTTTGAAGTAATTGCCTTTGTTCTTCTTGTTTGGATCTATCAATATTAAGCCAGTGCTCCAATAGAGTTCTTGCCAGGTATCCAACAACCACGATTCCTAGTCCCGAACCTAGAAAAGCACTCCAAAATACTGCCCAGTTCATACTGATTCTCCTAATTAAACTTTGTTCAATTGTAAGGTTCGATTATTGACAAATCCCAAGATGAATTGGATATATGTCAAATGTCCCTATAAGATGGAAGTTTTACATCAGTATAGAAAACTAATTGCAAATATTGTTTTATATCGAAGCTAATTACCCAGCATACATGTGGGCTTTCAGTAAACCTCTTGCGTAATGCTTTTTCCCGCAGCTTCGGCATAGAGCACATCGGGGCAGAAATCTACGCCGTTAGGCCAAAATATCGTTTTAGCATCGGGATCGACCTTTACCTGGCAGAAGTAATTCTCATCTTGTAACGGCGCAAATACGCCACCGTGGCCGACGATCCATTTGCTTAAATCCACAGGTGCGCAAAGACCGTCGGTAAAGGTTAATTCCACTGTGTAATTTTTCAGGGGTTTTACAGATACAACTCTTGGTAACATCTTTTCTCCGATCCTAATTTATATGGAATAAATTATTTTAATGGAGCTATTTTTTGTGGCGGCTGATCGGTATGTAATCGCTCCCAATTATCCATCAATTCCTTATCATGTTGCACTGCCCATTCCACGGCCAAAGACAATACTCTTGGTGGTAAATATCCGCTAATTATCATTACAGGTGTAATTCCTATTTCTATTTCGTCATCTCCATAAAACGCATGAAAATGGGGTGGGGCGTGATCGTTGAAAAACATCCGAATAATAATTCCGAAAAAACGGCTTATTTCCGGCATGAATTTAATCCTTACAAACAACCTATTGATTGCCTCAAGTTTATTCTACTCCGATATGCCATATTTACAAGACTTCTACCATCACCCGCATCTTTCCTTCATAGCGGTTTTACTGTGAAGACCCACAAAAACGCCGTGCCCGCTTCGTCCGTGCGGACCTCGAATTGCAGGCCGGCGGGAAAGAGCATTCTTCCTAAAGCCATGCTGTAGTTCGTGTGTTTGCGTGGGAATGAGACCATGGCCTTGATCGGATCGATTTTGTATTTGGCCAGGGCAGCGCGATCGTACAGGACCGGCGTTTTCAGGCGTTTGCCCACCGCCTCCAAAACCTTGGCGGCGGAAACGTTTTGTACGTTCACGCTGAGAAACTCGAACAAACCGGGCAGAACCTCCGGAATCGGGCTTTCCGGCACCCGGCCCACGGGCCAGAATTCCTTGATATTGGGCTGGGCTTTGAGCACGGCGTATTTTATTTGATTGCCCATCGCTTGCGGCACTAAACAAAAACCGGCCGGCTGCAGCAGGCAGGCAATCGCCGTGCCGGCACTCAGGCCGCTGAGTTCATCTTCCACTTTATCGTTGCCCAAGGACTCTTTAAAATCGTTTTCAAATTTAACGCTAAATGACATTTTTCGGGCGATCTTTTCCACCGCCTCGCGGCGCGAAAGTCCCAGGGTGCTAAAACCAACCGGCGCGGCCAGGTTTTTTTTGACCTGCTCGAATTGCACGGCCGTCAGGCCGAAGGCGACGAGTTTCGGCCGTTTGTCGGACGGGCCGTTTTGGGCCAGATCGTCCAGCCATTGGGCGAGCCGCTTCATGTCGCCGCGTTTGAACCGTGCGCCGGGCAGCAACAGTTCATCGCCTGAAACTACTCGGCCGGTGACAATGTACAGCGGACGGTCGGCCGTGCCCTGGATTTCGATGCCCACCTTGTCGGTTTCCGTACCAGTGCGGAGGCGGACGTTTTTGATTCCAGCGCCGTCCAGGGTTTGTCCCCAGTCCTGAAAGCTGAGGGCCGTGCCCCGGGCGTCGCCCACCAACTCCAACCGCACCTGCCCGGCCGCCTCGGTTCTTGCCGAACCCGCGGACAATAAAAAAATCATCAATGCCGTCAGAATCAGAAAACGGTGAATGTGCATTTGTGTATTAGGAATTAAGGATTGGCAGAGCCGGGCCGTGTCGGCCCGGGCACTTCGCGGTTAAACCGGACCGACACGGTCCGGCTCTGAATGGTAAATCAAGACTCTGAATGGTAAATCAAAGATCTGAATAGTGAATCTAGGGAAATTATAGCATAGTTTATGTTGCGAAACCGCAAGCGGTTTTATTCGGCAATCGACATTCATGCTTTGTGATATTCCCCGGTTCCCGGTTCTTCACCCCTATCCCCTAATGAGAAAATTTGTCAAAATAACGATCGGCAGTTGACCGCATATATGCAGAGGAGGAGTTTGTCATGGCACGACCGATAACGATGTTCACCGGCCAGTGGGCCGATTTGCCCTTGGCCGATTTGGCCCGCAAGTGCAAGGGATTTGGTTACGACGGCCTGGAATTGGCCTGCTGGGGCGATCATTTCGAGGTGAAAAAGGCCCTGGAAGACAACAGTTATTGCGCCAAAAAACGGGACCTATTGGAAAAGAACAACATGCAGGTGTTCGCCATCAGCGCCCACCTGGCCGGCCAGGCCGTGCTGGACAACATCGACGAGAGGCACAAGGCCATACTGCCCGATTACGTCTGGGGCGACGGCGATCCGACGGGCGTAAACGCCCGAGCGGCCGAGGAACTGAAAAACACCGCCCGGGCCGCGCAAAAACTCGGCGTGGAAGTGGTCAACGGTTTCACGGGTTCGAGTATCTGGCATTTGCTTTATTCTTTCCCGCCGGTGCCGCCGCAGATGATCGACGACGGTTTCAAGCTTTTCGCCGACCGTTTCAATCCGATTTTGGACACATTCGGCGAGTGCGGCGTGAAATTCGCCCTGGAAGTGCATCCCACGGAGATCGCTTTCGATCTTTATACTGCCCAGCGGGCGTTGGAAGCGATCGACCGCCGCGAGGAATTCGGTTTCAATTTCGATCCCAGCCATTTGCAGTGGCAAGGCGTCGATCCGGTGGAATTCATCCGCGCGCTGCCCGACCGGATTTATCACGTACACATGAAAGACGTGATTGTGACGCTCAACGGGCAAAGCGGAATACTTTCCAGCCATCTGAACTTCGGCGATCCGAAGCGCGGCTGGGATTTCCGGTCGCTGGGCCGGGGCGGGGTGAATTTCGAGGAAATCATCCGCGCATTAAACCACGTCGGCTATGCCGGCCCGCTCTCGGTGGAATGGGAAGACAGCGGCATGGACCGCGACCAGGGCGCGAAAGAGGCCTGCGATTTCGTGAAAAAAATCGATTTCGAGCCAAGCCGAGTCGCCTTCGACGCCGCATTCGACAAGCAATAGGTGGCAGGGTTCAGGGTTCAGAAATCCACCATAAGATCAAACCCAAAACCATAAATTCTGAACCCTGGCCCCTGAACCCTGTCTCACCTTTAAAAAACTCCATATTCCGAACATTTTGCCTTTCTTGCGGATAGCATGGTACAATATAAAGAGAACGCCCGGTGCAAGCACCGGGGCTAAACGGAACAGTATCTTTAACGAAATTTCCGCCGTTACAACTGCGATTTATTTGGTTTATGCCTCGTCTTAGTCGATCCGTAATTTGCACTTTGTTAATCGCGTGTTCGGCCGTCTCGATGTTGATCGGATCGAATTGCCCTGCCGCCGAGGAGGAACAGCAACGCGCCGCGCAGAGTTTACAGGCAAAATATGCCGATGACTTAAAGCAGTTGGCCGTTTGGTGCGAAGAAAAGGGGCTGAAGGAACAGGCGCGTCAAACTCTGGCCGTGCTTGGCCCGCACGATCCGCTGAAGTTTTACCTTCCCGTTTTGCCCGTCGATACCGGCCCGGCCAAACTGCCCGAGGACGCCTCGAAGGACGTTGTCGAGTGGAACTCGCGGCTTAACAAGTTACGGAGCGATCAGGCCGCCGCGCTTTACGATCTGGCCCGGCACGCGATGCGTACCCACCACGCCGGATTGGCCATGGACCTGGTTCTGGAGGCTATCCGCGCCAATCCGGACAACGAATCCCTGCGCCGCCTGCTGGGTTATCAAAAGTATCAAAACCAATGGCACACGATATACGAGGTGAAAAAACTCCACTCGGGCATGGTGTGGAACGACAAGTTCGGCTGGCTGTTGAAGTCCCAAGTGCGCCGCTACGAAGACGGCAATCGCTATTTTGACGGCAAGTGGATCACCGCCGCGGAAGACGCCCGGCGCCACGGAGAGATCGATTCCGGCTGGGTCATCGAAACCGAACATTATTCCATCCGCACGAACCACGGCATCGAGGCGGGAGTAGCGCTGGGATTGAAACTCGAAGACTTGTATCGCCTTTGGGAGCAGATGTTCATCCGTTACTTCGCCTCCGAAGCCGACGTAACCGCGCTGTTCGAGGGCCGGGCCAGAATCCAACACGCAGCGCCGATACAGCTTAAAGTGGTCTGCTTCCGCGATCATGAAGAATACATCCGCACCCTCCAGCCGGCAATGCCGAACATCGGAATCTCCGTGGGCCTATATTTCGATTCCACGCGAACCGCCTACTTTTTTGCCGGCAAAGACAGCGATGATCGGACCATCTACCACGAAGCCACGCACCAATTATTCCACGAATCGCGCAAGGTGGCCCCCAACGTCGGACAAAACGGCAATTTTTGGGTCATCGAAGGCATCGCCATGTACATGGAATCGCTCAAAAAGGAGGACGGCTATTACGTGCTGGGCGGTTTCGACGACCAGCGCATGGTCGCCGCCCGATACCGGCTGCTGCACGACGGTTTCTATGTGCCCCTGGAGCAACTGACCGGCTACGGCATGGAAAAGCTGCAAAACGACCCGAAAATCGCCACGCTCTATAGCCAGTCCGCGGGGCTGACGAATTTTCTGATCCATTACGACCACGGCCGTTATCGCGACGCCTTGGTGTCTTATCTTACAGCAATCTACACCGGCCGCGACGGTCCCGACACCCTCGCCCAACTCACCGGAACCGACTACGGCGAATTAGACAAACAATATCGCCTGTACATGGAACAAGCCGGGAAATAGTGGTCGGTGGGCAGTGGGAGATGTGCGGCGCGAAACCGCCAGCGGTTTTCTGATTTTATTCAGCATCCAACATTTTTTTATTCATCCTTCATCCCTCATCCTTCATCCTTTTATTTATCTTCCACCATCCGCGCCAGGCGCACGACGTGATTGCGCACGGCCTCCAGATCGGGGTTCAGCCGCAAAGCGCGGCGGAAGCATTCCAGGGCCGAGACCGGATTTTCCAGTTCCAGATAGGCCTGGCCCATGCTCGTGGCGGCGATGAAATGATAAGGATTTATCTCCAGGCACTCGTGGCAATCGCGGATTGCGTCGGCCAGCCGGCCCAAGCCGTGATGGGCCAACGCACGTTGATACCATGCCTCGGCCAGCCACGGGCAGCGTTCGATCAGCTTGTTTGCGCGTGGAACGACTTCCTTGTATTGCTGGGCGGCGTTAAGACGCAGAATTTCCTCCAATTCCCGGCGTTCTTGTTCCCCGCCCAAACGCGTCCAAACCGAACGAATGCCGTTTTCGGCCAAAGTGCGAACGGTCCGATCGTCGTCCAAAAGCGATCGGCCCATCGTGTGATTGCAATGGTAATCGCCCAAAAAACCCAAGGCCAGCACGGCCGCGCGGCGGACTTCGCGGAATTGATGCCGCGCCAGACGCTGTAGCGTGCCCTGCGTATATCGCACTGAAACCTGGCGGATGTACCCGGCCGAGTCCTGGTTGTCCAGGTACTTCTCGTACAAATCCAGCAAGTGCGGACTTCGGATCGGGTCGTTTTTCACGCTTGGGTCTCCGGCTACGTGGCACATCTTCGATTGTAATCAAGATTCTCAAAAAACGCCAATAAAAAACACAAACTTCGATTAAGTGCATTTATACCTGCGAATTTGTACAAAGACGCTTTTGGCATAAAAATCATCCACCTACCGGAGATGGCAAGGATTGTTCAAGCGACTCCTCCTATGATGCGACTAGAAAACTGTGGACGGGCCAGTTAGATGATCCCAAACCAGTTTGCCAAAAGCGCTTATCTTCACTTCTCCCATTTGTGCCAAGATTTCTGCAAGACCCTTCCGTGCCATGCCCTAGCCAGGGTAAAATCAAGGCTGGCGGCCAGATAAGCTAACGTAATCGGCCGCATGATCTTCCATCGCATGATGTTCAATGAAAACCGTGTTCTGGATTCCGGCAATCGTGATTATATCTTGGGGAATGCTATCCCCGATATCATGGGGTGCCTCCTCTTGGGCAACCGGTCCCGCGCTACAAAAACAGTTGGGCGAAACCATGGATATCGTCTGGGGCGAAATTCCGCTCCGCCAGGCCCTGGAAAGCCTGGCTCGGAACAAAAAAGTAGCGGTACTGATCGACCGGCGGGTAGATCCCAGTCGGAAAATAGATATCTCCCTACATCAAACCCCCCTTAAGGATGTATTGGAAACAATTGCCCAAAAATGCAATCTGGGGATTTCGATGGTCGGTCCGGTGGCTTATTTCGCCCCTCCCGAAGTCGCCCGAAGGGTCCGCACCCTCGTGGCTTTACGCCAGGAGGATGTCCGTCGCCTAGCGCCGGCCGCGGCGAAAAGGTTTTTCAATCAGAAGTCGATGGCTTGGGACGATTTTGCCCAGCCGCGCGAGTTGTTGGAAAAACTGGGAACTGAAAATGGCTTCCGCATCGAAGCCTTGGACCAAATTCCCCACGACCTGTGGGCCGCCGCCGACCTGCCACCACTCGAGCTGATCGAACGGATTACCTTGATCGCCGGGCAATACGATTTAACCTTCCAAGTTTCCGCCGACGGCAATCGCCTTACCCTTCTGCCAGTTCCGGAGCATGTGGAACTGGTGCGAACTTATCCAGCCGGGCGGCAAGCGCAGGCAACCGCCAAAAATTATGCATCGCTTGCGCCGCAGGCGCAAATCCAGATCGACGGCGACAAGATCATCGTTACGGGCATGATCGAGGATCACGAACACATATCCGCTCCGCATCGCCCGGCCGAACGTAATACGGCTAAATCGGCCGACACCGACTTCACCTTGAAACAATACACACTCACAATAGTGGAACAACCTATCGGCCCGTTGCTCAAGCAACTTGCCCCTCAATTAAACCTGGAAATAAAAATCGATGATAACGCCATCCGGCAAGCCGGCGTTTCGCTCGACCAACGGATATCGTTCAGCGTAAAAGACGCGACCCTGGACGAATTGCTGCGGGCCGCGCTCCAACAGACTCGTTTGAAATTCGTCCGCCGGGGAAATGTAGTGCAAATCGAGCCCTCGCAAGTGAAATAAATATGCGATACGTTATATCCTTGTTTCTTCTGTTTGCCGGTTGTTCCTGGTCCGCGCAGCCGCGGTTCCGGCTGAATACCGAGAGACGCGATCCGCAATCCATCACCCGCGATCAAGCCGAGGCCATTTCCGGCACATTGGAAAAACTCTTTGGCACGCCCGACAAACCGGCTGTTCCCGAAGGGATCGATTTGAACATGGATTTATTGAAAATGGCGGCCGGGCCGGTAGGCAGCGACGCGGATGACCGCCCCTGGGGATTGTATCGCAAGCATTGCCTTGCTTGCCACGGGCTCGCCGGCGACGGCGCCGGAGCGAACGCCGCGGATCTCGATCCCTATCCCCGCGATTTTCGCAATGGAGTGTTCAAATACACTTCCACCGTCGGAGGCGCCAAACCGCTTAAAGATGATTTACTAAGAACCCTGCGCAACGGCCTTCCCGGCACGGCCATGCCTTCCTTCGCCAAACTGCCCGACGGGCAAATCGACTCGCTCGTCGAATATGTCGAGTATCTAAGCATCCGCGGCGAGACCGAGCTATATCTTTTGCGGCGCGTGGTCGACGAAAATGCGGCTCTGCCGCTGGATCGGGCAAAAGAATTGGCTGAAGGCGTAACACCGGCGGCGAAATCCTGGGCCGAAGCGGCGGAAATGGCCGTTATCCCGCCGTCCCCGCCACGGACCGACACACTCGAGCAGTTGTCCGTTTCCATCGACCGCGGACGCGAACTTTTTCACACCATGGGCGCACAATGCTTTTCGTGTCACGGTTGGACCGGCAAAGGCGAGGGCAAACGTACCAATCTTTACGATGATTGGAACAAGCCAAAAATCGCCGACACGCCGAAGCAGACCCAAGAACTCGCCTTGCGTTTTCAACTTCCATTTCAATCACTGCGGGCGCGAAATCTGACCGAGGGCGTATTCCCCGGCGGCGACCGGCCTATCGACCTTTACCGGCGGATTTCAGCGGGCGTCAATGGCACGCCCATGCCCGCCGCGGGTCCGGCCCAGGGCCGAAAAGGTGCACTCTCGCCCGAGGAGATATGGCACGTGGTAAATTACGTCCGCTCGCTGGGGAAGAAGGGTGGGGGATTATAATGTAACAACATCATTTTTTCCGAGCATCATTATTTATTAGAGCATCATTATTTTCGGAGCATTATTTTTTATCGAAGTATCATTATTTTCGGAGCCGGGCCGTGTCGGCCCGGAAATGCCGGGGCGACGCGCCCCGGCTCTGACTTTTACTATGGGTGTATTCACTCTGGGCTTAATATGTTTATACTCTCACGTATATCATTTAAAATCCTGAACCCTGTATCCTGAACCCTGATCTCTGCCCACTGAACTCCGAACCCTTCCGGCATGAAACGTTATCCATCGTCGATATTTTTGATGATCCCGGCATTCGTGGCGCTAACGGCCGGCGTTTGGCGGCCGGCTATGTCTCAATTCATCACGTCCGCGGCCGGCGGCCGGTTCGAGTTGTCCGAAAGCGTCGAGCTTGATCGCGCCGACGGCGCAACGCTTGCCCAATTGGAGCGGGTAAAAGCCTTCCTGGCCGATCGGAAATGGGACGAGGCCGTGGAAACGCTCAGCCGGGTAATGGAAAACTCCGATGGCAAATTGCTGGGCGTAACCGAAAATCGCTTCGTCGGCCTCGGCGAGTATTGTCAGATGCAACTTGCATCGCTGCCGCCCGAAGCATTAAAACTCTATCGCGCCCGAGTCGATCCAATGTCGCGTAAATGGTACGAGGACGGCATAGCCAATCGCGACCCGCGACCACTAAGAAAAGTCGTCCAACAGGCATTTGCCGGCAGTTGGGGCGACGATGCCCTTTTGGCCCTGGGCGACATGGCCTTGGAGTCGGGCAATTACGCCGGCGCACGCTGGCATTGGGAGCGGATCATTCCGCATCCGCCGCCTGCCGGGCAAATGTCGATCTGGCCGGGATATCCGGACACCGATATCGATCCGGCCGCAGTCCGGGCACGGCTGGTGCTGGCCTCGATCTTGGAGGGTTCAGCGGCCAGGGCACGCGAAGAACTCGACCAGTTCACACGCTTGCACGGCCAGGCCCGCGGACGGCTGGGCGGCATGGAAGTAAATTACGCCGAGGCCTTGGGCGCGCTTTTGTCCGAAAGCGCATCCTGGCCCCCGCCGCCGCAAAACTTCGACTGGCCGACCTTTGCCGGATCGCCGGCGCGAAACGCCGTTGCTCCGCAAAAATTAGACTTTGGCGCGGTGGCTTGGCGCGTGCCCCTGCACCAAGTCGCCGTGCCAGCTTCCGAGCGCGGGGCTTCATTCGTCCCCAATACCCCCGCTCCGCTAAGTTATCATCCCGCGGTTGTCGGCGATCTGGTGCTGATAAACACGGCCCGGGAAGTTTTGGCCCTGCGTTTAAGTACAGGCAAACCGGCTTGGGGCCGCACCACTCCGGCCATTTTCCGCGACCAACTCGACCAGGCCGCCGCCGATCTTGCCTTGCCCTCGAACATGCTGGGCACGCCGCGTTTTACATTGACCGTACTGGGCGACAAAGTCTACGCCCACATAGGCTCGGGCGTTACCAGCCTGGCGCAAGGCCAAGGTGAGGCCGTTGGGCCGGATTATCTGGTCTGTTTGGACCTGGCCGCCGAAGGCCGCTTATTGTGGAAGATCACGCCGGAAGAAGGCTGGGCCTTCGACGGTTCGCCGGTGGCCGACAGCGCCGGAGTCTACGTGGCCATGCGCCGCATCGACATCCGCCCGCGGGCTTACGTGGCGTGTTTCGACGCCCAATCGGGCCGGCTGCGCTGGAGGCAATTCGTGGCAAGCGCGGAAACGCCCGCCCGAGGCATGATGTACCAAATCACCCATGACCTGCTTACCTTGGCCGGCGATTCGATTTACTTCAACACCAACATGGGCGCAGTGGCGGCGATTAATATCGACGACGGGCGAATCCAATGGGTCAGCCTTTATCCTCGCCGGCGGCAGGGCGATCTGGCTCAACTCGCCCCGCACTGGCTGCGCGATTTGAATCCCTGCCTATATCACCATGGCGCGCTTTATGTAGCCCCGGCCGACAGCCCGCGAATTTTCGCTCTCGACGCCCAAACCGGCATGATCCTCTGGCAGACCGGCGACCAGACTGAATACGCCCTGGATCTGCTCGGCGCTACGGACGATTATCTCATTGCCGGCGGAAAGAAACTGTACTGGATCGGTCTGAAAGACGAGGACCGAGGGCGCATAAAACACGTCTGGCCCGAGGGCAACGACAAACCCGGCTTCGGCCGCGGCATAATATCCGCCGGCTGCATCCTATGGCCTACCCGCGAACATATTTTGGTATTCGACCTTAAAACCGCCCAGCCCCGTAAAACAATCGATCTTTTGCCCCGCGACGCCCAAGGCGGCAACCTGCTTGTGACCGACCTGGGGCTGCTCATAGCAACCGATAAGGAACTGATCGCCCTGGGCAAAACGGCCAATCCGCCCAAAGAAAAAAAACAAGAAATAGCAATCGCAAAATGACAATAACCTCTGACCTCTAGCCCCTAACCTACTCTCCCATGAACACTAAAGACGACGTCCAGGCCGTTTCGGAACTAAACGAGGCATACCAATCAATTACCCGGCAACTAGGCCGCGTGATCGTCGGTCAGCAACAAGTGATCGAGGAATTACTTATTGCGCTCTTCGCCCGAGGGCATTGCCTGCTGGTGGGCGTGCCCGGTTTGGCCAAAACGCTTTTGATCCGCACTCTGGCCGGGACATTGTCGCTGGAGTTCCGCCGCATCCAATTCACGCCCGACCTGATGCCGTCCGACATCACCGGCACCGAAGTGATCCAGGAAGACAAACTCTCCGGCACCCGGGAACTGCGGTTCTTGCCGGGGCCGATCTTCGGCAACGTGATCCTGGCCGACGAAATCAACCGCACGCCGCCCAAAACCCAGGCCGCGCTGTTGGAGGCCATGCAGGAATATCAAATCACCATCGGCGGCCGGCGGCACCCGCTCGATCAGCCGTTTTTCGTGCTGGCCACGCAAAACCCAATAGAGCAGGAGGGAACGTATCCTCTGCCCGAGGCCCAACTCGATCGTTTCATGTTCAATACCTTCGTCGATTATCCCGACGCCGAGGAGGAATTCGACATCGTCAAGCGGACCACCTCCGACATAACCGCCACGGTCACGCCCACGCTTAGCGGCGAAAAAATCCTTGCCCTGCAAAAGATCGTCCGCCGCGTGCCCGCGCCCGACCACGTGGTCCGCTACGCCTTGAAACTGGCCCGGCTCACCCGCCCGCACAAAGGCGAGGCGCCCGATTTCATCCGCGAATACGTAAGTTGGGGCGCCGGACCGCGGGCCAGCCAGTATATGGTCTTAGGCGCTAAGGCAAAAGCGGTGCTAAACGGCCGATTTTACGCCGGCGTGGACGACATCCGCACGGTCGCCTTCCCGGTCCTGCGCCACCGGATCATGACCAATTTCAACGCCGAAGCTGAGGGAATAAAGCCCGACGACATTATCCGCCGCCTCCTGGACACTGTCCCCGCCGAAGGTGACGACACTGCCATCAAATTTCCCCCTATATTCACACAAAAATAACACCACGGAGACACGGAGAACACGGATTTTTTTCATTCTGAGCGAAACGAAGAATCTGTGAAGCTAAGAATTATTGTTGCGAGGTATGTATACATTCAGATAAACAAAATTCTCATAAAGATCCTTTGCTGCATTTAGGTTGACAGAAATATAATTATTCATTTATCTCCGTGCCCTCCGTGCCTCCGTGGTGAATAACATAATGGACCATTCGGACAAACAAAAACTTCTCGATCCGCAAATGCTGGCGAAATTGCAGGGATTGCAACTCCGCGCCCGGCTGATCGTCGAAGGATATGTATCTGGCGTGCACCGCAGTCCGTTCCATGGATTCTCCATCGAGTTCGCCGAGCACCGCGAATACACGCCCGGCGACGATCTGCGTTATCTCGACTGGAAAGTCTTCGGCCGGACCGACAAGTTCTATCTAAAGCAATTCGAGGAAGAAACCAATCTGATCTGCTATCTGCTCTTGGACACAAGCGAGAGCATGGCCTATAAAAGCGATCGGGCTGCGATGTCGAAGCTGGAATACGCCCAATCCGCCGCCGCGGCATTGTCGTATCTGATCCTCAATCAGCAGGACAGCGTGGGCCTGGTCGCCTTCGACGAGGAAATCCGCGCCCTGGTCCGCCCCGGCGGCAATCCTTCGCATCTTAAGCAGCTTTTGCAGGTCATGGAAACCTCGGCCGGAACGCGAAAAACCGCCACCGGCCCCATTTTTCACGATCTGGCCGAACGTTTTAAAAAACGCGGCATCGTCGTAATCCTCAGCGATCTTTTCGACAACGTCGATGCCATGATGGCCGGCTTGAAACACTTCCGGCACCGCCGCCACGAAGTAATTATCATGCACGTGCTCGATCCGGCCGAGGTGGATTTCCCCTTCGAGCAAATTACGCTCTTCCGCGGCCTGGAGCAATTGCCCGATGTGCTGGTCGAACCCCGGGCGATCAGAAAAGCATATCTCGATGAATTCAACAATTTCATTCACCAGATAAAAAAAGGCTGCCGCCGGCACGGAATCGATTACGTCCCGCTCAGAACCGATCAATCGCTGGAAGTGGCGTTATCGACCTATTTGGCTTCGCGAGGATAGAAAAAAGATGAAAGATGATTGCTAATAAAAACCGCTCGCGGTTTCGCACTAACCACTGCCCACTGCCCACTGTCCACTAAGCTATATCATGCTCCCGCAGCCGCCGATCTTCGCCTTTGGTTTTCTCAACCTGCCCATGCTGGGTTGGTTGGCGGCGGCGGCCGCGCCGATATTGATCCATCTTTGGACCCGGCGGCATTATCGGCAAACGGCTTGGGCGGCCATGGAATTTCTCGCGGCGGCCGTGCGGCAGCACACGCGGCGGTTGTTCCTCGAACAGTGGCTGTTGCTCTTGATCCGCACGGCGATAATCGTACTTTTGGTGCTGGCCGTTGCCCAACCGTATTGGAAGCGTCCTGGCTCGGCTGCCGGCAGCGGCGAAACCGTGCACCGCATGTTGGTCCTCGACGGCTCGTATTCCATGGATTTCAAGCCTGCCGACCAAACCCGCTTTGAAAAGGCCAAGGAACTGGCACGGCGGATCGTCGAAGACAGTCACCAAGGCGACGTATTCACGCTCGTGCTGATGTCTTCGCCCAGTAGAGTCGTGGTCGGCAAGCCGGCCTTGGAACAAGCTGAAATTCTCCGCGAAATCGAGGCCTTGCAACCGACCCAAACCACGGCCGACCTGCCCGGCACGTTGGCGGCAATCGAACAACTGCTTCCCAAAGCACAACATGATAATCCGCGCATAACCCAACACGAAATATATTTCCTTACCGATTTGCAGCGCGTTAGTTGGTCGCCGAAGTTGAATCAAACGGCGATGGCCGAGTTCCGCCGGCGCAGCGCCGCATTGGCCGACGCGGCCGAGATTGTCATTCTCGACGTGGGCCAACCGGGGGCCGAAAATCTGGCGGTAACCGCCCTTAGTCCAAGCGATCCGTTGGTCATCGCCGGTCGGAATGTGAATCTTCAAGCCTCAATCAAAAACTTCGGACGCCAATCTCGCGCGCGTCAGCCCGTGGAACTGCTGGCCGACGGACGGCGGATCGAACGGAAGTTTGTCGACGTGCCGGCCGGCGAGGAAATTTCTCTCATCTTTACTCATCGCTTTGAAGCGCCCGGCGATCATGCCCTGGAAATTCGCGCGCCCGGCGACGCCTTGGAAGTGGATAACCACCGCTATCTGGCGATCAACGCGAGGCAGGAAATTCGCGTTTTGTGCATCGATGGCCGGCCTTCGGGCCAACCGTTCAGCGGCGCGGCCGATTATCTGGCCGAGGCGCTCTCGCCGCAAGGCGACGAATCGCGGCAAAACGCGATCAAACCCGAGGTCGCCCCCGAATCCGCGCTGGTCGAGCGCGAATTGACGCGCTACGATTGCGTGTTCATCTGCAACGTCGCCCAATTCACTTCGCACGAAGTCCGGCTGCTTGGCAATTATTTGCAAAGCGGCGGCAACGTGGTGTTCTTTCTCGGCGATCAGGTCCTGCCCGAACGATACAATTGCGAGATGGCCGATGACTCATTCAGCGGCCGAGAGGGCAGGGCAGGGCAGGGGCGAATTCTGCCCGCCCGATTGGGAACGCTAATCGACCAACCGCAACTCCGCCTGGACCCGCTCGCCTTTCGGCATCCGATCCTGCATGCCTTTCGCGGCCGGGGCGAAAGCGGATTGCTCACCACGCCAGTATTCAAGTATTTCAAGCTGCAAGTGCCCAAAGATTCTTCCGCCCACGTTGTTTTGGCAACGGCAAACGGCGATCCACTGTTGGTGGAAGAGAGTATCGAGCGCGGGCATGTGATCCTGTCGGCCACCTCGGCCGATGCGACTTGGACGGCCATGCCGCTTTGGCCCAGCTTTCTGCCGCTGGTGCAGGAGATTTTGGCCTTCTGTTTGGGCGGCAATGCCAGAGGGCGCAATCTGGACGTGGGCGACCCGATCGCCGCGACTGCGCCCCCAGCTTCGGCCGACGCGCCCGTAACAATGCAAACGCCCGACGGACGCACGCAGCATTTTCAGCGGCGAACCCAAGACGGCGCGAACCTGTTGCAATTCGCCGACACGGCCCAAAGCGGCGTTTATGCGGCCCGCTTCGGCCCGCCCGTCGATCGCAGCCTGGTTTTCGCGGTCAACGTCGATACCTTGGAAAGCGACCTCGCGCAACTTCCACCCGATGAGTTGCAAACTGACGTGTGGCCGGGCGCGACGTTTATGCGCCAGACCGCCTGGCAGAACGCCGGCCGCCCGGCGCTCGCAGCATCGCTTGCCGGCGCGGGCTTGCAGGTGGAATTGCTGTATGTGGTTTTATGTTTATTATTTCTGGAAACTTTTTTGGCCTGGCGTCTCGGATATCACGCGACATGGGCGGTACATTGAGCAACTGGATCGAGCGATGGTTCGGCCTGAAAACCGTTTCCGGCGAGGGGACGGCCTGGAGCCTCGATTACAACTGGCCTTGGCCCTCCTGGATAACGCTGCTGGCGGCCGTCTTGGCGGCGATGTTCATTGTGGGAATTTATCTTCGCGAGGGCCGGCGCGCCGGCCGCCGATATCGTCTGATGCTGGCCGCCGTCCGGCTCTCGCTGGCCGCCCTGGTGCTTTTGATGATCTCCCAAGTAACGCTTGTGCTGAAACGCACCGGATTGCCTTACGCGGTCCTGCTGATCGACGACTCGCAAAGCATGACCATTGTCGACCGCTACAACGACAAAATCCGCAAAGTATTGGAAGATCGCATAAAAAAAGCAACGCCCCAAGACGCCGAAATCACCCGCTGGAATCTCCTCCGTACGCTGCTTTGCGAAAAAAACGCGGCAATCCTCAACGGATTAACCGGCCAGTACAAGTTGCGGATTTATTTTCTGACGGGCGTCCGGCTCAGCCGCCGGCCGGACGTGGAAGGCATGGTCGATGAACTCAAGTCGTTAAAGCCCCGCGGCGAGACCAGCCGCATCGGCGCGGCCGTGCGCGACGTTCTCGACGATCTGCGCGGCGCGATGCCGGCGGCAATCGTAATTCTCTCCGACGGCATCAATACCGAAGGGCCATCGCTGGCCGAGGCCGCCGCTTATGCCCAGCGCCGCGGCGTGCCGCTTTTTTGCATCGGCCTGGGCGGCAATCGGCCCATGCGCGATTTGGCGATCAGCGATCTAATGGTCGACGACGCGGTTTTCGTCGACGACGTCGTGAATTTCGAGTGCAAACTCAGCGCCTCCGGGTTTCAGGGGACCAAGGCCTCGGTCCTGCTCCGCGAAAAAGGCAAGAGCGACGTGCTGGCAAAGACCGAAGTCACGCTCGGCCCGGACGACCAATCGCAGACCGTCCGGCTGCTCTATCGGCCCACGCAGGTCGGACAATTCGATTACGAGGTCGAAGTCGAGCCGCAAGAAGGCGAACTGCAAACGGAAAACAATCGCCAATCGCGAACCGTCCGGGTGCGCAAGGAAAAACTCCGCGTGCTTTTGGCCTGGGCCGGCCCCGGTTTTGAATTCCGCTACCTGCGAAACGTTCTGGAGCGCAACGAAACAATCGAATTGCACACGGTCCTTCAGGACGCCGACCTGGAACACGCCGCCCAGGACAAGGCGGCGCTGCGCACGTTTCCCGAGCGGCGGGAGGATCTTTTCTCCTACGACGTGATTATCCTCGGCGACCTGAACCCGGCGCTCTTGAGCGCCTCGGCCATGCAAAGCCTGGCGGCGTTCGTCGATCAGCCGGGCAAAGGCGGTGCACTGGTGCTAGTGGCCGGTCCAAAGTACATGCCCCTGGCCTATCGCGATACGCCCTTGGCGCGTCTGATGCCAATCAATCCCGCCAACGTTCGCTTACCCGAGGTGAACGAACCGATCACCCAAGGCTTCGAGCTTAGGCCCACCGAACTTGGGCTGTCTGGACCGGCCATGCAGTTGGGCGATTCTCCGGCCGAAACGCAAGCCATCTGGCAAAGCCTGCCGGAGTTGTATTGGTTTGTCGAGGCGGCGGACCTGAAACCCGGCGCCCGGGTGTTGGCCGAAAATCCCGCCCGCACCACGCCCGACGGCCGCCCCATGCCCATATTCATCATGCAGTACGTGGGAGCGGGAAAAGTGCTCTTCCACGCCACCGACGAAACTTGGCGCTGGCGATGGCGCGTCGGCGACGTGTATTTCGCCCGCTATTGGATCCAAACCATTCGTTACCTCAGCCGCTCGAAACTATCCGAGGGCGGGCGCAGCGTCACCCTCACCGCCGATCGACGGCAGTATGCCCAGGGCGAGGCGGTTGAGCTCCGCGTGCGCTTTGCCGATGAGCGGCTTGCCCCGGTCGAAGACAACGGCGTGACGGTGGTGGTCGAGCAGCCGGGCCGGCAAACTCAACGTCTGCAACTTCTCCGCACTTCGATGGGCCGCGGAACTTTCGAAGGCGCGCTTAACCGGCCGTTGCCGGGCAGTTATCATGCTTGGCTTGCCGCGCCCGGAGTTGAAGGAATCGCGCCGGCGGCCGATTTCGTCGTTTATCCGCCGCCCGGCGAGTTCGCCCGTGTTCGCATGGACGAGGCCGCACTGCGCGAGGCCGCGAAACTGACCGGCGGCCGCTACTACGATTTCCAAACGGCCGGCAAGTTGCTCCGCGATTTGCCTCCCGGCCGACAAGTGCCGGTGGAAACTTTGCCTCCCATACCCCTATGGAACAAATGGCCCCTGGTGCTATTGTTCCTGGCGCTGCTGATTGGCGAATGGCTGCTGCGAAAACGCGGCGGTATGGTGTAAGATAGTGGTTAGGGAATAGGGGATAGGGGATAGGGGATAGGGGATAGGGGATAGGGGATAGGGAATAGGGAATAGGGGTGGGCAGTTTACTGCCCACTTATACATGAATAGATAATAGGGTGTCGCTGAAATCGCCGTAAAACCGCGACGGGCACCAACGGGCACCATGCGGAGCATGGTCGGTTGGTCGGTCGCGCTTTGTGTGTGCCTGGTACGTTAAAAACTGACTGCTGAAAGCTGATAGCTGCAACTTATTTTATGCCCCATCCCATCGAGGAAAAACTTGCCGTTCTGCGACGCCGCGTACGGCTGCTGGTGATTGTTCGCGGTCTGAGCGCGATACTAAGCGCCTTGCTGGGGGCGACAATCCTTCTGGGATTGACGGACTATGTTTTGCGGTTTCAAGATCGCGGCTTGCGGATCATGGCTTCGTTGGCGTTGCTGGGGGCGTTAGGCTGGGCTGGTTACCGCTTTTTTTATCTGCCGGCCGTTGTTCGCTTCCGGAACGCCGACCTGGCGGTCAAGTTGCAGCGCCGTTTTCCCGGCCTGGACGATCGGCTGCTTAGCGCGGTGGAGTTCATCGCCCAGGCCGAGGACGATCCTACGGCCGGTTCGCCCGGTCTGCGCCGCTCGGTCATTGCACAAACCACGGCCGAGACCGCGGACATCGATTTCAACCAGGCCGTAAATTCCCGCCCGGCCGTACATGCGGCACTGTTTTCGATCATGGTTTGCGCGGCGGCGGCAATGCTGGCGATAATCGATCCAATCGCGTCGCAAACTGCCCTTGTCCGGTTGCTGAACCCGTTTGGCAACGCCGCCTGGCCGCAAAAAAACCACCTTGCGATCAGCCATCCCGTGGATCGCGTGGGCAGGGGTCAGGCCTTCGAGATCGAAGCCGTTGATTCCGCCGCCGCGGCGTTGCCTGCCGAGGTTTACATCCATTATCGTTTTACCGGTGCCGACGGCGCTTCGGTGGAAGAAAGCGTATTGATGCACCAGGTGGGCAAGGCGGCGGTCGCCCGGCGGGAAAACGTCGTCCGTCCATTCTCATACCGCGTCGAGGGCGGAGACGACCGTTCCATGCCCTGGCTGCCGGTGGAAGTGGTCGATCAGCCGGCCGTCGAGTCGGTATCGATCCGCCTTATCCCGCCGACGTACACCGGGTGGCCGCCGGAAAAGGCCGAGAATAACATCCGCGCACTGGCCGGCACGCGATTGGAAATCGACGCCAAGGCCGCGAAACCGCTGCAATCGGCCGTGCTCTCACTGGATGACGGCCGCGAATTTCCCGGCCGAATAAGCGCCGACGGGCTGCACGCGGCCTTCAACGACGCCGCATTGACCGTGGAAAAATCCACTTCATATTGGTTCCGCCTTACTGATCGCCAAGGACTTACGGGCGGAGAGAACGATCGCTGGGAAATCGTTGTCGTTGCCGACTCGCCGCCCAGCGTGACCATCGAGCAGCCGGCCGCTAATATATACGTCACTCCCCAGGCCGTTGTGCCCTTGCGAATCACGGCAAAAGATGATTTGGCCGTCCGCGACGTGATTTTGGCATTTAGCCTTCGGACCGCCGCTGAGGTACCCGCGCCGGCCGAAAACACTCCGCTTGCCTTATCCCCGGAGACGAACGTGCCGCTCTATGCCGGCCCGCCACAACTTCCACGGCAATCTGCGGGGGGGCTTTCGCAATCGTCGCCGCCCGGTCAGCGTCAAGTCGTCGATTATCGCTGGCAATTGGAACCGCTGCGCCTTGCGCCCGGCATGGAGGTCGTGTTTCAGGCTGCGGCCTCCGACTACCTGCCTCAAACCGCCCGCAGCGAACCGCGGCGTTTGATCGTTGTCACGCCGCGCGAGATTGAAGACCGCATCGCCGGGCGGCAAAATCTGCTTCTATCCGAACTGGATCGAGTGCTTAAAATGCAGCGTGCCGGACGCTTGCAAGTCGAGGCGATTGAAATCCGCCTGGCCGAGACAAAACGGCTGGAACAACCCGAATTGGATCAGCTCCGCGCGGCCGAACTCGGCCAGCGCCAGGTGAACGTGGTATTGACCGGCGCCGGCGAAGGCGTTCCATCGCACGTTTCCGCCATGCTGGCCGATCTGGAAAACAACCGCATCGACAATCCCGATCTAAAACAGCGTTTGAATTCGGTGTTGGATGAAATCGATCGGCTCCAGGGCGACGAATTGCCGGTTATCGGCCGCGAATTGACCTTGGCCGTCAAATCCGCCGAAATCGCACTCAGCGAAACGTCCGCGCCCGCCGATACTCGTTCAGAAGTCGCCGCCGCATTGGCCACGGCCGGCAAAAATCAAGACCAGGTCGTCTCAGTTCTGGAAAAATTGATCGCGGAATTAACGCAATGGGACAGCAGTCTCCGTTTTCAGCGCGATTTAAGCCAATTGCTCCGCGAGCAGGAACAGACGGCCCGGCAAACTGCCGAAACTACCCGGCGAACCCTGGGCAAGGAATCGAAGGACCTGCCAACGCAAGACGCCGCCGATTTGAAAATCCTCGCCTCCCGGCAATTCGATCACGCCCGGTCGCTCGAGGGGATCTTCCAAGACATGGACCGCTCCGAAGCGGAGTTGCAAAACAGCGATCCTTTGGCGGCCAGAATAGTCGCCGTTGCTCTGGAAGAGGCCGGGCGCATGGGCATCGGGGGACAAATGCGGTCTTGCGCCGATAACCTGCGGCAAAATCAGGTCGGCCAGGCAGCCGAACAACAAACATCCATCATGGAAAACCTCCGGCAAATCATCGATATTCTCATCCACCAGAGCACTCGGGAATCCTCCGCCGATCAACTTGCCCGGCTGGAAAATTTTATTAAGGATATTCGCAAGCGGCAGGAAAGTATTTTGGAAGAAACCAGTCGTTTTCAACAACAGCGGCAATCGCAGGGACAATTCAACAGAAACCAGTTGGCGGCGATTCTCGATCTTGCAAAATTGCAACGCTCGCTGCAAATCGACGCCATGCACCTGGGCGACCAACTCAGCGCGGCCGCAGCTTTTGCCTTGGCAATCGACGGAGCAAGCCGCGACATGGAGCAGGCCGCCGGATTTCTCGAACGATATCTGACCGCTGCGGAAACGCAACAAGCCCAGCAAAACGCCATGCGCAGACTGGATCTGCTGCTGGATGCATTGAAGCCGGAATCGCCTGAAAATCAACCGAATCAGCCGGCTAATGCCGATAATAAGACTCCGGCCAACGCCGATCAGGCCGCCAAGCAATCGGAAAACACCGTAAATCTGTCTGAATTAAAATTGCTCAAAATGCTCCAACAGGAAATCAACCGCCGAACGGCCGCGCTGGCCGAGTCCGTCGGCCCGGACGGCAAACCCAACCAGCAGCAGCGCAAGCAGTACGAACAACTCGCCGAAGAACAAGCCCGATTGGCGGAGTTGATCTTGAAAATCATGAAAGAGAAATAGATGAAGGATGAACGACGAAAAAAACCGCTTGCGGTTTCGCGATGCACATCAAATAAATTATTATCGAAATCTTCCGATTATTGTCATAAAAGAGCAGGGCAGGGGACCGCTCCCTTTTCCAATTGTCTGTTTTCGCATTTTTTTCTTTTACCAAACACCGCACAATCCACTCGGGGGGGTAAAACAGCCGTTGCCCAACTGGTAGCAAGGGGCTAAACTGTATTCGATAATTGTGTTTTTGGCGGACAAGCGGCTATCGGGCCGAACCCCATAAAGAGGGGTGTTTGTTTAGCCGCGGCACTTGTGCCGTGCGCAGGGCATTCGCGCGAGAAGTTTCCCAGTGGCAAAGGCAACACCAGGTTATCTCGGTCCATATCGGTTGTTGAACGTGGTGCACACGGGCCAAAACTGCCACATTTGGCAAGCCTACGACGACGCCAACGATCGCATGGTGGGCATTAAAACCTTACTGGACAAATACCTTAGTGACCGGGAACAAATCCGCTTTCTCCGTTGGGAATATGCCGTTGGCTGCACCTTAAAACACCCTCAGATAATCGAGATGTTTTCACTTGGCAATGATCGCGGCACCCCTTACTTGGTAGTGGAGTGGTTCTCAGCCCCGAACCTGAAGCAGCGGATTAACGCGGGCATTGAAAAAATCGCCTATTTGCTGCCGAAGATCGTGGAAAGCTCGGCCGAGGCCTTGGGATATCTTCACAAAATGGGCTGGGTCCACCGCGACGTCAAGCCGGATAACTTCCTTGTCAGCGATGAAGGTAAAATCAAACTAATCGACTTTGCCTTGGCACGTAAACAAAAATCGCGATTTATGAAATTTTTTTCCGGACGCAACAAGGTCCAAGGTACGCGGAGTTACATGGCCCCCGAGCAGATTCGCGGCAAGGCCCAGGACCTGCGCGCGGATGTATATAGTTTTGGCTGCGTGTTGCACGAGTTGCTCTCTGGCAGGCCGCCGTTTACGGGTGTAAACTCCAACGACCTGTTGATGAAACACCTGCGAGTCCTGCCGCCGCCGCTGGAGGCCTTTAACAGTAATGTATCTTCGGAGTTCGCCCAATTGGTACGCAAGTGCATGTCAAAGAATCCAGCCGCACGGCCCAATACAATGGAAGATTTTTTAAATGAGTTTCGCATGATACGGATGTTCAAAATTCAACCCAAAGCGTAGGCTATTACATTTACGGCTAAAACTCCCGGAGCAAGCTCCGGGGCTAAACATTTTATACGAAATTCTTATCTGAACTTTCGCAGATTTTATGATGGAAATTGATAGTGAAAACAGGACGGGGTTCCTTGTAAACTTTGTGTGGTTAAACGCAAAGGACAAGGAGGT